>WAPN01000017.1 GCA_015520735.1 Desulfurococcales archaeon
CTTCGACTGGTGCTAATGTTGTGATTTGTCAGAAGGGTATTGATGAGGTTGCCCAGCACTTCCTCGCAAAGAAAGGAATACTAGCAGTAAGAAGAGTAAAGAGAAGCGACATGGAAAAACTAGAAAGAGCAACAGGAGGAAGAATAGTAAGTAGTGTCAGAGATCTGACACCCGAAGATCTAGGAGAGGCAGAACTAGTTGAAGAGCGCCGTGTAGGAAACGACAAGATGGTGTTCATCGAGGGATGCAAGAACCCCAAAGCAGTGACGATCCTTATCCGTGGAGCAAACGACATGATCCTTGATGAGGTAGAGAGAAGCCTCAAGGACGCATTAAATGTCCTCAGAAACGTAATGAGAGAGCCTAAGGTACTACCTGGTGGTGGCGCTGTAGAAGTAGAACTAGCGCTCAAGCTGAGAGACTTCGCAGCAAAGATTGGCGGCAAGGAACAATTGGCAATTGAAGCATTCGCTACAGCACTAGAAGAGATACCGATGATCTTGGCGGAAACTGCAGGATTGGACCCACTTGAGGCACTCATGAAGCTAAGACAGCTACATAGCGAGGGCAAAGTGTATGCTGGTATTGATGTGATTAATGGAAGGATAGTTGAGGATATAACACAGATCAATGTAGTGGAGCCATCCATAGTTAAGAAGAACGTGTTAAAGAGTGCGACCGAGGCAGCGACAACGGTTCTCAAGATCGATGATATAATCGCGGCGAGTCCGCTAAAGAAGGAAGAAAAGGAGAAGGGCAAGAGTAGTGGAAATCTGGGAAAATTTAACTTCAAGTAAGGGAAAACAATTATTTTTGGAGCAACTTTTTTAAAAGACCTATATCATCCCTATTGTCTAGACTTAAAAGTGCTTTCTACATGCTATCGAACTATTTGATGGGCTGATAGGTATGAATAATAGCGAGCAAAAAATTTGGCCAAAACGTTTAACTCGATACGAGATCGCTAGATTGATCGGTGCAAGATCTCTACAATTATCTCTTGGTGCCCCGCCTTTGATCGATCCAAGCGAAGCCCCTGTTAGAGATCCCGTTGCAATAGCAATAGTAGAATTATTAAGAGGCCTATTACCCATGACTATTCTCAGGATGAGGCCCGATGGAAGCAAACAAGCAATCCCAGCAATTAGGCTCCTCGACGAAATTAATAGAAGATATCTTGAAACCACTCTTAAGAGCTGGACTCTCCATAGAATTTATTAATGAACAGACTATCAAAGGTACACCAGTTATAAATATATATGTCAACAGGAGCTTGGACGAGGAAGAATTCAACAATATCTATAGTATCTATGTATCAAAATATGGCTATATGCCTGTTCAGATAAAATATGAGCAACCAATAATACGACTCCTAAAAATCAACAAGAGAAAAAGAAGAACAGTCCAGTTGTTTCTTTTATTGGTAACGTCTATCACCGTTTTCTTGACAGGCTTGGCATTATCCGAAAGTTTGTTCGATGCTGTGATCTACACAGCGTGTTTTTTAGGCGCTCTTGCACTTCACGAGATGGGACATATGATTGCTAGCAGGAGATACGAGGTAATTATTGATGGTCCTTTCTTCATACCAGCTCCTCCAGCCCAGCTAGGATTTATCGGAACCCTCGGAGCAGTTATTTCGATGAAAACACTTCCGCCTAGTAGAAAAAGCTTAGCTGTCATTGGAGTAGCAGGGCCGATCTTTGGATTTATAGCGGCGACAATAGTTGGTGGAATAGGGGTTTATCTATCTCAACTAATAACGGTCGAGCATGCGGCAAGGCTCATACAAGCAAGACAAGCGGCTGAGCTCTCATTCATGCCATTAATGCTTCAAATAATAATAGCACTGAGAGGAATACCTCAGGGATATACTATAATGCTTCATCCACTAGCCTTCGCCTCCTTTATAGTATTCATTGTAACTTTCCTTAACCTATTACCTATAGGACAGCTGGATGGAGGCCATATAATTAGATCCCTAACAAGCCCTCGTACACATAATATGATCTCTTACATAGTAATAATAGGCGTACTACTAATAGGAACAGCACTGATAGAAATGGGCTCTCCGTCTTTAGGGTATTATTATACGTTCTTAGGTTTTATATTGATCTTATTTAAACTTGTATTTGGCAGGGGAATCCATCCAGGCCCAGCAAACCAGCTCTCGTCCGAGAAGCCGTGGTGGATACTACCATTATATCTCGCTATATTAGTGTTGTCAATGCCCGTAATGTAAGGGATACATATGTCTGCAAAGACAATACTTGATTATCTGAAAAAACACGGGAAAAAGCCTCAAGAGCAGATAAAGGCTACCGAAGAAAAAGAGAAGCAAGAAAAACAGGTGTCTCAAGAAAAAACCGCCTCTATTAGGCGAAGACCTGAACGGAAGATCAAAATCTGGGATTTAAGAGGAAACATCTTAATCATTGCTGAGAAACCTAAAGCAGCAAGCAAGATAGCCTATGCATTATCGCCTAGGTTCATGAGGAATAGGTGGAAGGGGATACCCTACTACGTAATAAGAAGTAATGGAGCTAATATAATGATCGCTAGCGCGGCTGGACACCTATACGGATTATATACGGATAAACGGGGCTACCCGATCTTCCAATATGAGTGGAAACCATTATACATCATAGACAGTAAAGCTAAGCACACGAAGAAATTCATTGAACTACTCGAGAAACTATCAAGAAATGCCAACTACTATGTGAATGCTTGTGACTACGATATAGAGGGCTCAGTGATAGGTTATCTCATCATAAAGTTCGTGGGAGACACCAATAGAGCCTATAGGGTAAAATACTCGAGTCTAACACCAGCCGAGCTAAAACAAGCATTCAGAGAACTTACAGGACTAGACTATGAAATGATAGAAGCAGGTCTCTGCAGACACGAACTCGACTGGATATGGGGGATCAATATCAGTAGAGCACTAATGGACGCTGTGAGAAAGACTTCAGGCAAAAGAACAATCCTTAGCGCGGGAAGAGTTCAGACACCAACACTAAAACACGTTGTAGATCACGAGATCGAGAGAAACCTTTTCGTACCCCTCCCGCTCTTCATACCCGATGTAACAATCATCAAGAACGGAGAAAAAATACATCTAGAATATGTCTCCGGCTCTCTCGAAACAAGGAAAAAGGCAGAAGAGATCATTAAGAATATAAAGAAAGATGGATACCTAATGGTGACCGAGTATACGGAGAAGACTATATATCTTAACCCACCACCAGCATTTAACTTGGGCGATCTACAGGAGGAAGCCGCGAGAATCTATGGGTTCAGTCCCTACAAAACCCAGGAAATAGCAGAGAAACTCTACCTTGACGCACTTATTAGCTATCCTAGAACTAATAGCCAGAAACTTCCGCCTACACTCAATTATCGGGGAATAATGGAGAAGCTCGCGGGGATAGATAGGTATGGTCCTTTAATTGGTAGGCTCCTGAGGGAGACGCGGGGAATACTTGAGCCTGTACAGGGCAAAAAGGATGACCCAGCACATCCTGCCATTTATCCCACGGGATTAAAACCGGGTAAGCTGAGCAGTGATGAATGGAAGATATATGACCTAATAGTCCGCAGATTCCTGGCGGCGTTCGCCGAAAAGGCGCTATTGATCCAACAACAGGCGCGCTTCAAGACTCACGAAGGTTACGAGTTCCGCGTATCGGGACAGAGGATAGGCAAGCTTGGATGGCTATATTACTACTATTTCTCCAAACCGAAGGAGAAAAGCATACCAGTTTTCATCAAGGGTGAACATGTGCCCATTAAAACAGCTAGGCTACAAAGAACATATACAAGGCCCCCTGAGCGGCTCACGAAAATAAAGATACTGAGATGGATGGAGAAAGTCGAAATCGGTACCGAAGCTACTAGGGCAAGAATAATAGAATTATTGTTCAGAAGAGGATATCTCGAGGCAAGGGGAGGCAAGGTAAACGCAACAGATCTAGGGCTTGGGATCATAGAAGTATTGACTAAGTATTTCCCCCAAATAACCAGTGTTGAAATGACCAGGTATTTCGAGGAGAAAATGGAGGCTATCAGATACGGTATAGCTAGACGCGAGGAAGTAGTTGAAGAAGCTCGCCAAACAATAGTTAAGCTACTACAAGAATTTGACAGGGTCAAAGACAAGATCGGATACCTCTTATCGATAAGACTTGGATACATTTCTCCGCATAGAAAATGCCTGGTATGTAATAGGGAGGAATACCGCATGGGGCTATGCTATTATCACTACATGGCATTAGAGAAAATAAGAGAAGCATATAATGAGTGGAACAGTAGAGAGGAGATCAAGTTTGAAAAATTCATATCATCAATCAAGAAGCTGAGATCGACGGGTAAATGGATAACAGAGATTATAGGAAATGATGAGATTCTAGCGAAACTATGATTAGATAATGTTATGGAACCATATAGACACGTATCCCAAGTACGGTATCTTGAATACTGCTCCGTTTACATTGAAAACCTTCCCTACAACTCTCTGATATGGTACGCCGGGACCAGTAAATTCGAAGTAATCCTCAATAGGATTATTGTCGCCTTTTGTAACATAGTAATATTCTCCATCATGTACTATAACCTTTATAACTCTGTGTATGATCAGCTTCCCGTCTATTCCGCGATAAATAATAATATCACCAACATGTATGTCCTGGGGCGAGCACTTGTATGAGAAAACTATATCACCCATTCGAAGAACGGGAAACATACTATAACCATCCACGACTGCGATAGGAGCCTGTGATCCGGTTACAACTGCTAGGATAGGTCTAGAGAAGATAGATAGAACGAGTACAGCTATTATAAGCGCATCCTTTACTATCTCGGCCCTAGTAATCTTGTTTTCAGCACTCTTTTTCCGTAAATTATTTGGCATGGTTTCGCCTTTGCATAATCTAGTCGAGATCATCTATATCGATTACTATTTCTTTTACTCTCCTTTCTTCTTGTTCCTCCTCGCTGCCTAGAACCTTTTTGCCCCTGGTTCCTTCGACCTCGATGCTTGAGCCGCCAACCTTTAATTTGCTAACCACCCCTCTCCACTTGTAACTGCAATCTCTGCATCGAAGAGAACCCATAACTGTAATCGTTATGCGTCCCTTCTTATCCGGTAACGGCGCTACTAGTTGCCATGTCTTAATTACTTCTATATTCCCGGAGCCGCATCGAGGGCATTTGAGTTCCTTCTTTTTTCTCGGCATTTATCAACCCCTCATTATCACCATATGAGCGAAGCTGTTATCGTGGTTATCAATAGTGACGCGGGAACTATAAATGTATCATATCTCTCTAACTTGCCAAGCACCGCTTTAGCTAGGTAGTAGAAATCAATAATCAGGACAATAAGCAGGATAGAGATGCCGGTTGACGTGTTGATTAATCTGGATCTCACGATGAGAACAATATTGAGGAGAGTAAGAATAGTGGTGCAGAAAAGAAGAAACAACCAATATCTTTTGATCCTATATGATACGCAGGCATAGTATGCGGAAAGAACAACGAGCCCCATTATCGCCCAAAAACTGATCCAAGCATACATATTATTATCATCTCTACCCATATTCTTGTATCTAGGTGTATGGGATATGACGTACTATAGTTTTACCGCGGTTCCCGATGAGATATTCAAGATAAAAACAGTTCGCGCCAGAATGGTTCTCGATTCTAGAGGAAATCCTACAGTGCAGGTAATGGTGGTAACGGAGGCTGGCGGAGTAGGCATAGCTAATGCACCTAGTGGTGCCTCGACGGGAAAGCACGAAGCAGTAGAGCTACGTGACGGCGGAAAAGAATGGCATGGTAAAGGTGTAGGCAAAGCCGTCGAGAACGTTAACACCGTCATAGCCGAAGCGCTTAAAGGGATGGATGTACGTAACCAGAGAGAAATCGATATGAAAATGATCGAGATAGACGGTACGCCCAATAAGAGTAGATTAGGAGGAAATGCTATTGTAGCGACGAGTCTAGCAGTAGCAAAAGCGGCTGCTGCGACCCTCGAAATACCGCTCTATCTCTACCTCGGCGGTAAATATGCTGACACTCTCCCTGTCCCAATGCTCAATATCATTAATGGAGGAGCACACGCTGGCAATAAATTGGACTTTCAGGAGTTCATGATAGTCCCTGTAGGTTTCAAGAAATTCAGCGACGCGATCAGAGCAGCTGTCGAGACTTACCATGAGCTGAAAAACCTGCTTAAACAAAAATATGGACCCAGCGCTGTCAATGTTGGTGATGAAGGAGGCTATGCTCCACCCATGGAGATGATTAGAGAAGCTCTTGATGCCTTGGTTGAAGCGATAAAGGCAGCTGGCTATGATCCTGGAAAAGACATAGCGCTAGCGATTGATGCTGCCAGCAGCCAGTTCTATGACGAGAAACGCGACGTATACCTTGTTGAAGGCAAGGAGTACAAGAGAGATGATATGATCAAGCTATACGAGGAACTAGTAGAAGAGTATCCAATAGTGATCATAGAAGATCCCCTGTATGAGGAAGACTTTGAAGGCTTTGCGGAAATAACGAAGGCGCTGGGCAACAAGATATTGATCGTTGGAGACGATATTTATACCACAAACCCGGAGAGATTCAGAAAAGGTATTGAGATGGGCTCGTCAAACGCTATACTTGTAAAGGTAAACCAGATCGGTACATTGACCGAGACCCTAGAAGTAATAAAGATGGCCCACCGCAAAGGACTAAGAACAATAATCAGTCACAGAAGCGGAGAAACAGAAGATACAACTATAGCAGATATTGCTGTAGGCTTTAATGCTGGATTGATCAAGACTGGCGCCCCTGCTAGGGGAGAGAGAACCGCCAAGTACAATAGACTGCTCGAAATAGAGCTAGAGCTTGAATCACCGTATTATCCGGGAATAGAGATGTTCTTGAGGAAATTCTAGATTATTTCATCGAAAAACTTTTTTATAACAAACTATTCAGTATAAGCTGCTGATTTCTTAAAACATACCAGGTTATGGTAGTATTATGCCTATCACTATCAGCGCAATAGCACTCAGCACTACAACTTTCAGAAACTGTGAAATAGTCATATTAGGCAACTCCCTAACGAGACGCACTAATACATATATACCGAACCCGACACCTATCACTAGCAGTATTCCTATACCAATAAGTACCAGTGCCGTTCCGATCCCCTGCAACGCTGCACTACTAAATATGCTAGATAACGCCTTCGCAGTACTAGCCAGAGCCTCTAACCCCATGCTAATCACCATCTATTTAATCAGGCTTGGATAACTAGATAAACCCCAAGACCCATAGCACACGAATGATGATGAGGGTTAAAAGCGTGGCAGCCCTGCAGTCCTTTGTAGGCGGGGCAATGCCAGGTGCCAGGCTTCTGATTTGTCCATTATTTTTTAAGCTTTCCTTGAACCCATAGACTGTTGGAAACTCATTTGATGGAGGGGTTCCCGGGTGTCAGATCTGAAAGTCGAGAATATAGAAAAATACCTTGGCAAACCAGTAAACGACCCTTACGGTAGAAGACTAGGTCACATAGTCAGCTTCTATAGCGATGCTGATGGAAATGTGACGCACCTAGAGGTAAGCCTTGGAGAGGTAGAGTTTAAGCAGATCCCTATAGACAGATTCATTTTCAAAGATGGCGAGGCGATCCTAGTACCTCAGTGGGAGTACGAAGCCAAAGTTGTTGAAGGGAGACTCGAGAGGCTGAGGAAGAGGAAGATCGCATTAGAAGACCTATACGCTAAGAAGGAGATACCCCGTCACGCCTACGATACCTTCAAGAAGAAACTAGAAGAGTCTCTAATGAAGGCTAAGGATGAGGCCAAGAAGGTAAAGGATCTACTCAAGAAGAGACAATATGAGCTCGAAGACATTATCCTAGAGCTAGAGAAAGCAATGACTAGCCTCAAGGTCAGTTACATGGCTGGGGAGATACCGGATAAGGCATACAAGACAGCAGCAGATCAAGTTAGGAAGCATCTAGACCATGCACAGCTAGAGAAGGAAAGCGTAAAGAAGCACCTTGAGAAGATCGAGGCATTAGAGAAGGAGCCAATAGATATTGGGCCAGTCAACAAGACCGAGGAGCAGGTTCCATCATCGGAGCAGCCTCTACCAGTAGTAGTGCTGGAAGGATAAGGTATTTTCCAGGTAGTACCTTGTCAGGTGTTTAAAAACATGTTTTTGAACCACAAGATAAACGGGTTCAATAACACGAGGGGTGCAATATAGTGAGCCTAGCAATACGGAATGTCAGGGGTTTATTCTCGCGGATATTTGGATTCAAGAGCAGTAGTGATCCCATAAGGAAAACGATAGCGGAGGCTATCGCACAGATAGATAGAATGCTCCTCAACATAGAGGGCACGATCAATAATCTTAAGGAGATGCAGGAAGAACATAGTAGAAAAGCCGAAATGTTTGCAAGACAGGGCAAGAATGAGTATGAGAAAATATTCCTAGACGAGCTCACTCACATAAGTAAGCTTCTCTCAATATTCGATCTTGTAAGAATAGATCTCGTTCGTGTGAAAGTCAGGCTTAAGACTCTGACCCATGTAGAGGAGCCTCTAAAGCACTTACCCGAAATAATCCAGGAGCTCGAGATGATAAAGCCAAAGATCGAGAAAATCGCTCCCGATCTAGCGATGGCTGTGATGGAAATCGAGAGAAAGGTATCCAGTATAATGACAAGCACCAATCTCTCAAATTCCCCATTACCCGAAATACAAAGTTCATCCTCAATTAACACAGCGATAAATAAAGCGGAGCCTTTAAAGAAAACGCTGCCTCCCTTACCACCGGAGGGAGAGCCAATAGGATCAGCCCAACTAGTCATGGCTCCGAAGAAGACTTCCATGAATGTGAGAGCCTCAATAGATCTCATCAAGACATGGCTTATCGAAGAGATAAAGTCAACCGGTGGTGTATTAGATATATCTTCATTCTGTAAGAAGTATGGTGTGACAAGAAGTCAGATCTTCATGGCTCTGCAGATGCTTGAAAGAGAAGGTAAAATAAAGCTTTCTAGGTGAGATTCTATCTAATTGCCTTCTCACCTAATCAATCATCTATCGGGGTAGATGATAGTATGCCTTCACAGTATCTAATAGAAAAAGGAACTGAATATGCCCATTTGGCTGTGGAAGCAGATAGGAAGGGTGATTATGAAAAAGCGATCAAATACTATAAGGCAGCTATCGAAATGTTTGTAAGATTCCTTAGACTATATCCTGACAGCTCCATGGCAGACTTCTACGCAGCCCTTGTTAAAAAATACAGGTTAAGGATCAAGAAACTAGAGCAACATCTACAAAAAGTTAGTGTGGGGGGAAGGCCAAGGGAGAAAGAAAATGTTGACGAGATAGAGGTAATCTACCCGAATCAGAGGAACCCGATTAGGTTCAATGATGTTGTGGATCTTGAGCATGTGAAGCTAGCTCTGAAACGTGCAGTGATAATACCCACTCTTCATCCTGAATTATTTCCTCTAGGTTGGCCCAAGGGAATACTTTTGTTCGGTCCGCCGGGCTGTGGAAAGACGCTTATTGCATATGCTCTCGCAAATGAGATCAATGCTGCGCTGATAGATGTTAGCCCGGCGACTATAATGTCGAAATGGCTTGGTGAGGCTGAGAAGAATGTGAAGAGGGTGTTTGATAGAGCCCGCCAGATAGCGTCAGAGGGAACGCCTGTATTGATTTTTATTGATGAGGTTGATGGTCTTCTGCAGCAGTATAGTGATGAGGTTGGTGGTGAAAAGCGTGTGCGTAATCAGTTTCTAATGGAGATGGATGGGCTTAAGGATAAACAAAATAATCGCGTACCAGTATTCGTTATCGGGACAACCAACAAGCCATGGCAACTCGATATAGGATTTATTAGGAGATTCGCGAAAAGGATCTATGTTCCACCACCTAATAAAGATGTAAGGAAACAGTTGTTCCAGCACTACATAACTAAACTTGCAGCAGTATATGAGGTAGCTGATATTGATCTCGATAAACTAGCTGAGTTAACAGAAGGATATAGTAGCTCCGATATTGAGACTATAGTTAAAGAGGTACAGTTCAATGTAGCCCAGGAACACTTCGAGAAAAACAATGGAATAGGGAAGCCACGCCCCATTACAGTTGATGACTTCATAAAGGTGATCAAAGCCCACAAGCCCAGCATAAGTCCGGAGATGCTCAAAGCATACGAGTTATGGAACGATAAGCATGGGACAACATGAAAATGGAGCTATAAACCCGGGAGCCCCGATGATTATCATGGGGTCCCGGACCCGATGCAGAGAGTCATGCCAGAACGAATCGCAGATGTGTTCACCCCTGGGGTAGCTTAAGGGCCCGGGGCCCCTCCAACAGCTTCATCATATCCATAAATATCAATTCTCCCGTCATGATACCAATATCTAAAAATCCGCAGATAGATATTGTTAATTAGCTTGGCAGGTAATTTGGTGAAAAGCATGATCATACAGAGACCTATTAGGAGTATTAGCTTAGACAGGATCATTGTACATGAATATTATAATCCATATGAAGAGCCTACCCCAAAGTATCTTGTCCTAGGCTTGCCGGACGCCGGCTTGGTGGGAGCTATTGCTAGTAGATACTTAGTGACTAGCAAGAACATGAAACTTATCGGAGAGATAGATTCTCCGGCGCTGTTCCCGCCTGTTACGGTGGTGCACAGACACACCCCTATGAGCCCAATACAACTGTACATAAGTGATGATAGAAAAATATTGGTACTGGTCAGTGAAGCCCCCATACCCGCGCCAGCAATATATCCACTCTCATACGCCATAATAGAGTATGCCCGTGAAATAGGTATACATTATATTCTCAGCCTATCGGGTATAGCTGTGCCGAACAGACTACAGATAGCTAAGCCTAGGCTATACTACCTAGCAAGTAATGATAGGCTAGCCGAAGAAGCTGAAAAACTAGGGTTCAACAAACTGGAAGAAGGCTTCATCGCAGGGCCCTACGCGGTTATAATGAAGGAGTCGAGGAGAAGAAATATTAACAATCTTGCAATATTTTCTGAAAGCTTCTTTGACTTACCGGATCCAGAGGCCGCAGCAACAACATTGACAGGGCTATCAAAATTCATAGGGATAGAGATCAATGTTGACAAACTACTCGAAGAAGCAGAGCTCCTAAAACTACAGACCAGAGAGCTCATGAGGCAAACCAAGAGGGCAATGACGGAGATGCAGAAACACTACGAGAAACAAATGCCTCTCATGTATCAGTAGGGTGAGAACATGAGTTTCGAAGAATTCTTCGAAAGAATTAGGAGGCGGATGAAGGAGATATTTGAGGAGATGGAAGAGGAGCTATCATCAACGAGGACTATGTGGAGTCCTGACGGAGTATTAGAACCACTTGTATCTTTCACTGCTTATCCCGAGCACTACGAGTTGGTTGTGGACTTGCCGTACGGTGATCTAAACGCCTTATCAGTAGAGGTAAGAGATAGCTTGTTGACTCTGAGATGCCAGCTTAAGCGCGAAATACGATTTGAAAAGTGGGGTGTATTTAAAGAGATAAAGTTTAGGAGATACGAGACGTGCGTTAGACTACCACCAGACGCTGATCCCTCCGGATTACGGGTTGAGCGTGATCACACAAGAAACATTATAAGGATAATCATACCCCGTGTAAGAAGATGAAACGTTTTTACCCTTTAACATGGATCTCCACAATATCACCATCTTCCAGTATATGTTCAAGCCCTGTTCTTTCCCCAGGATACTTTGCGGAAGGTCCCCAGATCCTAGCGTACCTAAAGTTTTTCACAAAGCTCTTATGGATGAGACGGGCGACGTCATATACTGTTGATCCTCTGGGAAGAACGAGAGGCTTATCTGCGACTGGGCCGTTTGGTTGCTTAGTATATACTCTTATAAGATCAAGCAGTTTGAACAGTATTTTACCTAGATCTTCAAATCCTTTTCCAAGCTTTGCTGAGCCTATAATTATCGGTGTTGAGGATGTGATCTCGTGAAGCCTATATGCTGCCTCCCTTGCCCTTGCTAGATCGATATCTGCCTTATTGATTACTATTATACTTGGCTTATATACTCTGCTCTCGAAGATCGCTTGTTCGACATTGTCAAGCGATACTTCGCCATATATTTTGACATGAGCACTATATATCCTGTACTCCTCAAGTAGTTTCCGCACATCATCTATTGTCCCATCCAATAACCGCCCCATCAGAGTAACTCTTATGCCTGTCTTCCCAAGCCTTTCTTTTTCTATGACGACTCTGCCTCGAGGCTTGTACAAGAGTATTCCGGACTCCTCAAACAGTCTTCTAAGCTCCAAGTAGTCTTTGACGGGATCACGTGTTACATCCAGCACTATTATGACGGCGTCAGCATTCCTCACAAGCCCTATAACCCTGTTGTTCCACGGCCCCCTATCACTTATAATAGGCGGGGTGTCGACGAGCTGGAAATATATATCCTTATATTGGAGCATGCCGGGCACAGGAAACCTTGTTGACATGGGATAATCCGCTATACGTGTTCTAGCACCTGTAAGTGTTTTGACAAGGAAGCTCTTTCCGGTATTTGGCGGGCCAACAATCACTGCTTGTGCGGCACCTTCTTTTTCGACGAAGAAGCTGATTCCTCTACCGATCTTCTTCCGTCTCTGTTCTTCTATCTCTTCTCGGAGCTCCGCAAGTCTCCTCGTTGCCCATAGCCTAAGGTTAGCTGTTCCCTTGTGTTTAGGCACAGCTGCAAGAAATTCCTCAAGAGCCCTGATCTTCTCCTCGGGGGTCTTCGCTTCCATAACCTTTATCCATTTAGCTCTTGCCTCTGCAGGAAGATTTGCAGGCACTCGGATCACCGATTCCCATCTATGTTATTGTTTCGAGATAATGTAGTCAAGGATGCTTTTTTGGGCTGTTTTTCTTCTTAGAGGCTTGGCCTGTTTCTTAGTAAACCAGGAAGGTGCTAATGAGCTTAGCGTCGACCAGGTCCGTCTGATCATTCTAGGTGGCGGGCTCTCTTTGGTGTCGTATTCCAAGACTATCCATTCTCTGGTTCTAGGATCAGATGGATAGCCGCTGCCAAAATCACCTAATAGTCTACGGGCCGGCTTAAGGTTTAGGTCTCTGATATGTTTGGCTACTATACTTGCGGCCGATACAACGATGTATTTCGAGTCAGCCTTTGGCTCAACAATTAACTTAGCGTTCGGGGCTATCTCCTTGATCTTCTCCGGAAGGATTTTCTGCCAACCCTTTATTTCATCTATAATAATGCTTGTGATCTCTTTTCCTCCAGTAATTAATGATATGATCTTGAGAAGGTAAATTATTCTCTCAAGGAGGAGCCTGTTCAAGCTAAAACTATCTATTTCCTCTGGGGTTATGTGGCTGGACACTATAGTTACACTATTTTTGATTATTGGGAGAAAGAGCTGAGCCCTTATATGGGGGTTAAGCTCCTTGCTGTCCTTAATTCTTAGTTCTTTGAGTTTTTTAATATCTTTGCTTTCAAATACTGCTGCGACGAGGATCATATCTCCTATTATTGGCCCTCTTCCAGCCTCGTCTATTCCTACGATCAGGCCATGTATATCTTTGCCCATGAAATCGCATCACCAATATTCTTAGCAATAGTGTTCAAATTAACCCTCAAATTCTTGCTCCTAAACACTTCAAACACTATGTTTTTCGGGCCTAGCTTCGATATTATCTTAAATATTTGTTTAAAGTCAAGAAACCCTTCACCTATAAGCAGGTGTTCACGGCCATGTTCGTCAACGTCATGTATATGTATAACGTGCACCTTGATCCCGCCTATGGACTCCACAACATCTTTTAGATAAGTATAGAAGTCCTCATAATATTCTGAAAGATACCTCTTGTACCTACTTGCTAAATGACCTATGTCGAGACATAGGCCGACATGGTCAAGGCCTTCAATGGTTTCGGCTAGATCTCCTGGCTCAGCACCTATTCCTCCAACCAGGTTTTCAACAACGATCATTACGCTGTGATTATCGAGGTCAAGTCTCCGTGTAAGCTCCTTTATGTTTTCCCTGAATTTCGATAATGCTTCCTTCCGGTTGTCAGATATATCGAGACGTTGCATAGTTAGAGGATGTACAACAATATACGAGGATACCTCATTGATTAGATCATTAACTGATCTTAATATAACTTCTATCGACGCTCTACCTATTTCTCCATAAGGCGACGCTAGAATAATGTCTCGCCATGGTGCATGGAGATTAATATGCATGTTATTCTGTTTCACTAACGCAATCAACTTTTGTAACTTGCACGATTCTTTGAATGGCCATGGATAATCGATAGATAGCTCTACCATATTAACCCCATATGCTAAGAGGCTGTTGAGACCGCAGACTAGATCTTCGCTTATGTTTCCTAACCATATAGGTATCCCGATGTTGATCAATGGTTTTATTACACCACCTTTTGTATTTTGTTCTTCTTAGCTATACGTAATATATATTCGATAGGCTTAGAATTACCAATAACGATTACTCTGTCAGGCTTGTTCATCACAAAGAGTTTTAGAGCGTTTTCTTCGGGAGAGTTCTCATTGAACACGTAATATTTAATTTTGGGAGCAACTCTCCTTAAAGCCCCAATCATTCTACCTATGCTCGTTGCATTGATTCGGTCCGTTATCACTACTATTTCAGAATTTTTGTGTGACAGTATTACTTTCTTCAATACATCATTTACATTATTTCCGCCTATCAATATCATTATCTTTTCATTCATGCGTGTCATCACTCAATCGGTTTTCCTGGATAAGAGTGTATTTAAAAGCAACGTATTGAGAGATAGAAGTAATCTTTAATAAAACTCATTTTACCGAAGAAACAATTAAGGGGAGAGCGATGATAGACGAGCTCATAAAATTGCTAGAAGATAGAGACTTAGAGGTAAAAAAGCAGAAAGGAACCGTCAGGGCTACCCATCAATCACTACCCATAACATTGATTATAACGCTACGCGAGAAAAACAGGACCGCAAAGATATCGATCGAACCCAGCGATGAGCTATCAGATGTTCTAGCTGATCTCATTGAAGACGGTGAAGATGTAGAAATACTCGTAGATGATGTTTTGAGCGAGATCCGGGACATAGCCATCGAGGCAGGACAGCTACTGGAAAAGATGGGATATAAGGTTGAATGGGCAATAAGAGAAGGCGAGAATGATGTGAGAGATGCCCTTGAAGATGTGCTTGAAGAATATGAGTTCGAAGAGGAAGAATAAATGAAAGAAGTGTTTTAAGACTAATATGTTTTTGTGGTTAAATGTTAGGATACGAGTCATGTTTTTATTGGTAGATACATGATATACGTCCATGGTAGTAACGATTCTTTGCTTTACAATACATTATTAAGAGGTGAATGATCATGGGAAAGCTTTTCGGAACAGATGGAGTGCGCGGAATAGTTAACAAAGAGTTGACGCCGGAACTAGCCCTCAGACTAGGACGTGCCATAGGGACATTCTTCGGTCCCGGGAAAAAGCTTCTTGTTGGCAGGGACATTAGAGTAGGCGGAGAAATGATAAAGACTGCTGTAGTCTCTGGTCTTCTAAGTACTGGTGTCCACGTATATGATGCTGGTCTAGCACCCACGCCTGCCATACAATATGTTGTCAAAAAGAGAGGATTTGACGGTGGAGTGATAATAACGGCGAGCCATAACCCTCCAGAATACAATGGTATAAAAGTGATCTGGCATGACGGAATAGAGCTTCCAAGAGATATGGAGAGAGAAGTTGAGGAGATATGTTTTGAGGGAAGATTTAACAGCATCTCATGGCGGGAAGTGCCACGTGAAGTGAAGATATTCCCATATGTTAACGACATATATGTTGATGCGGTCGTCAAACATGTAGATGCGGATTTAATAAGGAAAAGAGGCTTCACAATAGCTATCGATCCTGCGAATAGTGTCGGGGCATTAACATCTCCTAGAATAGCTCAGAAGCTAGGTGTAAAGGTAATTACAATTAATGGGGATCTTAATCCACTATTTCCCGGAAGAAATCCTGAACCTACACCAGAAAATCTAGGATCAACTGCTGAAGCGGTAGCGTCTATGGGTGTGGATCTTGGCCTTGCCCATGATGGTGATGCAGATAGAGCAATAGTCATCGATGATAAGGGCAGGGTACAATGGGGTGACAGAACAGCAATTCTACTAGCTAGATACCTGCTCGAGAAACACCCCGACATTCCGAGAAAAGTATACACAGCAGTGTCTTCAAGCACGTTGATCGAGAACGTTCTGAGACCCTATGGCGTGGAGGTCGTGTGGCTAAAGGTCGGCGCCGTAGACATTGCCAGAGAAATGCAGAGGCGTGGCGATGCGCTTTGTGGATTCGAGGAGAACGGCGGATTCATGTATCCGCCGCACCAGCTTGTAAGAGATGGTGGAATGACGCTGGCTCTGCTTCTCGAAATGCTAGCCAAGGATAAGAGAAAGATATCAGAACTCTACGACGAGCTACCACAGTGGCATCTGATAAAAACAAAGATACATATGGATAGACAAACAGCTCTAAAGGTCGTAGAAAGGGTGAAAGAACATTTTAAGAATCATAGGCTCATAACAATCGATGGCGTCAAGGTAATTGCGGACGATTTCTGGCTACTAGTAAGACCGAGCGGAACAGAGCCTTTGCTGAGAATAATGCTTGAAGCAAAGAATAAAGAGATAGCTGAAGAATTATTAGAAACGGTTAAATCCCTGATCAGCGAGGTGCTTGGAAAACAATGATGCGCTACTGGGCGCTAGACCTCATAAGATGCCTTGGCTGTAAACACTACCCTTTGGAAATAATTGTCTTTGAGAAAGAAATTCAAGAGAATATTGATACTTCCGATATTGAGAAACCTCTTTGCAAGAGCTATTGTGCATATAAGAGACAACCAGTAAAACCGGGCACAGAGTATCCTTGTGACAAATGTTTGAAAATAGGGATAAAGACTGGCATTATCTATTGTCCAAAGTGTCTTAGATGGTATCCCATACGTGACGGCATACTCATAATGTTGCCTGATAAGAAGAGAAAGAAAGCATCTGATATTGAGTTCCTACGTGCATATGCTGGTAAGATACCGAAGTATATACTTCGAGAAGGAAAACCATATAATTTGTCGTCCGAGACTAGTGTCGCCGTGAATGAAGAGACTCAATAACTCTTTTAAAGTATACAGATAAGAAATCTATTACCTAAAATCATTTGTGGTGCAAATAATGAGTGCGCCTTTTCAAAATCTTGAGGCATGGGTTAAGAGGCAGAAGGAGATCATTGAGAGCTTCAAAAAGGCTGAGCAAGGATATAAGGAAGCCGATAGACTCGAACTAATAATAATGACGAGGCAGGCCTTTCAACACATGATGAGAACAATTCAGGCATTCGACCAGTGGTTACAGGAGCCAATGGTTATCAGTCACATGCCTCGCGAAATGCTTGTGGAACTATGGAGTACTTTAAGGAACGTATTCTATGATCTCTTGGAACTAGATATCAAACACACATCCGAATTTGCGGAACATATCAAAAAGTTATCTGAGGAAGGAAAGCTCAACCCAATATTGACGATCGGGAAGACGGAGGAAAGGAGATTCTATCCAACATCGATATAGTCATTATTTACTAAAATAATATTTATTTAGAGAAATATACAGATGTGGTGTGCTGGTAGGCTAGTAATGATCGTTTAACCCACTTCTAGCATTAGAAAAGTCTTCTCCTTCTCCTACGAGGCCTAGACAACAACTCTACTTCGGCATCTATCGGCGCTATCTTGACTCGAAGCTCTTCAACGAGTTTTCTAATTTGGTCTTTCTCATCATCACCAATGTATTTGTCCCCATCTTTCTCTAGGAATTCCTTACCTAGACTTGTTACTACTAGTTTTCTCCTAGGATTTGTCTCTAGGAGGCCCACGTACCTTAGCGCCAAGGTATCATTCAGGATCTCTTTGCTTGAGGGTGCCGTTCCAAGCATGACAAACTTGTATCCCAGATCATAGCCCCCCTCTTTCATGTAGTAGAGGAGATACTGAAGAGCTTTTTCGCTTATTCCGCCGGTAGCGCTTATTATGTACAGGAGCTTCACTTTTCTTGGATCTTTCTTTATATCATCAATCGTTATCACGTGTCGTGTAATTATCTTGAGCTCCTTAGACTTTGAGGGTTTTGACATCTTCACACCCCATAAGCAAATCGCCCAGTCTTGTTTTAGTGATTAACCGAGATTCTATAAAGATATTGTTTAAAGTTTAAATAATCCCTTTCGAAAAGTTTTTTGCTTTGCTTATGAGGCGACTATATAGCTCATTAATTACATCGTCGCGTTTCTTCCCGTTCATAACCATAACATTAATCTTGTACATTAGAAGCTCTTTCCCCTTATCTCCATATAATCTGGTGAAATATTTGGTTAGCTCTTCCAGCTTATATTTTACCTCGGACGACTCAAGACTCATAGGTATCTCCTCATGTATTTCTGTTGCTTCCTTTATGAGATTCTTTATTCTCGCCCTGTTATATTCGGAGGATGAAGTCCTTATAATATTGTAGTAGGAGAGGCTTACTGCTAGTAGGAGGAAATAGATAATGCTCGAGTATATAGTCTGGCTCGATTCATTTAATGGATATAGTAAGTCTAACCATACACCTATGAGTCCCCCTAGTATTAGGGAATAGTATGCGAGTTTTAACCGGATAAACGAAAGTATAAATGTCGATAAAGCTAGAGCTGCGAGGAGAACAATGGGCGGGGTATCTTGACTCAACACCAATCTAGACAAAGCATCTGCAGCAAATATGAATACTCCGGTATAAATTGGTGTGAGAAGACCGATCATGGTCTTTAGTCTTTCTTTCTTGGTAATGGATTTGTACTCGATGAGTAATTGCTTGATATCAGCCAAAAGAGATAATATTTCATCTACACTGAGGCTTTCTGTCTTGACGATATATATTATGTTATTAATTTTTGTTAAGGTTCTAACTAAAACATCTATGTATGGCCTAGTTACAACGAGCGGTGGACGTAGAAGTACGAGTTCTTTGTGGATTTTGAGGAGCTCGTTTTTTGATGTTCTCAATGTAGGGCTCTGAGAAGTAAAGTCGTCGAGTAGTTTTAGGAGTTCTCTAGATTTATCTATCAGAAGTCTATGTATGTATTCTAGATCGTCCGCAATTCTCAATAATAACACCTGTTGTAATCAAATAGATATTCTGTAGAAAATAGGTAATGATATTTATTTCCTGCTGATAAACATGCTAAACTATGGATGATGTTGAGAGTTTTGTATCCGAGGCCTTAGGGGCTGGGGCCTATGAGGTATTCAGCGGCGACTGACACTATAATAACTATAATAAATAAGTTATCTTCTTCATAGATGAACCTCTTAAACCTCAATTGTTTTTAGGATATATAGGGGGCGGAACGATGTCGATCGAGATTAGAGTTGAGAGGCCAAAGAGAATAGGCGCTCATAGCCATATTAGGGGTCTTGGTCTGGACGAGAATGGCAAAGCGATCAAGGTTGCGGATGGCCTTGTAGGACAGTTGAAAGCAAGGGAGGCTGCTGGAATAGTAGTAAAGATGATAAAAGAGGGCCGAATAGCTGGCCGAGGAGTACTGTTCGTCGGCCCGCCTGGTACCGGTAAAACAGCCCTAGCTATAGCTATTGCTAGGGAGCTCGGAGAAGATACACCATTTGTAGCTATGAGCGGCTCGGAGATCTATAGTAGCGAGAAGAAGAAAACAGAGATTCTCATGGAAGCGTTAAGAAGAGCTATTGGGGTACGCGTTAGAGAAGAAAGAACAGTCTATGAGGGAGTAGTAACTTCAATAAAGATTCGAAGGAGAAGACACCCCCTCGTCCCCTACATGGCTATACCGGCAGAGACTAGGATCACTTTACGCACGAAAGACGAAGAACTCACGCTCACTGTTGGCGAGGAAATAACAAGACAGATCCTCGAGCTCGGTATCAAGAAAGGAGACCTTATCTGGATAGATGCCGAAACAGGTAGAGTCAACCGTGTTGGCCGGGTGAAAGGAGTAGAATCAGCTAGATACTATGATATAGAGACATACAAATATGTCGATATGCCGAGCGGCCCAGTGAAGAAAAGAAAAGAAATAGTGCGTACTTTCAGCATACATGATCTAGACCTAGCAGTGGCTTCCCAGAGAGCACTAATAAGCTTCTTCGCCCTAGGGGTTGAAAGAGAAATACCGCCTGAAGTTAGGAAAGAAGTAGATGAAATGATAAAGAAGTGGGTTGACGAGAAAAAAGCAGAGCTCGTTCCCGGAGTATTATTCATTGACGATGCACATATGCTCGACATCGAGGCGTTCAGTTTTCTCTCAAGGGCTATGGAGAGCGAGTTCTCGCCAATAATTATTTTAGCTACGAACAGGGGAATAGCAAAGATCAGGGGTACCGATCTAGAGTCGCCGCATGGTGTGCCACTTGATCTATTGGATAGGCTATTAATTATTCCGACAAAGCCCTACGAACCCGATGAAATAAGGGAAATCATAAAGATAAGAGCTAGTGAAGAAGGCATAAAGCTTGATGAGGGAGCACTAGAGGAGCTGGTTGCTGTGGGGAGTAAAACCAGCTTAAGATATGCTGTACAGCTCCTTGAGCCTGCACGAATAGTTGCTGAGCGGAAAGGAAGAGATACCGTGAGAGCAGAAGACGTCATAGAGGCTAGAGAACTCTTCATAGATTTGAAACAGAGTGTGAAGTATCTGAAGGAGTATGAAGAGAAGTTTCTCAAGTAAATAGTTCCCTCAAACATGAATATAAGGCGGCCGTTATTGAGAGAAATAGAGATCATTAGAAAATTGCTAGAAATATATAATAAAACACCAAAACATGATGGGGGATACATACTTGGCTCAATGACTACTAAGCCCGATAGTATCGCCGTCTACGCATACAATCTTTTTATCCATACAAATGCGGGAGACACAAAAATCTTTCCTGCAATAGAGTACTTCAGCAAAGAAATTATAGATTTTATGTCCAAATTATACGGTAAATGTACAGGTTTTGTTACAAGCGGTGGAACTGAATCAAACATAA
This sequence comes from Desulfurococcales archaeon, assembly GCA_015520735.1. Lineage (GTDB taxonomy): Archaea > Thermoproteota > Thermoprotei_A > Sulfolobales > Desulfurococcaceae > JAADCY01. The sequence goes on from WAPN01000017.1 coordinate 21,169, forward strand.
TAGCTCTCTACGTAGCGCGTGAGAAGACCCGAAGAAAACTCATAATAGCACCGGAGACCGTTCATCATTCTGTAATTTGGGCGGCTCATCTATTAGGTATGGAGATAAAAAACGTTCCGGTCAATGACAACCATGTAGCAGATGCCAGGCTAATCAATCAGATAGTGAAGAATAAAAAAGACGATATAGCGGCAATAGTAATAACAGCGGGAACAACTGAATGGGGAACAATTGATCCGATCGAAGAGGTTGCCAATATAGCGTATAGATACGGTATATACTTGCATATCGACGCGGCATATGGCGGGCTATTTATTCCTTCCTTTTATAGTAAGGGCTATATCAAAACCAATCTTAAGTTCTTTGATGGTGTTTCGAGCATATCTGTTGATTTCCATAAAAATGGGCTTTCCCCTATTCCTTCAGGCCTTATACTGTTCAGAGATGAGGAGCTACTGTCCTATGCTAGAAGAGAACTACCTTACACTCTCGGTAAATACCAATATGGTCTTCTAGGCACGCGTCCGGGAGGCTCGGTGGCTGCAGTATGGGCTGTTATTAAGAAACATGGGCTAGAAGGATATACCACTATCGCCGAGAGATGCCTCGATACAGCACTATACCTATACGAGAAACTATCAAAAATCAACGATGTCATCGTATGGAAGCCTGTCCTACCCATAGTTGTGTTTAAACACAAAACCATCGACTCGGAGAACTTACTTGACAATCTTTTATCACACGGCTATTACATTTACAGGGCCCCCAGCATTGATGGGCTCAGAATAGTTGTTATGCCGCATGTTACCAGGGAACATATTGATAGATTCATAGAGACCTTCATGAAGATCTTAAAAGAGGAAGCTGGACAGAATAATAATGGTTAACACGATCACTGTTACGAGAAGACCCACAAGATTAATGCCTATTACACGGTTCTTTGAAGCTGTATAGATATCAAAATAGTAAATGAGCAATGGATACATAGCAATAGTACTAATAATACCTATGAATGCTGAGCCAAATATTACCAGTTCTTCAAGTGCACTATGGCCTACATAGGCTATTACACATGACAGTATAAACATGAAGGCTACCACTGAGTAGAATACTTGGCTGATCTCTGATACTCTTGTCTTTAATACTTTGATGGAACCAGAAATAATTCTGCCAACCGTAACGAAGATAGTCGACATAGCTAAAATGGTGGTGGATATGAGGCCAATAATGACGAGATATGAATAATAATAGTCTTGTGATGTAAGCGCTAATGCTCCTATGATGTTTGTTCGAATGTTGGTTATAGAGGCTATTCCACTTATCGAGAAACTGATAATTATCGAAACAAGTAGTGATAGCCTTAGATCACTTAGATCATCATCGTCCTCTTGAACTAGCATTGAATAGGGACTCGAAGCAGCGCCCCAAAGAGCAATTATCATCAAGAGAGATGGAGTACTATAAGATAACATCCTATCTACAGAGCCGTGGAACAAAGAAATAATGAAAGTCACAAAGTAGATTAAAAGAAATAATGATAAACCAGCAAGTATTCTCTCTATTGATCTACCGATACGAGAATTGCCTGGAATAAGTGATGCAACTAGAACTACCAGTAGCAGGTATGGTAGCCAGGATCCACCAAATAGATTACTTAGAAGCACAGAGATTATGATCGCGTTTACTAGCATTACCAGAAGCGAGCCAAAATATATTGTAACTAGGTAGAAAACCCCTGTCTTTCTCCTGTGCGTGAGAAGATATGACGATGGCGTCGTGCCATAAAGTATCTTGGGCACAGTTATTGCCTCTTGGATGAATATCATTGGTATAATACTTATTGTGACAAGTAAAACTCCTATTAATCCATATAGTTTCCCAAATAACATGTACATAAACACGTTTGTTAGCTCGATCCCCGATAAAACAGCTATAAAACCAGGCCCTAGGTTCTTCATTATTTTCTTCATACACGTCCCGTAAAAGTATAACATGCGTATGGATTAAAAATGCAGGGCTCTTACTTGTTTGAGAGAATCCTCATTATCTCATTGATCTTCTTGTCATCTATCTCTCCCATGACAACAACTATTCTGTTGGAGCGTGGCTGGATATTTTTAGACCTGGTTTCGGAATTGGTCTTGTTTTCTACAACACGTTTTCTTGTACTCGCTTTTATCTTCGTATGATTAAACAGTAGTGGTATTGCTAGTATCGTCATATATGTTGTAATCATTATAATGCCGATCACATCTATCATTAGCAACACCGCTAACCACTGCTTATCCGGTATTTAAATCGTCTATGGCCGTGTTTTTAAATGGGGGATAGGATATTAGCGGGATATATCAAGAGTATATAAATGTTTCTACACTCCAGTAATACAGAGTTAATCATAAAGTATCTAGAAAGAAGATTATACTTCCATGGTGATTTAATGGTAAAGATCGGGCTAATATATAAGCAACTAACACCACGAGATATTAAGGTACTAAATAGTATAGAGAGAGGGATGAAGAAATACGAGTATGTGCCATTAGAACTCATCGAAAAATACTCAAAATTGCCCGAGACACACATTGTCCTAATTCTCTCAAAACTCCACAGACTAAAACTTGTTAAACGGAAAACAATTGCTGGATACAAGTCATTTCGATTAACATATTTGGGTCTCGACATGCTTGCATTAAACATGCTTGTCCGCATGAATGTGGTCGAGGCTATAGGCGATAAATTGGCTGTTGGCAAGGAGAGCGAGATATTCTGTGCCCTGGCACCTGGTGGTAAGCGAATTGCTGTGAAATTCATGAGGATCGGTAGGACAAGCTTCCATATGACTCGTCGAGTAAGAGAGTGGGCTGATAATCCTCGATTAGACTGGTATAAGCAAGCCAAGATTGCCGCGGAGAGAGAATACAAGGCGACAAAAGAGATCTACAGAGAGGGTGGCAGTGTTCCATCACCGATTGCATATAACAGGCATGCAGTTGTCACTGAGTTTATTGAGGGCATTGAACTGTATCGGAAGCCTGAAATACGGGATCCTTATGCCGTGTTGGTGAAAATTCTTGATACCATACGTATCGCGTACACAAAAGTCGGGATCGTGCATGGTGACCTAAGCGAGTACAATGTATTGGTTGATCTCATGAAAAATAGGCCCTATATAATAGACTGGCCTCAGTATGTTTATAAGGATCATCCCCAATCGGAAGAACTATTGAGGAGAGATATAGAATATATAATCAGATTCTTCCGTAAGCAATACATGGTAGAGATAGACACTGTTAAAGCTCTTAAATATGTGCGGGGAGAAGATGAACAAATCGAATGATCAGAGAAACATAATCATAGTAGGTGTTGACATACTTCCCGGCTATAGCCCCTCATCATCTAATAAACAACCTCATTATGCAGTAGTATTTCTCAGAAATGGTGAGGTTATAGACAGTTATGAAGACATTAGTTTTGCACGCATGATAAGACTACTCTGGGAATATAAACCCGATATACTGGCAATAGATAATGTCTTCGAGCTGAAAGAGACAGTTAGTGGTCTTTCCAAGCTGCTCACACTCTTCCCGCCTAATACTAGAATTGTCCAGGTAACAGGATGGGGCCCCGAAGCAGTTAATATTAAGACTGTTGCCCGAAATCACGGGATAGAGGTTCATGGCAAACTGTCTCCTCTTAAAACAGCTTATTTGGCAGCAATGATCGCATGGAAAGGTGGAGGGGCAACTCTTCGCCTCCTAGAAGAGAAGACAAAGATCATAGTCACGAAGGGTAGGAGTGTAAGCCATGGAGGTATGAGCTATAATCGGTTCATGAGAAGTATAAGAGCCTCTATCCTAGCGACAACTAAGGAGATCAAACGGGTACTTGATAGGAACAAGCTCGACTATGATGTAACCTTTAAGAAAAGCATGGGTGGCCTCGAAAGAAGCGTCTTCGTAGTGTATGCGCCACGCGAGAAACTCTATGGATTAATAAAGCCCATTAAGAACAAAAGTGTCCGTGTTATCATTAAACCAATATATCGGGAAAAAATTGTTCTTGAAACACCACATAAAAAGCCAGGCAAGAGCCGCGGAATAATTATAGGATTAGACCCTGGTATCTACACCGGTGTAGCAGTTATAGATCTTGATGGTACCCCTCTTCTGACATTCAGTTCTAAGAACCTTGATAGAGCAGATATACTCGGAATGGTCTCTGGGCTTGGAAGAGTAGTAATGGTAGCCACAGATGTCTCTAAACCGCCGGCCAATGTTAAGAAACTAGCGTCAACCCTCAATGTACAACTTTTCATCCCTGATAGAGATCTTTCTACTGAGGAAAAGCAAGAGATAGTACGAGGTATTAAGGCCAGATACCCGTGGATCGAAATAGATGATACTCATGAGCGTGATGCATTAGCTGCCGCATACAAAGCATACCTGACCATAAGAGATAAGATGATACAAGCCGAGGCCAAAGCCTCTGAAATGACTTTTCCGATCAACATTGATAGGGTCAAGATAATGGTTGCAATGGGTGCTAGCATAGCAGAAGCTATTGAGTGCGAGATAGAGAAGGCCGTTACAATGGTTAAAGAGGAAGTAGAAACTCCTAGGAAGAAGCCTAGAAGGGTGCCGTCGTTTAGTGAGAAAGAGCTCATGGACAAAATAGATGTTCTATCCCGGAAAATCAAAGTGATCGAGGCCGAAAAGCATAGGCTTTTGGATCAGCTTAAACAATATAAAAGACGGGTTGAAGAGCTCGAGCTAGAGCTCAAAACACTGAAGCTCAGCCGCAACGGTAATGATGAGCTTGTTCGCCGCATCTATATATTGGAGCAGGAAAACAGAGATCTATCGCAGAGATTGAAAAGGGCTCTCGAAGAACTACATCGTATTAAGGAGGAAAAGAAAAACCTTGTTGAGGTAGTGAAAAAGATAGTTCGCGGAAATTATGTAAACGTGCTTTCAACTGAAACGTTCAGTCCCAGTTTGATCTCATGGGTCCGGAACAGTGATTATCCTCCATTAATTCATGTACGTAATCCCGGAACATTATTGGCTGAACATATATTATTGCTTAAACAAGAGAGGATAGGATTACTCCTCGAAAAACCTATTAGTGTCGATGGAGTGCCTGTTCTCGTTCTCAATAATTATGACCATGTATTCCTAGAAGATGAATTATTCGTCGAACCACGGGTTATCGATGACCTGGAGAATGTGTGGGAGGAGATCAGAAGAAGAGAGGAGGAAGATAAATTCACGAAAATAGTCAGGTTGATCGAGGAGTACAAGAAAGAAAGAAAGAAAAGATTGGGGCTGAAAAAAGAGCCGAGTCTCTGGGAATTCGACAAGTACTAGTATAGTGTCTCCTTTCCCTCTAGTATTAGATTGGTTATCTTCGTTATGTTGGCGAGCTCTTCATCCGCTATGGCTGTGGCCTCAGATTTGATGTGAGCCGGTATTTCGTCGGTGTTGTTTGGCGGTATGATCTTTATGCTTGCCATGAGGGGTTTATCGATAGGTTTACCTATCTGGCTAAGCAGCTCAACGTAAACATCTCTGGCGTAGTCGAGCTCCTTGTATATTCTCTCAGCTATTCTTCTAGCAACAATATTGTAGATCTTACCTACGTGGTTCACTGGGTTCTTGCCAGCTGTTGCCTCGAGGCTTATAGGCCTCATCGGAGGGATTAGGCCATTGGCACGATTTCCTCTACCTGTCGCGCCATCATCTCCATGCTCAGCCGATGTACCGGTGACTGTTAGATAAACAATGCCTTTCTCAGGCATATCCGCAGTATTTACATATACCTTAACATCATAGTCTGGGACGAGCTTTGATGCCAGGTCTAGTATATCGTTAACTATCTGTTCTTTCACGCTTAGGTATTCATCCAAGTCTTTAACCAGCGAACCAATTATGGCCGCGGCAATCGTTAGGACTATACTCTTTTCCCTACGCAGCCCCATTACTTTTATGTCTTCGCCAACAGCAGGGTTTTTCTTCTTGTACTCGGGGGAGTTTAGGAGCTTCTCAGCATTATAGACTAGCTTCTCGAGAGGGGATAAGGGGGCGTATCCGACCCCGATGCTCGTATCGTTTGCAAGGGGAATACCTGTTCCTGCCTCGAACACGGAAACAAGGTCGGCGCTTCCCTTACGTACTTTATAATCGATAATCACATGAACGTCTGGATCGAGGAATCTCATGTTCTTTTTAAGCCAGTTCCTTACAGCTTCAACAATTATTCTACCATAAGGTATCTTCACAACACCATCCTCTGTCTTGACCTCTGTTGTTGCTCTACCGGCGACGACTATATAGATCGGTTCAAGTACAGTGCCTCCACCAAATCTTGGATTGGCTTGTCCTCCAACCAGCAATGTCTTGTCGAGGTTATGGTGGAGGACTACGCCGAACTCTTTCAAATAGTATTTGCTTAGAAGCCTTGATGCTTCTTCGCTTGCTGAATCGGCAATGTAGTCAGGATGGCCAAGTCCTTTACGTTCTACCAGCTCTACCTTCATATCGGTTACGCTCTCGAACTTTAATGTCTCGACAACAATGTTTCTTTCAACCATGTTAACCACCATTAGCTTCAAGTCTAAATACTTATGTTCTTAGAATTTTCTAGTATGTAGAAAGTAATTTTAAGTGTATTTATCCATCCCTTGTTATTCCCACTGATTGAAATCAACATATTTTGTTTGAAAACAAAAACTAAAAGCGAGCATTGTTTATTCTCAATTATTATAAGTCTCTCCTTTATCCGCCTTTATTATGCGGGATGGCCCTGGGACTCTGTACATGATTTCCTCGCTGGTAACAGACAAGGTAGTATTTGCTCTATTTCTAAGCACCGCCATTATCTTATCCGCTAATTCTTTTCCACGGTGTTCACCGGGTATAAGTACTACATAAGCTAGGCTTCGTTGTCTAACTAGGTGTTCGGGCCCAATAATAACTCTCTGATACACGCCATAGATAGGATCATCGATCTCCTCAATTCCTAGGGCGAGTTTCATCTCCACCCTGAGAAACCGTTTCTTACCGTAAACCATGAAGGCACCCTTAGCGAGATATTCACCACTTGGAGGCGATTTCGATACTTGGTCGCCCCTCACCCAGAATACATCGAGGGCCCCCACGCCTTCCTTCCAGCCTCTCGAATAGCATGCCGCTATGACTGCTGCCTCCTCGATACTTTTAATACCTGGATTCTTTCCCTGGGTCTTGATGACTGTGACAGGGCCACCGTGTATCTCTGCATGCAGGAATATATCTTCTGGTGACAGGTATTTTCTCACGATGGTCTCGTTCTGTCCTGCGTCTCTTCCACCAATGACGAGTAATCCCTCGCTGGTTATGAGCCAATGGTATTTTTCGTACCAGTGCTTAGGCCTTATGCCCTTAGTGATCCTGGTCTCAATTTTAGATTTCTTCTCCTCAAGCTCTCGGATTCTTTCCAGAAGTTTTTCTGCCTCTTTCTCTGCTCTCCTAGCTTTACCACGTAGCTCTCCCGCTTTCTTCTTAATTTCTAGGATGTTTTTCCACGCATTAAATCTAACATCTATCTCTACAGGTTCACCACGTACTTTCACCAGAACCTTGCCTTCACCGGGATTAACTGAAACTATCCCGGGACACTTTGCCCTGATTTTCTTCCACCCACTCTCTTTTCTGGTCCGGTCTATGCATTCAAGTAGTTTTTCAAACAATGGATAATTTGCTTGTAGTATATCGGAGATCTTTTCCAGTTTTTCGGCCTTCGCCTTATATTCATCAATAGTTTTACATAATTTCTCATATGATTTCTTTAGCCTACTAATTTCACTCATTATTCTTGATTCTTCTCGCTTTTCTGCAAACCTTCTCTCATATTGGGAGAAATACGGATCTAGAGCTTCATCAAGGGTATTCATTTCCTTGATTTCGGCCTCGTATAGCTCAGTATATAGAATGGGTTTGTATGCAGTTATTAGTTCGAGTCTATTATCTATGTAGATGAGATAGCCTTTTCCTCGATAGGCCTCAATAAGTAGTTCGTTCAACTTATCTCTTAATGTAGCGATGTCTCCGTCCGAGATTATGCTGGGCTTAGCGGATTTAGAATCGTATAGTCCTGCGCGGAGCAGCATTTCCTCAGCAATATATCCTGGAAGCCCCCATCCCTTCACGATGCCACGGACCAGGTCTTTTCCCTGGAGAAGCAGGCCTCGCAGCTCGTCGGTACTCATCCCTGTCGGGTTAGGTCTTAATGGTGGTGGGCGATATATTTGTCCCCTCTTGATCTCTCTATCTCTTAGTTTTTCAAATCTATTTGCATATAGGATCTTATTGTCCTCATCAGTTATGACGAGAAAACCGCGAGGCATGATCTCATTATAAATTATTAGCACTTTATCATGACACTCAATCATGAGTTTGATTATTCTTTCCCACCAAGGCATGTCGATTTGCTTTATTCTACATCCTCGTAAGTATTTCCTGAAGTATGCAGCGATGCGATCGATTCCTTTCTCTCTAGGTTCAACCATTGATAGATGTATTCTTATACTTGGTTCTATTTTGAGCAGCGTCTTGCCTCTATTAGGACATCGGAGCTTAAATAGCCAGTAATGACCACACCAATAGATATTCTCGATTCTACATTCGCTCAAATTTTTCCCTGTATTTGCACACCAGCTTGTCAGGTCTATAATGTCCATTGATTTCTTGATCAATAACAAACACCCACTGCTCGGATGCAACACCATATTAAATATAGATATGTTTTATCTAACTGTATTATCCTAGAAATCCCTGGTGCTGACAGCCTTGTTTAGCTACAATAGAATAGATGATGAGATCGTTAAGATCAGGGGGTTGACGGGCTTGTTTTACGGGATCATAGCCTATATATTTTATAGGATTGGTTTGTGGGCTAATCCGTTGTTATCCAGTATTATATGGGTATTATCGGTGGTTGTATATATAGGCACAATCTTGTTTGTAGTTAGAAAACTCGGTATCAATGACTGGTTCCACGGATTTTTCAGGGGGATCGTTACTTATTACTGTACGTGGTTATTTATTCTTTTAATCCTCTATGATCTCGTCGGATAATATTTCCTTCAAAATATGATCTGGTATCCGCTTAGATAGGATGTACTCCTTTAGTCCTGGAGCCAATAATGGCTTATCGTCCTGGATAGGATATCGGAATGGCAAGAAGATGTGCCCCTCATTAGTATTTATTTTCACTCCATCAACATATTTGAATCCATTCATAGAGCTATGTTTCCACAAATACACCACGTAATAAACAGCCCCATCGATACTGTATTGTCCATCCCCAATATTCCTCTTTAAAGCCCTAGGCGCTCTAGAGCTTAGCAACTCCCTAGTCCTACCACGTGGTGGATAATCGCCGAGTATCCCACCTATTACCAGGTATTTGCTAAGGAGATCATCATAAGTTAATGATTTTTCGGCCTGGGGATCAAGGATTACGATCTTCTCCTGCGGCACAAGCTCTAATATACTCTTATCATATACTCGGCCGTACTTGTACAATATTTTCTTATATCTTGCTGGTATATTCGTAAACCAAAGCATATCTCTGTCTCCGACTATTAGGCCTGCATGCCTGTACTCAAGAAGTAACCATAAACCAATCTCAGGCTCAAGATGCTCGATCACTATTATGGGCTTCATCTCTTGTCCCCCGCCAAAGCTCTCTTCTCAGGGCTTCAAGCTGCTCTATTGGTTGTCCCATGTATTCGGCGGCTGTCAATACTTCTGCATTACGAAAGGCAGCAATTTCTATGATGTCTATGATCCTATCCTTATAATCTAAGTCTCTCAGCAAATGATGATCTACAATGATCGTCCTTGGTCCTTCAGCATTACCAGCTATTCTCATTAGATTGTATAAGCCCTTCTCTACGTCTTCCCGCCTCATCTTTTCCCCCTCGAAATAGGTTGGGGGACCACTAATGATCAGTATATCGGGTCTTTTTTCTAGAATCCATTTGAGAGGTACCTCACTTATTGGGCCCTGTACATCGCTGGCATGAAGTATTCTGTACCCGTTTATATCTATAAGAGTCATTATTACCCATCCCAGCTTGGTATCGTCGGGTCCATGAGGCATTGGCGGTGAGAACAAAATCCTGATACCATCGTCTAAGACATATGAGTTCCCATCGGAATAGATTATTTTTCGGGCTAAATCCTGCACCCTCATTTTCTTCAGCAATATATAGGCTCTAACCCTTTGGCTGTGATTGATCATTTGCTCCGGGTGTTTTATGTAGAGTGTCTTCCCCCGATAAAACTCATGTTCTCCTTCACGGTATAGATAGTGGTCTCTATGGTAATGGCTTATGATAACTATGTCTGTATCGGACATTTCATCATGTATGATCCCTAAGTGTTTCTCTAATCTCTCAAGCTCTATAGGATGTGGTGGCAACCCATATCTTCTAGGGGCGAAACTAACGCCTGGATCGATGAAGATCTTATGTGAACCAGCATCAATTACTGTCGCCATGCCCCTGGTACCCATGCTATCAAAGCCGATCAGCTTTATTTTGGCCCGCAAAATATATCCTACCCCTAGGTCTCTTCATAGTGAAAGAATTATTTCTATGCTTATTTACTTAGTTCTAAGCGGTTGCGATGGTGTTAGTGGCTTGAGGCTAGAGGTCATAGAGAAACCTAGCCTAGAAAAAGCATTTGCATATATCAAGGAATCCTTGATCAGCAAGGACTATCTGGTAGTCTTTGGAGAATGCTACGTAGAATACGAGGGCAGGGGCTCGTCAAGGCTGACCAGTGGCGAACGTATGCTAATAGTGAAGCAAGATGGAGCAGTCCTCCTACATAGACCTGAAGGTTATTCTCCGGTCAATTGGCAGCCTTCAACCTCAAGTATTGAGATAAGGCTTCTGCATGATGGTAAACTATTGATAACTGCCATTAGATCTAGGCCACGCGAAATACTGAGAATATACTTCACAAACATTGAAGCAGTAATAAAGGGACGCCTTAATGATAATGGAGAGTTCGTGATGTACCTCAGCGAAGCTGAGATAAGGGACATAATCTATGATAACCCAGAAATACTTGAGAAAGGCCTCCGAATAGTGGAGAAGGAGAAACCCATAGATATAGGCTATATTGACCTGTTTGGATACGATATTAATGGAAACCCCGTAATCATAGAGCTGAAAAGAGTGCCCGCCTCCAAGGAGGCGGTGAGACAACTCTACAGTTATATTGTTCAATACGAGAAAAAATATGGTATCAAGCCGAGAGGCATACTTGTTGCACCGGCATTCTATAAGTCGGCAATAGACGTTGCTGAAAAGATGGGTATAGAGTGGAAAGAGATCAATATACAAAAGCTGTGGCGGATGAAGAAAAAGAGGCATGAAAAGGAGGTGAGCACACTTGACCGGTTCCTTAAGCGTCGATGAACTATACAATTTAACGTCGCGATCCTATGACACGCTCTATCGTGATGAACAGTATCAAAAGTATAGCACTATATTCGGGGTACTTGGCCTAGGCAGTCTCGATATAGTAGCCGATATAGGATGTGGCACGGGTCTCCTAATAGATTATCTCAAAGAAAAGAATATACACTACAATAGATATGTGTGTATGGACATTAGTGAAGGCATGATACAACGATCACAGGATAAACATAGTGATGATCCCAGGATAGTCTTCATATTAGCGGACGCTGAACAAATGCCTTTCCGAGACATGTTTTTCACCGAGATCTTCATGATAACCGCCTGGAATAATATCGGTAATAAGGAAAAAGCATTAAAAGAAACATTTAGGATCATTGCTGAGGAAGGATTAGCTGTTGTGACTGCCCTCAAAAAAGCTAGGGACACGACTCCTGATCAGATAGATAGGAGATTTAGAGCGGTAGCAGAACATATCGATACCATATATGTTTACCGTGAAGCGAGGAGTATAATCAGACAATTCTTAAATACACCTAACTATATCATGGTAAAGCAGACCGGGAAAACCACTGAAGAGGATGAACCCCATGGTAGCAGCTAGAACCACTAGACCCTCAACGCCGCTCAAATATCTTAGGAGTGCTGTGAACCAGACCGTGCTAATCAAGCTGAAGGACGGCTATGAATATATAGGCACATTAGAGCTCGTAGACCACACTATGAATGTTGTGCTAAGTGATTGTGAGGAGTACGATGATCAGGGCAACAAGGTAGCCCGCTATGGAAAAGTTCTGATTCGTGGTAGCCACATCTTATTTGTAAGCATAAACTATGGACAGGTAGCACCCGAAATAGCTCTGGGCTAGGTGTCATGCTTTGGCCTACACGTTGAAAGCCCAAGACATAATGGTTCCCGAGCTAAGATATGTGGACAAGAACACAACGATTAAGGAGGCTGCTCAACGCATCATAAATGAGGGAATAGGTTCTCTCATTGTAACGGACCAGGGAAGCCCCGTCGGGATCGTTACGAAGAGAGACATAATTTGGGCGGTACTTTTCGAGAGGAGAGATGCTGAGAAAGAAACAGTCGATAAGATAATGTCCTCTCCACTGATAACTGTCAATGCCGATGATGAAATAGAAGTGATATTAGAGACCATGCTTAGGAACAACCTAACACATTTACCTGTACGGATGGGGAATAAATTAGTCGGTATTATAACAGACAATGATCTGGTAATGCTTCTGCGTGATCTCCTCGATATCGTCAAAAAGAACCTATCATCAGAAGAAGAGAAATAACCGTTTTATACATCTTGACAATGTAACACGTTGTTTCGCAGGACTTGAATTATTGGTAACTGTTTGTTCTTAGGATAACTAGTTAATCCTCTATAGACAAAGTACTAACTTAGAGGTGAGAGCTTGTCTAGGAGAGGATTAGGGCCATCAAGGGGGGTACCCCGTAGACCTGAGAGACATAGATGGCTTCGAAGCGATGGAAAACCAAACTTTGAAGACCGAATATACAAGAGCACCGAGGAAATGGAGATATTAGCCAAGAGACCCGTAGAGACGATATCTCCACAGTCACCGATCCTCGAAGCAGTCGAGAAAATGTCTATGGGATACAGAAGCCTCGTAGTAGAGCAGTCTGGATATATTCAGGGTCTACTTCTTCTATCACATATAATCAACTATTTAGGAGGCGGTGATTACTACAACATAGTTAAGGAAAGATACAACTACAACATATACCAAGCGCTTAACAAGGAGAAAGTCGAAACACTAATGATTAAAAACCCTATCGCGGCCTACATCGATGAAAAGATTCCGGATGTGCTGGAGAAAATGGTTCTTAATGAAATAGGTGTCATACCAGTTGTACTCAGGGACGGTAAAGTATATGGTATCATAACGGAGCACGACTTACTAAAGTACTTTATAAGCGGGGTCAAAATAGGCGTCATGGTATCCGATGTAATGTCATCTCCCGTCGTAACGATAGAGTCTGGTTCACCATTAATAGATGCGATGAAGAAAATGATCAAGTATGGTTTCAGACGTGTACCTGTCGTTGGAGGTAATGTCGTCCTAGGCATAATCACGGCCATGGATATAGTAAAGTACTTTGGTTCTCATGAGGTATTTAAGCATGTGCCCTCCGGCAACATTGAGGAAGCTCTATCGATACCTGTTGATGACCTCATGGTCAGAGAACTAGTGACCGCCAGACCAGACGAGGATCTGGGTGATGTTGCCCAGAGAATGGCTGAGAGAGATGTGGGCTCGGCCCTCGTGGTTAACGATAAAATGGAGCTCATAGGCATAATAACAGAGCGGGACATACTCTACGCTGTAACGGCTAAACACTAGTTTAGCCGGGTGGTTCGTCTATGGCAAGGACAGTTAATGATCTAATACGTGAAGACGTACCACGCATAGATAAGAACGACACACTCTATCACGCATTTAAACTAATCGAGAAAAGCGGTATTGACAAAGTTATTGTACTAGAGAACAGGATGATATCGCCTGGCAAAGAGGTGAAATTAATTGCCGGTGTTATGACCAGTAGGGACATTGTACTCAAGCTAGCAACCCAGAGGCTAAGCAGAACCACGCCCGGTAGACTACACGTTGCGAGCTTTATGAACTCACCCGCCATAACAATCAAGCGGGATAAATCCGTTTTGGAGGCCGCGAAGCTTATGATTAGCAAGAAAATCGGTATCCTACCCGTCATGAGCGGAGAAAATATCGTTGGCGCCATACTAAAAACAGATATAGCCAGGCTCCTCGAGCAAGACGATACCGAGGTAAGAACAATAATGGATGCATCACCAGTACTTGCAAGAACAACTGACAGGGTAGTAAAGGTAAGGCAGGACATGTTAGCCACAGATACCAGCTTTGTACCAGTCCTTGACGAGAGCGATGAACTGGTGGGATACGTGACGATATACGAGCTAGCATATGCCTTCATGAAATTTGAAGACATTGTTCCCGCGAAGTACAAGAAAGAGAGAATAACACATCTTATCGTTGAGGATATTATGAGGTTCAGACCGCCAAAACTTAGACTAACCGATACGGTATCGCAGGCTGTTGTAGAAATAATGAAGAAAGGTAGCAGAGGAGCCGTAGTCATAGATGAAATTGGTAAAGTTGCTGGTGTTGTCACGATCGATATACTGCTGGAACACTTGGTAACTAATAAACAAGAGCTCCTGAGCTGATCAAGCTCGAACGTGCTTCTTTTCTAATAAACATATAGATTCGAGGTAATATTTTGGAACAAGCCAGATTCATCGTTGATTCTATGCTCGGAAACATTGCCCGATGGTTGCGCATGCTTGGCTATGACACTTTATATAACAAGGCGTACAGGGACTGGAAAATACTTTATCTCGCTGAGAAAGAAAATAGGATAATAATCACTAGGGACAGAGGACTCCATCACCGGGCCATGAATAGAGGGCTGCAGAGCTTGTACCTCTACATGGATGATGTAGCTGAAAGACTAGCATATATTGCTTACCGTACAGGCATCAGGCTCTATATTGATCTAGATAAATCTCGGTGCCCAGTATGCAACGGAGAGCTAAAGAAAGTGGACAAGGAAGTCGTCAAAGGCCGTGTACCTAAGAAGGTCTATGAACTGCATTATGATTTCTGGGAATGCACTAGGTGTGGGAAAATATATTGGGTTGGCGGGCACTGGAAAGGAATAGAGGAGACACTGAGGAAAGCCCGGCAGGTTCTTGAGAAAATGAAAACAAGTGGGATTTTCCGTTTCATGGAGGGAGCAACATGACCGCTCTCGTACATCCACGTGAGTTAAGCTTCGAAGAAGGAATATACGCGGTAAAGCTTGCGAGAAAAGCGATTAAAGAGAAGCTCGTCAATGATGTAATGATAACCATACCTCCTGATGCGCCATTAATTTTCAAGAGGCCTGGAATGGTATTTACAACAATAGAAACTTATCATGGAGAAAACAGGACGGAGCTTCGAGGATGTATAGGTTTCTTAGCACCTATATATCCGCTTGCCGAGGCTATTATTAGGTCAGCTATTGAAGCCGCTATTAATGATCCTCGTTTCCCTCCTATGACGAGTGAAGAGCTAGACCATGTAGTTATAGAGGTCACGGTATTATCTGAGCCTCTTCCCTTCGACATCAAGGATCGGAGAGAACTTCCTAAACACATAATTATCGGTAAGTATGGTCTTGTGGTGGAAAAAGCGTGGTTTAGAGGCACTCTCCTCCCCATGGTTCCTGTGGAGTATTGCTGGGACGAGGAAACCTTTCTTGCCGAGACATGTATAAAGGCTGGCTTAGAACCTGATTGCTGGCTGGACGACTCGACAAGGGTATATTATTATGAAGGAAGAGCCTTCAAGGAGCTTAGACCCGGCGGAGAAATTATTGAGAGAGATTTAAACCGTGAATATATAGAGCTATGTAAGAAGGACTCAAATACTGGACGATAATAGACAGACCGAGCCCTTATGGAGAATCCTATATTTTATGCCCGATAATTTTTCAAGTAGTACTCTTATGAACTCACAATAAGTATCGCTTGGACAACCACATGTTATCTCAACGAATTGGGTACCCCTGTCGTACCACTTCCTGATAACCTTGCCAAGCCCAAGAACTGTTATTGTATCAATTAGTAGATCTCTGTCCTTAACATCCATTTCCAAGCGATTCCTAATTAAATCAAAAAGTGCATTGATAATAGTCTCTGCATACTCCGGGTCTATTCTGCATAATGTCTTGAGAGGGATTAATGACATAGTCTCCCTATTTATCTCCACGGGAAAAAGCCAGGGATTTACAATATAACCGCGGCTTGAAGGTTCGGCGGCTTTGAGTACATCGATATACAGAAGATCGTTGAGAGACACGAGTTTATCCGTCAGGGCCCATACACTGTCTTTGTTTTTAGATGACAAAATGCATGTGAGATAAGGACTTGATTTAAAACGTATGTAACAATCGATTAATCTTATGTTTTCGGCATCATTAATCATTTGTATTGCATTAAGTAGGGTCTCGATCTTTCCAACTAAGCGAATGCAGAACAGATTTTCATTACTCATTAGTAAGGGTGACGGTTTTTCAAAATATGTTGGCTTATAAACTGTTTTTCCGGAAACACCTTTAAGCCTTCTCTCCAAAAGTAATGATTCAACATAGTCTTTAAAACGATGTGTAAATATGCCTTCTTCACCCATAGTGGGCACCTTGTCTCAATATTGTATAGTTATGACATAAGTTATGTTTAAGTATAATTCTTGTCCTTTAACCTGCAGAGGCTATTATAATCCGTTCACCTCATATTATCATCATGATACTATACTGAGGTGTGTTTAAATTGAAGCTCTCAATCAATGCATTGCTTACTTTTCCCGTAGAAAGAACAATCACCGAGATCACTGAATTTATACGAAGATACGTTGAAGCCGCTGGCGCTAATGGTGTGGTTGTTGGTGTTAGTGGAGGCATAGACTCCTCAGTGGCTTTGGCATTAGCGGTCAAAGCTCTTGGAAAAGAGCATGTGACCGCCCTAATCCTTCCCGATAGGAGAACAACACCAAAACAAGACGTGGACGACGCGCTGACCCTGGTGAAGCTTTTCGATGTAAGATATCATTTGATCTATATTGATGATATTATTGATGTGTTCTCCAAAATACCGTTCTTCGATCCTGACAACAATATAGCTACTGGAAATCTTAGAGCAAGAGTGAGGATGAATATTCTTTACTATTTTGCTAACAGGTTCAATAATCTCGTTTTGGGAACAGGTGATAGGAGCGAGATATTGATCGGTTATTTCACCAAGTATGGAGATGGCGCAGTAGATCTATTGCCTCTCGCGTGTCTATACAAGACACAAGTTAGACATATAGCGCACTGGTTGGGCGTGCCCGAGCGGATAATAAAGAAGCCTAGTAGCCCGAGACTCTGGCCTGGCCATTTAGCCGAGAAAGAACTTGGCATGAAATACGATGATATAGACCTAATTCTCTATGGATTATTCGATCTAGGATTAACAGAAGAACAATTATCGGAACTTGCGGGTATACGTCCAGAACTCATTGAGCGTGTGATAACTCTTCATAGGAGAAGTAGACATAAGCGGGGATTCCCACCATATCCTAAGTTAACATGGATCAGGGAACCATTAAAGGAGCTCTGACACGTGAGACTTTTTCATAACTATAAACCGGTTATTTTGATTTTCACAGCATTCTTGTCCTGACAGATATCTAAATTTGCTCTCTCGACATACACCCATACTGCGGGAAAAGGCCACGTAATAAAGTTTATAATTGATTTAGCATTTACTGTTATTACTGCCTTCTCTGATCTTATCTTTAAGTTATCATCTATGAATATTTGTACACTGTCCTTATCTCCCCATATTCTCAATTTTAAAGGAATTAATACGGCTTTTATCTTCTCTTTCTCCTTGTTTATCTTCTTGAAGGTATCGTTGATTATCTTCTCATCTACATAATTCTTATCATAGACTATTATGGCTCCATTCTCTTCACTAATTTCCGGTAACCGGTCGAACAAGGCATTTAGACCTATACTATCACGGTAGATCTCTATAGACGCTCTGTCACAACCCTTTAGGTATGCATGACTAGTATGATAATCGCGCCCAGCTATGCTAATTCTCCCCTTCTCAACCTTAATATTTATACTAGCTTCCTCAATTTTCTTCGGCAGGAATTTCTTTTTCACTCTTGTCACCCCGAATAGATTTGTAGTCTAGCCTTAATACTCTATTCTACATTTCACTAGATAAGGGGAGCACTATGAGAATTCTAGCACTCACCGATATACATGGCAGGATTTCTAAGACTAAAAAGATTCTTGCTTCCGTTAGAGAAGTAGATGCAGTAATAGTGGCTGGAGACATAACTCATTTTGAGCCTTGGGAAAAAGCCGTTGAAATACTCGAGATACTACGGGAGTCTTCTAATGCTACGGTACTTTTTATACCTGGTAATTGTGACGATCCGGAGCTTTTGAATTATGAGGACGAAGATAATGAGATTATAAACATTCATGGCAAATCCTATGGCTTAAACAACTATATTGTGTTCGGTATAGGTGGAAGTAACCCAACACCCTTCGGTACACCTATTGAGTTCTCTGAAGAAAAAATCTCGGAAATACTCGACAAGTTTGAAGAAGATGCAAGCGGACGTAACATCATTATGGTCACCCATGCACCGATCCACGGTATCAACGATAAAATTATGGGTGTACATGTTGGCTCCAAAGCACTCCACGATTTCTTAGAAAAATATTCAGATAAGATAAGCCTGTGGATTACTGGTCATCTACACGAATACAGGTATGCTACAAACTATAATGATACGATCATAATTAATCCGGGACCTGCTATGCGTGGATACTATGGATTAATCGAAATAAGCCATGAACGAGTAAAAGCATATCTAGGTAGTATATAAGCAACAATTTGTTTTAACCAAAGAGCTCTGGATAATCATTTATGAATGAATACAGATCCCTGGCTACATATGTTGGCGTATAAGGCGATGATTCAAGATCCTCTGGCTTCGAAGTGCCTGTCAGCACTAACAATGTATCCACACCAGCACGATTGCCCAAGGCAATATCCGTGTCCAGCCTATCACCTATAACTAGGACTTCTTCTTTATTTGTAGATTTAATCGCGAGATCAAGTATCCAAGTGTTTGGTTTGCCAGCATTAAAATCTGGTTTTCTACCAGTAGCCCTTACTATCATCTCGACTATAGATCCAGCACCAGGATCAAGCCCATCTTCTACGGGTAATGTCGAATCAGTATTTGCAACAACAAATACTGCTCCTCTGCTAATCATTCTTGAGGCTACTCTAACTTTACTATACGTTACGTGCCTATCAAGACCCACAATGACGTGATCGGCTATCATATCCTGTGATACAGGGATCAAGCCGTTGACTACCGCCTCATAATAAAGCCCTGCCTCGCCTACGATGAACACGAACCTGCCACCTTGTTCTCTAATCCATCTGGTTGCGGCATAGGCGGAAGTAATAACGTCATCTATACTGGCTTGCAGACCCAATTTCCTAAGAATTTCCACGTATTCTGGTCGTGACTTGGTTGCATTATTCGTTAGATACTTTATCTTAATATCTCTGGCGATCAGTTGATGTAATGCCATTATGTTCTGTTTTAATGATTTACCTCCCC
>WAPN01000001.1 GCA_015520735.1 Desulfurococcales archaeon
CCCTAGCCTGGCAGTATCCCCCCCAACCCCCGGGTTGAGCCCGGGGATTTAGAGGGGGACTTACCAGGCCGGCTACGGGCGCTTTAGGCCCAATAACCGTCCCGACCACTCGCGGGGCTGGTATTACCGCGGCGGCTGACACCAGACTTGCCCCCCGCTTATTCCCCCGCCTTCCTACAGCGGGGAAAAGCCCCCTTATAGGGGGCACTCGGGGTGACCCCGTCACGGTTGCCCGCATTGCGGAGGTTTCGCGCCTGGTGCGCCCCGTAGGGCCTGGGCCCTTGTCTCAGTGCCCATCTGGGGGCTCCCGCTCTCACGGCCCCTACCCGTTATCGGCTTGGCGGGCCGTTACCCCGCCAACTACCTGATGGGCCGCAGCCCCATCCTCGGGCGGCACGGCGGCGATAACCCCCGCCGTACCCTTTCGGGGAGGAACCCTTCCAGGCCTCCTCCCCTATGGGGGATTAGCACCAGTTTCCCGGTGTTATCCCCCTCCCGAGGGTAGGTTAGCCACGTGTTACTCAGCCGTCCGCCACGCCCCGCAGCGGCGGGGCGTACGACTCCCATGGCTTAGCCCCACCCCGATAGCGGTCGGGTCCGGCAGGATCAACCGGGGTTGCGGCCGCAAGGGGGCGAGGCCTCCCTCGACGGGCCGTGGTGTTTGTGGAGCCCCCGGGCCACCTATAATTGAGGCTAGGGGGCAGACGCTCCTCCCCCCTCTCTGTTAGAAGAGGGGAGGGAGGGGCTAGGCCCTGTCCTCTCGGGCTTGTCTAGCTCCTCCGTCAGACCCAAGCGTCCCAGGGGTAAGGTTTCCTCTGTAAGCATGATGTTGTGGACGCTTCCCCTGGGGGGCTTGGGTCTCCATTTGTCCTGGGTAAGCGTCCAGATACTGTATTGGGCGGGCGGGGCTTTATATAGATTGTGGCTTCATCACTATTTCATTGCCTACATCAGTATTTATAGTGTTCCACTTTCTTCCCATCACAGTGATCCATTATTCTGAAGCAGAGCATATAGTTGCGTGAAGCGGTAAAACATGTCCCCGCGGTAGGAGACCGGCCCCTCATCCATGGTTTCCGGGCTATGCCCGGCGTCTGGGGCCATGCCGCCGCCGGGAACCGCGGGGCCATGTATAGTTATTGTTTACATCTCCTAATTAAGATGTGACCGGATCATGCATGGGTATAATTTGGTGTCTAGACATAGTGCTTGGCTAGAATACGTGCTTATGTCCTGGAGGTCGGGATCCATGGATGATGAACTTGTCAGAAGACTTGAAGAGCTCAAGAGGCGCAGGCGTGCCGTTATCCTAGCACACAATTATCAGCTACCCGAAATACAGGATGTTGCTGATTATATCGGTGATAGCTTAGAGCTCGCGAAGAAGAGCATGAGCATCGATGCTGACGTTATAGTGTTCGCGGGCGTAAGCTTCATGGCCGAAATGGCCAAGGCCCTTAACCCGGACAAGATCGTGCTACATCCCGTGCCCAATAGCAGATGCCCCCTCGCAGACTTCCTTACACCGCAACAAATACTTGAAGCCAAGGAAAAGTATAATGGTGCTCCTTTCGTCATCTACGTTAACAGCAATATTGACGCCAAGGCTGTATCCGACTATATTGTGACAAGCGCGTCCGCCGCGAAGCTTGTTTCTCGACTAGACGACGAGCTGATACTGTTCGGGCCAGACAAGAACCTGGCAGATCACACAGCACTTATGACGGGAAAGAAGATTATCGCGGTGCCTAGCAATGGACACTGCCCTGTCCACGAATACATGGTACGGATAGAAGATGTTATTGAGGCACGCAAACAATACGAGAACCCCTATATCATGGTGCATCCGGAGGCGCCGCGCGAGGCAAGACTGGCAGCAGACTATGTTGGGAGCACGAGCCAAATGCTCAGGAGGATCAGAGAAGTGGAGGCAGGAACCTACGTTATAGGCACAGAGGAAGGCCTGGTCTACAGGGCTAGGAAACTCTATCCTAGCAAGAACATTGTTGCTCTCCAGCCGAAAGCAGTCTGTATTGATATGAAGAAGATAAGTCTACGGAGAATAGTTGAGAGCCTGGAGAATATGAAGCCACGCGTAGAGCTCGATCCCACCGTGCTCAGCAAGGTTAACGAGATACTCAGGAGAAGCCTAGAGCTGATCAAGTAGGCCGGGAGAACCCGTATAACCCGGCAAAGACAATGTTTTTCAGGGAAACAATTGAGGATCCCTAGGCCCTATATGCTCCCGAGATATCTTTCCTGGCTCGTCGAAGACGGCTTCTTCGGAGACATAACCACCGAGGCATTGATAGAGCCAGGAACAATTGTCGAGGCCCATGTCATCTCTGAGGACGAAGCCGTCGCGGCCTGTATGGATGAAGCAGTAGAGATAGCGGCTTACTCTGGGGTGGAACCGGAGCCTCAGGTAAAGGATGGTGAATCCGTCGAGCCGGGTAAGACCGTTATGATTCTACGTGGAGAAGCCTCTCGTGTATTATTCGTGGAGAGAGTGCTTCTGAACATGCTGATCTACTGCTACAGCGTCGCAACAACAACCAAGCTCATGATAAGGAGGGCCAGCAGCGAAAAACCGGGGATAAGAGTCGCTGCAACCAGGAAGACACCACCAGGACTACTTTATCTCGCCAAGAAAGCAGTAGCGGCAGGCGGGGGAGACACGCACAGGCTGAGCCTAAGCCACATGATACTGATCAAGGACAACCATCTCAAGATCATAGGTGACGTGGGCAGAGCCGTCAGCATAGCGAGGGAGAAGGCAAGCTTCGCAACAAAGATAGAGGTTGAAGTAGAGTCGCCGCAGCAAGCACTACAAGCGGCACGGGCGGGAGCCGACATCATCATGTTAGACAATATGAGTCCTGATCGGGTCAGGGAGGCAGTGATGCTACTCGAGACGGAGGGACTTAGAAAACACGTCATCCTCGAGGCGAGCGGCGGGATAAGCCTAGATAATGCCGCCCAATACGCTGCTACCGGTGTAGACATTATCAGTTCCAGCATGCTCACAATGAACCCGCTGAAGAGAAGACTCAAACTAGAAGTAGTAAAGATTATCGAGAAGAACAACGAGAAAAACTATCCGTTGAGGCGATAAACAAATGGCCAGAATAGGGTTGATCGGCTGCGGCTCGATAGGGTCAACAATAACGGAGGCCGCAGCAAAAGGCGTGATCCCCGGCGTAGAAGAAATCATAGCGTACGACGCGATCCCGGGAAAGTGCAGAGAGCTCCAAGAAAAATACGGCGAGCTAGTCAAATGCGTTGAAAACATTGAGGAGATCATCAAGGCCCGGCCTAGACTTGTAGTCGAGGCTGCCAGCCAAGAAGCAGTAAGACAATATGGGCAGACAGTTCTTGGGGCAGGCATAGACTTCATGGTAATGAGCGTTGGCGCGCTCCTCGATGACAGCTTGAGAAACAGCCTCGTAGAAACAGCCGTCAAAAACAATGCAAAGATATACGTGCCCACCGGGGCGATCGCCGGGCTCGACGCGATAAGAGCGGCAAGAATAGCGGGAATAAGAAAAGCAGAGCTAATAACACGGAAACCGCCGAAAGCCCTCGGGCTCGGAGACATCAAAGAGCCAAAAACACTCTACGAAGGAAAAGCCAAGAAAGCGGTCAAGGAATACCCGAAGAACGTGAACGTATCAGCCGCACTAAGCCTCGCAGCCGGGATAGAAGCAAAAGTAAAAGTAGTAGCAGACCCCCACACCGAGAGAAACACGCACGAAATAATAGTAGAGTCAGAAGCAACACGCATACACATAGTGGTAGAGAACAAACCATCACCCACAAACCCCAGGACAAGCTACCTGGCAAGCCTATCAGCAATAGAACTCCTAAGAAGAATACTACAAGACAAAGGACTCATAATAGGAAGCTAGAGAAAAACCATTATAAAACCAGAAACACCATTTTTCACAAACACAGAGGAAAAGGGCCCGTCGTCTAGCCTGGTTAGGACGCCGCCCTCACACGGCGGAGGTCCGGGGTTCAAATCCCCGCGGGCCCACCATACATAACACGTAACTAGCTCTTTTCTTATAGTATCCCCAAGTATGGGATGATGTCAGCTAAATTGATTATGCTCTCTATTAATATTGGTACTTGGTGTTTGAGGATTGTCTGAAATAGAAGGTATCGTTAAAGGTGGTGTGATTATCCCGCTTAAACCTCTAACAAAACTAGAGGGTAAGAGAGTTAGAATAAAGATATTAGAAGTTGAAGGTATTGACACAGAGAAGCTCTATTCATATCTTAGACTTCTAAGAGAGGGGGAGGATGCTGAAGAAATCTTCGAGATATGAACAAGGAGATATCGTTATCTTAGAACTTCCATTTACAGATTTGCTTGGCTCTAAATTAAGACCTGTTCTAGTATTGAATGCTATAGACCTAGGTGACGATATAATAGTAGCAAAAATAACAAGCTCTCCTGGAAGACATAGAATACCGATAATGCAGACAGACTTAGTTACCGGACGTTTAAAGAAGGAACCTAGTTACATAGATTGCTCAAGTATTTTCACTGTAGAAAAGAAATTAGTAATAAAGGTTGTTGATAGGCTCACTCCAAAGGCATTAGATAAGGCTAAAGAAGAACTAAAGAGAGCCCTCGGATTAAAATGAAGTCTTACTCCAAATACATCCTACCTATGCTCTATATATGTATACCATACGATTCAAGATATTTTAATTGATATACCTTCTGATAATCGTTTTGGATCATATGCATTATCTACGATATGAATTTTGAATATAATTGTGAACTCACGCGGCGGAGGTCCGGGGTTCAAATCCCCGCAGGCCGCTATAAAGTCGGTCACTTGTCATATAACCTGTTATATATGATTTAGATGATTAACGATGATTTAGGTAGCATTTTAGGAATTACCCTCATCGTTATGAATTACCTTTAACTTCATATCCTGTACTAGTGCTTCGGCTTTCCTTAAGCGGAGATTTAATGGATTATCTTCTTCCCGCTACCAGTCCGCCTATTAATCCGCCTATGGCGGCTGTTATAGCCTTCATTATGCTCATCATAGTTATTGCTCCACCTACCAATAGGCCTGCAAGTGTCTCAATTATTCCGAGAACTGCCCCCTAAAACGGTTAAGATTACGGTCCGTATGATTCCTCCCAGAAGTCCGCCGATGAATCCTACTAGTGCTCCTCCGCCTAGGCCTTTCTTCGCGACGTATCCTCTCAGGAATCCCGCTATGGGGGAACCTATGATCGGTATCCATCCAGTGAATATTAGAAGTATGAAAGTGACCAGTATTTTTTTCCTTAACCCATGAATGCTCACCGAGAAATAGTATTGGCGGTAATGTATTCGTGGACATAGTTATACAGAGTTATACAAGGATTAACAATATAGTGTTGGTTTAAAAATTCCTTTGAGATTAATGGATTACGGAGTATTTAGTGGCCTGCCTTGCCCTGCTTTATTCTTTCCGCGTAGTCTTCGGGGCTGAGAAGCTCGTCTAGCTCGCTGGGATCGTCTGGCTTTATAATCGCTATCCATCCCTCCCCGTACGGGTCCTTGTTTAGTAGTTCTGGCTCCTCGTAGAGTCTCTCATTGACCTCTACTACTTCTCCGGATACTGGTGAGTATACGTCGCTGGTTGCTTTTACTGATTCTACCACGGCTAGCTCTTCTCCCTTCCTAACGCGGGTGCCGGGTTCTGGTAGATCAACGCCGACTATGTCGTGTAGCTCTTTCTGGGCATAATCCGTAATGCCTACGCGTACACCGTTTTCCTCGGGCTTGGCCCACTCATCTGTCTCGGTGTATCTCCTATCTGTTTTCACCACGTATTTTTTGCCTTTGTACTCAATGATTATCTCGTCCGCCATAGTGTTCAGCCTCCTCTAGAATACTTCGTATGGATGGAGCATTATCTTGAAAAGCCTTTCCTCTTCTTCCCTCGGTATGTCGAAGCCGTAGTGGATCTTGGTGAAGTCTTTCCTGAATTCAATG
Organism: Desulfurococcales archaeon; assembly: GCA_015520735.1. Taxonomy (GTDB): domain Archaea; phylum Thermoproteota; class Thermoprotei_A; order Sulfolobales; family Desulfurococcaceae; genus JAADCY01. The sequence goes on from WAPN01000001.1 coordinate 6,011, forward strand.
ACCTTCTTCCTTACCTCCGCTGGATCCTTACCATCTATAACCACCATCCGCATAAACTCTGCTATCTGCCTCATCTCGTCCTCCTTCATGCCCCACCGGGTAACCTCTTGTACTCCGAGCCTGAGGCCGCTCGGGTTCTTAATGTCCTCGGGCCTATCCCATGGTAGCATGTTCTTGTTGACAATTATGTTTGCCTCCTCGAGTAGCTGCGCGTTCTTTGCTCCACCGCCGTGCTCCTTTACATCGACTATTACCTGGTGGCTGTTCGTATATCCCTTGTTCTCGGCTACCACCTTGAATCCCTCCGTAGCCAGTGCTTCGGCGAATGCCTTGGCGTTCCTAAGTATCTGGGAGGCGTAGTCTCTGCCGAAGTACTTCATCTCGAGCCCAGCCACCGCTGTTGCGGCTAGCCTATGCAGGTGATGGTTTGATACAAACATTGGGAATACTACTTTACCCACTTTCTTGTAGTCTTCTTTGGTGCTTGTCGCTATCAATCCGCCCTGAGGCCCTGGGAAGGTCTTATGGGTTGAGCTCGTCAATATGTCTGCACCCTCGTCAAGCGGGTTCTTCCAAGCCTTACCAACTATTAATCCTAGAACATGTGCTGCATCGTACATGAGCTTGGCCCCAACACTGTGTGCGGCCTCGGCGATCTCTTTAACCGGGTGCGGGAATATGTAGAGGCTACCGCCCAGAATAACTAGTCTGGGCTTAACCTCCTCGATCAGCTTGACAGCGCCGTCAACGTCGATGTTCCACTCCTCAACACTGAAGGGCATTTCTATCTGCTCTATTCCTAGAGCGCCCAGCGTTCCGTATCTCGTGTGGCTTACATGTGCTCCCGCCTGTACCGGGACTACTACTGCCTTATCGCCATAGTTGGCCATGGCTTTGAACACGGTTGCGTTAGCTATCGTACCACTTATCGGCCTTAGCTCAACGTACTCGGTATTGAGGAGCTCACCCATTATCTTCTGTGCCTTAACCTCTAGTTCATCAACATATTTCAGGCCCTGGTAGAACCGCTTGAAGGGCTTGCCCTCAGCGTATCTATGCATCATATCGTTGAGATAAAGCACCATTGCAAGAGGACTCATAACGTTCTCGCTCGCGATAAGGTTGATACACTCCTTTTTGCGCCACACAGTATGTTTCACGACAATATCTATTACTTCCTTCAAGTCGTCCGGAGGATTAAACACGTGCTGTCACCCATAAGCCTGTTAATCCATATTAAATAGTATTTGTCCTACCGGAATAATAACGTGGTGCAGAGAATTGAATAGAGTGGGCATAATAGTGAACCCTATAGCAGGCATGGGCGGCCGCGTAGGTCTTAAAGGCACGGATGGAGAAGCCTATGCGGAGGCGTTGCGTAGGGGGGCCGAGCCAGTATCGCCCCGCAGAGCTATCGAGTTCTTGAACCATGTAAGGTCTATGTATTTCGAGATAATAGCGGCCGCCGGGGCTATGGGCGAAGAAGAAGCCCTCGCCTCGAACAAGAAGGATCTCCTAAGGCTAGTCGTGGGAGAAAAGAAAAAGAGAACCACAGCCGACGATACGAAGGCCGCGGCGAGGGAAATGGTTGAGAAGGGCGCAGACATCATTGTTTTTGTCGGTGGAGATGGGACTGCTAGAGATATACTTGATGCTGTAGACGAGGAAATACCCGTTCTAGGTGTTCCAAGCGGCGTTAAAATGTTCAGTGCGGTATTCGCTGTAAACCCACGAGCAGCCGCCAAGGTCCTCGACGAATTCCTCGAAGGGCGGACAAGCCTTGTCGAGAGAGAAGTTCTCGATATCGATGAAGAAGCTTATCGCAAGGGAGTTCTGCGGATAAGGCTTTATGGTTACCTCAAAGTGCCCTTGCCGCGAGATAATCTGCTCCAGTACATGAAGACTGTCTCGAAGGGTGGAGAGGAAGAAGAGAACAAGCTTGCAATAGCCCGGACAATAGTCGAGGATATGGAGCCCAATACACTCTACTTGCTAGGTCCAGGCACTACTGTTAAGGCTATCGCCGATCTGCTGGGTATAGATAAAACACTGCTTGGGGTCGATGCAGTAGTTAACAAGAAGCTCGTAGGCAAAGATCTTGACGAAGCAGGTATACTCAGACTCCTAGACCAATATGTTAAAGCGAAAATTATTGTATCACCTATAGGTGGTCAGGGATTCATATTTGGGAGAGGTAATCAACAGATCTCTCCCCGCGTCATTAGGAGAGTTGGTAAGAATAACATCATTGTTATAGCTACTTGGAACAAGATCAAAGATCTCCCATACCTTAGGGTTGACACTGGGGATCCCGATGTTGACGAAATGCTGCGCGGATACGTCAAGATACTTGTTGACTATGGGAGATACATTGTTAAAAAGATCGTATAGTCTATCCCTTTATTTCTTAATGAATGGAAAATCAACTATCTTCGCCTGATAAAGTTTAGCTCTGACCTCGACATCTATAGGTTCACCGAAGAGAGCATATCGGACATCTATGTATGCCTGCGCGATACCCCTCTTCAGGACTGGGGAGAATGAGCCGCTCGTAACCCATCCAACAACTTGGTCCTCGACAACGAGCTTAGCGCCCTCCCTCGGTATTATCCTAGCGGCTTTCTTGCTCATTTTGATCCCAACTCTGATCCATCGGACGCCTTCCCTACGGTAGGCTCTAAGTGCTTCCTCGCCAATGAAGCCGTGCTTCTTCCAAGAGATAGCTCCGAGACCGTAGCGTAGGCTGAGAGCGCAAGGATATTTGAGCGGGTCCTCACCGTACTCGTGCCCGCCGAGGACGAAGCCCATCTCCATGCGCAGTGTATCCCTAGCGATTATACCTGCCGGCTTTACACCCTTCTCTACGAGCTTCTCGACTAGACCAACTATTTCTTTATGTTCACCCCATATCTCGTATCCATCCTCGCCGGTCCAGCCGCTCCTGCTAATGAGGAATACTTTATGGCCCGCTATCTCTTCATTCATCCTGAACTCCAGGATCTTCATATCCGCTGCCCATCCAGCTCCCAGTTCCTCCAAGATCTGGGGGGAGCGAGGTCCTTGTAGTGCTATCATTGAGTAGTCAAATGTTATGTCCCGGATCTCTACATGATAGTCATGCTTAGAAGCTATTTCCTTTATATAGGAGAGCATTTTCTCTCTGACAAGAGCATTAGTTACTAGTAGCCATTCTTCATCGCTAACCTTATAGAGCATCTCATCGTCCTTGACCCGGGCATACTCGTTGAGAGCAAGAGTTGGGCCGCTCAGCCAGCCCTCTTTAACTTTTGATAGATCTTTCGTGTATATTTTCTGTATAAGGTCTAGTACATCTGGTCCTCTGAGGATGGCCCTCCCCATGTGACTTACATCGAAGAGGCCAGCAGAAGCCCTAACATTCATATGTTCCTCAATAGCACTTGTGTAAAGCATCGGTACTTCCCAATCCCCGAAACGACCTGGCTCAGCACCTAGTTTTTCGACATAGAAGTCTAGTAGTGGTACGCGTGGCACAGTAAACACCTGTATCGAGTTATTACAATCTAATATTCTGGACACCCATACACTATATATCATTATTCAATTATTCCCCAAAATAGAATAATACGTGGAGCCTGAGAGATATTACCTGGCTAAAGACTCTGTAGAGGGACAATAGTTTGGAACATCCATGGATGCCTAATTCTGCCGAGGAAACCAGGAGGAAGATGTTGGAGAAAATAGGGGTTAAGAAAATAGATGAGCTCTTTAACGATATACCGCCCAGTATCCGCATGAAGCCTGAAGAATGGGACAAACTACCAATTGGCGAGGGGAGAATACTCTCTGAGATAGAGGTTAGGAGGAGAGCCGAGAGTCTACTCTCCAAGAATAAGGTGTTCAAGAACCCGCCCCCCTTCCTAGGGTGCGGTGCATGGCCACACTATGTCCCTGCACCAGTACGATACATAGTCTCTAGAGGAGAACTCCTCACAGCATACACTCCTTACCAGGCCGAGATAAACCAGGGGCTCATGCAAGCCCTTTTCGAGTACCAGAGCATGATGGCGGAGCTCTTGGACATGGACATTGTTAATTCATCGATGTATGACTGGGGCTCTGCTGCAGCTGAGGCCCTTCTCATGGCACTACGTGTAAAACGTGAAAGGAAAAAGATTGTTCTCTGCGGTACACTTAACCCATTCCACGAGAAAGTCATCAGAACATATCTCGCTCCACATAATGCCTTAATCGTCAAGACAGGTATTGATAGAGAACAAGGAATATGCAAAGCTGAGGAACTTGAGAAAATTGTTGATAAGGATACCGCCGCCATATATATTGAGAACCCGAACTTCTTCGGGCTAATCGAGGAGAACATACAGGAGATATCGGATATAACTCACCGCGCGGGAGCATTATACGTTATTGGTGTAGAACCATTATCACTAGGCCTCATTAAACCTCCCGGCCAACTAGGGGCAGACATAGCTGTCGGTGAAGGTCAGCCCCTCGGCCTAGGATTAAACTATGGCGGCCCGTATCTCGGCATCTTTGCCATAAGATATGATATGAAGCTTCTGAGACAGATGCCGGGCAGACTAATCGGTCTAACAACAACAATCGACGGTAAGGATAGGGCCTTTGCAATGATACTTCAGACGAGAGAACAACATATCAGACGGGAGAAAGCAACCTCCAATATATGTACAAACGAGGCATTATCCGCTATAGCAGCTGCCGTATATCTTGCTCTCCTCGGTAAGAAAGGAATCACGAAACTCGCAGAATTGATCTACTATAATTCCCACTACGCCGCCAAGAAATTGAGTGAAATAAACGGTGTCAACACAAGAGTCTTCACAGCCGATTTCTTCAAGGAGTTCCCACTAAGGCTTGAAGCTTCCGGCAAAAAATATTCCGAGCTACACGAGTATCTACTAAACAATGGTGTGCATGGCGGATACTATGTCGGCGATATTTATCCTTGGCTAGGAGAGACAGCAATATTCTCTTTCACAGAGCTCCACACAAAGAACGATATCGATAGACTAGCTGTTCTCATCAAAAACTTCTTAGAGGGATAAAACATGTTTAGGCAGGCTAGATGGGGTGAACCCCTGATCTTCGAGTTATCGAGGCCGGGAAGAAGTGGATTCGTAGTCCCGGAGATAGATCCTGCGATAAAAGAAGCTGTTGGGGACATAAAGATACCCGCTAAGCTGAAGAGAGAGAAGCCTCCAGAGCTACCAGAGGTTAGCGAGGTAGAAGTAATAAGGCATTACACACGCCTCACACAGATGTCATACGGAGTGGATAATGGCCCGGTACCGCTAGGCTCGTGTACAATGAAGTATAATCCGAGAGTGGCGTTCGAAATAGCATTTGATCCACGGGTCACGATGCTTCATCCCCTGCAGGACGAGAGAACAGTGCAAGGCCTTCTCGAGATCCTCTATCACCTCCAGGAGTGGCTTAAACACATAACAGGTATGGATTATTGTTGCCTACATCCTGCAGCAGGGGCTCATGGCGAGCTAGCAGGCATGCTATTGACGAGGAAATATCATGAGCTTAGAGGCCAGCTCGACAAGAAGAGGGAAATCATAGTGCCCGATTCAGCCCATGGTACAAACCCTGCGAGCGCCTCGATGGCGGGCTTCAAGGTTGTGGAGGTGCCCTCTGACGAGAATGGAAATATCGATCTAGATGCACTTAGGGCGGTCGCGGGAGAATCCACTGCTGGTCTCATGATAACTAATCCTAGCACTCTTGGATTGTTTGAGGAAAACATAGAAGAGATAACGAGGATCATACATAGTGTTGACGGCCTACTCTACTACGATGGAGCGAACCTGAACGGCATAATGGGATATGCTAGGCCCGGCGACATGGGCTTCGACATAGCTCATATCAATATACATAAAACCTTCTCATCCCCCCATGGAGGTGGAGGACCGGGAGCTGGTCCTATATGTATAAAGGATCGGATCGTTGATCCCGATAAGAACATATGGCTTCACGATCTACTGCCGGGCTACCGGGTCGTATATGATAAGGAAAAAGATATGTATAGGCTGGAGGGCCCAAGTAAACATAGTATTGGTCTGCTGAAAACATTCTTCGGAAATGTGATACCCCTTGTGTGGGGATACGTATATATCCTGTCGCTTGGAGCCCGTGGCCTTAGGCTTGCAACCGAGCAGGCAGTACTCAACACTAACTACTTCATAGAATTGATCAGAGATGCGAAGGGGTACTCTATACCCTATGGTCCAGGTAGACATAGAAAGCACGAGGTAGTAATTAGTGCTGAGAAAATGAAGGATGAAACAGGCGTTACGGCCGAGGATGTCGCGAAGGGGCTTCTAGATGCAGGACTCCATGCGCCAACAATATACTTCCCATTAATAGTGAAGGAAGCATTAATGACTGAATTCACGGAATCAGAAACAATCGGGAACATTGAGAAATATGCTGAGAGACTCAAAGAGATATCACAGATAGCATATACCAGTCCATCAAAAGCTAAAGAATGGCCTCTTAACACGAGTGTTAAACGCATCGATAATGTACGGGCAAACCACCCTAAGACACTCGCTCCTACATGGAGGATTTACTTGAGAAAACATATGGGAAAGGCTGATAACTATGTATGATATCATAGTCATAGGATCGGGGGTCGGAGGCTATCCTGCCGCGATATACTTGGCTAGTCATGGCTATAAAACAGCAATTATAGAGGAACATCTCATAGGAGGAGAATGCACCAATTATGGCTGTGTTCCCAGCAAGGCGCTTTACCATATGGCCCAGGCAATAAGTGCCTTGGAAAAGATCGATGCTGACATAAACATTGATTTCAAGAACATACGGAAATTCATCCTAGACCAAGTAGACAGGGCGAGAAAAGGCATAGAATATCTTCTAGAGAAATCAGGTGTAGAGATCATTAGAGGACATGCCAGATTTATTAGTCCAGGCGAGGTAAAGGTAGGGAACAACGTTTACCGCGCAGATAACTACATCATCGCTACAGGCACACGTCCACGCTGTCTGCCCGGACTAGTATTTGATGGTAAAATCATAGTCTCAAATAGACACATATTCAGTGTAGAAGAGATCCCAGATTCACTCGCTATAATCGGTGGCGGGGTCATAGGCGTCGAAATAGGTAATATGTTCGCGGAACTAGGAGTAAATGTAACGGTTATTGAGGCACTAGATCATATACTACCATTCCTTGATCGTGACATTGCATTAACTATTAAGAGGTATCTGCGCTCGAAAACCATTTCTATACATGAAAAAACAACGACAACAAAAATATCTGCCTATGAAGGACAAGCCAAGATCCTCCTAAGCAATGGCGAAAAAATAGTTGCCGACAAGGTCCTTATCTCTATAGGACGCACACCAAACACAGGGGATCTAGGCCTCAAAGAGGCTGGTGTTGAAACAGATGAGAAGGGGTTTATCAAACTAGTCAATGGATACCAGACACATAATCCTAGAATCTACGCTGTAGGTGATGTAATAGGTGGGCCTCTGCTCGCACATAAAGCTATTGTTGAATCCATACTCGCGGCCAAGCAAATCATGGGAGAGAAGATAAGGAGGATCGAATATCACATGGTTCCACAGACTATATTCTCTGGACTAGAGTATGCTGGCATAGGTTATACTGAGAAAGAACTTAGGACGAAGGGCACCAAGTATAAGAAGCTGAGAGTCCCACTATCATTCCTTTCAGCCGTTAGAATAAAGGGGCCCGAATACTGTTTCGCAAAAATACTTATTGATAATAAGGATAATGTTCTGGGCATTCACATAGTTGCCCCGCAGGCGTCGGAGGTCATATCAGCATACGTACCATTATACCTTGCTAAGCTCACGCCCGAAGAACTAGCCACCTTCCCGTACCCCCACCTAACGGTCTCAGAGAGTATTAGAGATATTGCTGAACTACTTTTGGACGAGTCAATTCATCTCTTGAAGCTGGGACACAAGAGATAATAATCCTTTTTTGATCTCATAAAATAATGCCATGAAGGGCCGATTAGATCAAAGATTTGGCCCGAGTTTCTGGCTCCTTGTGCTTGAGGCCCTAAGTGGTGGTTTCTTCGTATCAATAAGTAGGAGTCTCCTTCCAATACTACTCGTTAATTCAGGGTATTTTCTCCAAGATATCCTTATTATTAAATGCTTTATCCGGGCTTATGGCGCTTATAGCCTCGAAAAATAGTTCATGTACGTGTCAGGCCTGGAAAAGCAAAGGCCAGGTTATTGGTAATACATATATTAGAGCGTTTATCATGGTTCTGTATACCATTTATGGCTTCTTTCACATATATCTTACCGTTCATTGTTGGATTAGCTTGGACATCCAGTTTTATGACAGGCATATATCTTAATGCATTGTTTTTTCACTAGTTTTGAAAGGGAAACCTATAAGAAACTTATCGGATATCGAATGATCGCTGGAAGTTTATCAAGCATTATTGGCCAAATAGTACTGGTTATCGTCTTAGCTGCAATCAAATCATATACGAGATACCTTGTTTTATACACAATATCGTTTCTAGGCGGGCTCGCCGGAACTATTCTGATAGGCTTATCCCATGCTACTCCTATCCTTGAACGTCCTAGGAGAAGCACCGAGGAGATCGAGATCAAGGCTACAAGTACCTTACTAATGCTAGTGATGCTGTTTCCTGTAACCAACCTAGTTAGCATTGCCTGGTTTCCAAGACTGATGAAACAGCTCCATGCACCAGATTATTTTGTAGGCCTGATATGGCTTATCCAGACATTCACTAACATATTTGCAAGTATGTTCTGGAGCAGACTTGGCACAAGGCTGTATAGATATGCTAGGCCTGGCTTTTACCCCAATACTCATAATACTGATAAATTACCCAATTCTACATCTCGGAATAGTTGTTGTCTACTTGTTCTCGATCGTAGGCACAAATCTCTTCGCGGGACTAGCTTACTCGAGCATTGTTAAAAACTTGGAATAGCCCGGGCGAGCTTAATGTTAACAACGGCGAACGCGTTATCAATGCTTATAGGAGGTCTTATTGGTGCATTTCTAGCTTTCAACTATGTCCTAGTGTTCATAACTGCGAGCATGTTCAGCGTAGCCAGATTGTTTATCGCTCTCACCGCTATACCGGAGCTTGTAATAATATCTCCAGTCTATGTTAGGATGTATTCACATATTCTCTACATGACCAGCATGACGAACTATAACTTCACGGTATTCGTAACAAGGAAGACAGCTAAAACGGTATTAAAGCTAGTAGCGTTCATACTTGCATTCATACTCATGTTCATAATATATAGGACAATTTACTACCTACAAATGCTAACAGGTGGCCCATAGTAAATCATCCAGCATTTATTGAAGCTATAAACACGACGCGCCAAAGGCCCTGAAACACTGCTACAAGCATTCGAGCTAGCCCTACGAGATCTCGCATTGCTATTGCCGAAACTATTGGTTGCCCTCGTAATAATTGCCCTATATATAGTCGTGATGATATTTACCAACAAGCAAGATGCTTAGAAAGATACTATCAATATTCAAGATCGATGAGCTCCTTAAACCTGTACTGCAAGAAGCATATATCAGCCTCACAGGCCTCATTATAGTTCTCACGGATATAGGCCTAGTGCTGTTATCTGTTTACTCTGTGCTTCTAATCGTCTTTCCCCAAGAAATCAACATGGCCAATATTCTCCTAGGCTATCTTGCCAGATATGCCAGCATAGTGTTTATTATAATACTGTCATTCATAGTGCTCGGCTCGCTTGTTAAGTTCATACGCATGGAAGCGAAGCTTAGAGGATTCATGTTCCTATTACTACTGCTGGTCACAATGCTTGTAACCATAGATATCACAGCATTATCTGACACAGTAAAGAACGCTTTGTCATGGGGTATAAGCCTAGGGATAGCATCGGTCATAACAATATTCGCTACATGGTATTTCTTCAACGACATAATTGAGAAGAGACATAAAAACAATAGAATAAATGCAGGTAAAAAGAACAAACCCAGCGAACATGGATGAAAAGATGATGAGGTTTATTGTATGGAATATTGAGGAAAATATACCATTGATTAATAGGGGTAAACCTTTAATCAAAGTAGGTAAGCACGATACTTGGTTTGGCTCAGAATATGAGAAGAAAACAATCTCTAGGCTGATCAAAAGGGATCTCGATATATTGTTAGATATTAGTAGCAAGAGCACGATTTGCCGACGTCTGCCTTCCGAGTATGGTGAATACGCTGCTGAAGTATGGTGTGATGGTGCAAAGTATGGTGTCCTACTATACTCTGCCAGAGAGGGGTGGGTATTCCATCCGACTGGAGCATTAGCATCCATTCTGACCCATCACATGAGCGAAGTCCCTAGGATCCCATCAACCAAGAAGAGGCTCAAGGGCAAGTATATACGAATAGCTAATAGCTACTACTCCAGCGCAAAAATATTTGATATTCATCACCAGCAAATACGTCGGCATATGTAAGAAGAAAGAGGACAAGTGTAAGGTTAAAGATCTAGCGCCGCATGTTTTTAAAGAACTACCTCCTGTTAAACCTGATAAGATTGTCGATGCTAATAAGCATCATATAGATATTATCATAAATGAAGCAATAGGTTTTATCAGAAAGGCCGCGTCCAGATATAATCCTCCATATGCTATCGCATTCTCTGGCGGTATTGATTCCACTATAACGCTTTATCTAGTAGCGAAAGCCCTAGGCGCTGATAAGCTCATCGCTGTGTATTCTGACACAGGGTTAGAGTTCCCGGAAACCAAGTTATTCGTAAAGAGAACAGCTAAGAAACTAGGTGTCCATCTCGAAGTAGTTGGAAGCAATAAAAAGTTCTTGGAACTCATAAATGAGAGAAGAATACTACCCTCAAGAGACAATAGATGGTGTACTGGCCTGTTAAAGATAAGGCCTCTTTATGAGTTCTATAGAAAGAACAATATCAGGCTTGTATTTGAGGGTATCAGGATGTATGAAAGCTCTTCTCGGGGACGCCTGCCACGAATAACCATGAGCCGCTACATGCCAGGCACTAGGCGGGCTCTACCAATAATATCCTGGACAAGGCTCGAGGCGCAACTAGTAGCATTAAACTTTGGGCTGGACATGAACCCACTTTATGACAGGGGTTTCACAAGAATAGGCTGCATTATCTGTCCTGCAATGGATATGCATGAGCTTCATATATCGCATACTTTGTATAAAAAAGTATTCAAAGAAATAGCTGATAACTTAGATACGGATATAGGATACATATTATCTGGAGATTGGAGAAAGAGACCTATAAATATGTCGAACCCCCCTAAAGGATTCTACGAATAAAACATCCATGCCGAGCGGGTGAATATACACATGAGCAAAACATATGCAACTCTCGGAGAACTGAAACCAGGAAACTTCATAGTCATCGAGGGCGAACCATGTAGAATAGTTGAAATGAGCAAGGCCAAGACAGGAAAACATGGAAGTGCAAAAGCACATGTTGTTGCCATCGGGCTTTTCACAGGCAATAAGAGAACCTTGGTCGCCCCCGTTGACCAGCGAGTAGAGGTCCCCATTATAGAGAAGCGTGTTGGTCAAGTGATCGCCGACATGGGCGATATGGTACAGATAATGGATATGGAGACCTTCGATACGTTTGAAGTAGAGAAGCCAGAGGACGAGAAACTAAGAGAAAAACTCCAGCCCGGAGTCGAAGTAGAGTATTGGATCGTGATGGGCAAAAGAATGATTATAAGGACAAGGTAATGCAACCACCTTTTTGTACACTTACCCATCTCTTACTCCGAAATTACAAAAGAGCGGATTATATCGCCAGGAGAACCGCACGAGCCGCTTATAGGAGGGTGATACTTAGAATTGGTCAGCAAGACATAGATGAGTACATCAACAAAAATACTGGGGGACTAGGATACCTGAGAAAACCCGGAGAGGACGACTACCGCGTAATCACGTTAGGATGCTATATAGCATGGGCCGAGGCAGCCCTCTATGCAGATCAAATCCTTGAAATAGGAACAGGGCTTGGGAGAACACATTATTGCATGAGATATATGAATGAAACAGCTGTTATACATAGCATTGAGGTAGATCCCATAATACTCGGGATAGCTCTATATAGGAATCCATACCAATACTTTGCAGGATATCTAGAAAATAAAAACACATTTATTTTCTTGAACGACGCCGCTATAGTGACCCGAATCCTGCTTAAAAACAAGGAGAAATACGAACACATAGTCCATGACGGTGGTCCGAATCCAGGGAAAAATAGGAGGCTATACTCCTACGAGTTCCTTAATACTCTATATAAGTTGTTGGACTATAGAGGAACCATTTCAGTATTTGCAGGGAAAAACCCAGAGTACATCAGACATATCTATAGGATTATGGAAAAGATAGGATTCAAGAAATTAGAGACAATAACCCCACCCGGAATACCAGTTAGGATCATAAGGGGGAAGAAACACTAAGATCTCAATCCAGTTCCGGTATGAAGACGGGCTTGGACGCTAAATGTATTAATGGTATAGAGAGACCGGGCTTGGGATGTTTTGAGAACTCCACTCGTTCTTCACCAGTAGACACAATTATATAGTTCGAATTCTCCACATTTTCTCTAATGCTATCATCGACCAAGTAGTAGTAGAACATAGGTACACCATAGTATTTGTAATAGTCCCTGAAGACCCCTAGAACGCCTAGAACGAGTCGTCCTTTCTCATCCTGAAACTTCAATATATACGTCATTCCTTGAGGACCTGCTGTCGTAGCAGCTAACCGTATGAGATCGTTGAGCGTCTTAGTCTTTAATGGTACGACTTTTTGTTCCAAAACCATTTACATCTCCTCCAAGGCCCGACTCGTCAAAGAATGGTTCTATACCTCCTAGCAATTAATTTTAACGTATCCATTTCCACATTCGATAATACCGGACCCGCAAACAGGTGTTCAGGTATTATTATGATCTTCTGTTCCTCACCAACATATTTGTATATTATGTTTCCCTCCGAATCTGTTACTATCGTTGGAGTAACATGTAACACTTTGTTTCTATAATAGATTACTGAGCCAGGAACAATTATTGGTACTGAGAAAACATATGAGTAGGTCCGGACAAGGTTAGTCAAGTTTTTTGGGGGACTGCTCTGGCTGTATCCGTAGAGTAGAAATGAGGAATTCTCGAGAAGCAAAAGCCTTATCATTTCTGGCACATAGAATTCATCATCAAGAATGCTAGCAATTATAGTATCTCTGACTTTTAGTGGAGCTATTGATTTGCCAGGGCTTATCCCTAGCTTTCTTTCATAGTCTTTAATCATTATTTTACGGTGTCTTATCATTGATAATTGAGTATATGGTGAGATCATTATTGATGATATGTACATTTTTGAGCCAGCTCTTTCTATTATTCCGGCCACAACAATGTTTAACCCATAGTTACGGGCAATCATGTTAAGAGTCAATATATAAGGATCGTTTACGGATAATGCATACTTCCTTATCATGCGTCTATTGCCTGTAGCCTCCTCATCAATTACAGGGCCATAAGGTTGCATATAAGGTAGTATGATTGTCCTAACATCTTGCTCACGTGCAAACAACAATATGTTCTTGGCGTGATCCAAGTTGTGTTTCTTTGCATATTCAAAAATATTTATATGAACAACGGCAACAGCATTTCTCCCGTAGTCTTCAGCCTCACCCACTATTTCTATTCTGATGATGGGCACACCTCTCTGCGCAGTTCACCGCTATCCCTATTTATTACTTTGTTTAGTACTTCATCATATAATTGCGCGAGAACCACCTGATAGTCAATTTTTCCCTCCTCAATCTGCCTCATCTTCTCCTCGAGGCTTCTCGTAGTATCAACGCTTACTACATCGCCAAAATACTTTGTCAGGAATTCATAGACCATTACTCCTCTCTCAGTCGGAATTAACGCCTTGACCTTGCTAGTGATCTTAACATATTTTCTATCAATGAGAGTCTGTATTATCTTGGCATACGTGCTCGGTCTCCCGATTCCTTTTTCCTTCATCCATTTTATAACGTCATGATATCTTGCCAGCGGAGGCTTTAATTCTCTGGCATCACTTACAATGTATTCTCCAGGCTTGATCCGACTCTCTGTCCTCAATATATTATAAATTTCTAGGAATCCTTTCTCGATGACTTCTACATAGCGATCCATAGTCTTTGATATCCCGTCTAATATCAGCTCGATCCGCTGCAGTTTTAGTTTGGCTGGGATCATTTGGCTAGCTATGAATCTTTCAAAGATTAACCTGTAAACAGCAATGTGCTGGCGTGTGAGGGGCTTGGCAAGTATAATGGCCCCTTCTTTTATTAGTTGTACAAGTCTATCAGGATCGATAGGTCTTGTCGGTCTTATTGCCTCATGGGCCCCACCAGCACCCCATGTTCTGGGCTTGAAGTACTCCTTATATTTGTCACCGTATTTTTCCTCCAGATACTGGCGCGCAACGTTTATACCTGCATCGCTTACACGTATACTGTCTGTTCTATGATAGGTGATCAGACCCAGTTCGAACAGATCTTGTGCAATCTCCATTGTTCTAGTCGCTGGAAGACCTAGTACACGGCTTGCTTCCTCGAGGAGTGTATCAGTAGTGAATGGTGGTAATGGATTAACATCTACTACTTCTTCGCCTACGTCTTTTATGACAGCTTTTCTACCAATCAGATCTTTGGGTGTTTCTAGGCCGAGTTTTTCTATTTCTTCTTGTACCAGTTCGAACATCAGCGATAGTTCTTCGATATAGCCTATGTATTTGAGTAACCCGTATTTCCTCGGGTTCCTGCTCTGTTCGTATCGTTCAATAATGTATCCAAGGACTGGTGTCTGTACTCTACCTGCACTCAGATTCCTGTTAATGGTCTCGCAACAATTGATAAGCTGTACTCTCTTGCCTTTCCGCATAGCATTGAGTAGTTTAGGAATTATGAAGCGGTTACAGTAGAATGGCCAGAAATCATACCATAGCTTTTCGGATAATGCGAAGCCGAGCCAACGATCCTCTATTCTCCTAACAATCTGTGCCTCTATTAGTCTTAGGTCAAAATCACGTGGATTCCTTATCGCGTTGAGTATAGCTTTACGCGTTATCTCATGGAACTCTATCCTCTTTATGGTGTTCGTGTATGGTTCAAGCAATACTTTTAGATCCCATCCTATTTTTTCTCCCTCAGTGTCTGGATCCGTCCCTATGAATACTATGTCTACTTCATTCGCCAGTTCCCTCAAGGTATCCACAATATCTATCTTCCTAGAGATATCTCTTGAGCCACAGCGAGGACACTTATTTTCTTCGTTAGTAAACTGGTAGCCACACTTATTACATCTCTTGATATCTGTGTATATAGGAACAAAGTAGTCGTTTATTTTCAGGACACCATAATTCCTGAATCCTTCATCTACCACAAGATCATACACGTGTCCTATGCTTGCAACTATTGTTAGGACGTAGTCACCAGTTGTTACGTCATATACTATCATTCCATTATCTAGAACTCTAGTCGATGGTTTACCGAAGAAATTAGCTATTGTTCTGGCTTTATTAGGAGACTCAACTATTAGAAGAGCTGATTTTGATATCTCTACCGTCCTGTATTCCTTGATCGCTCCCTCTAGGATCTTCTTGACTTTCTTACGTTCTTCATTGATCTCATTCATCAACCTGTCAAGATCGATCTCATTGAGCTCTTTAATAGTAAAGTCCTCGAATAACCACCTCATCCTCTTAACTAGTCCATTGAGAAGCCTCTTGTCGTCGACCAGTATGACTGACAGCCCCCTCGTGATGCCTCCTGGGTAGAGCCTCGAAGTACGCCCGCTTGCCTGTATATATGTCGCTGTGTCGGGGATGAGTATGTAGGTCTTCTCATCTTCCGTTACTAGAGCTATATCGGGTAGTTGCATTAGCTTGCGCTGAATTTCTGGATCAGATAATAATTTCCTAGCATAAGTTAACGCGTCTATCAGCATTTTTAAAAGCGGGGTTTCCTCAACGCTTTCTCCGCTCAGATATTTTTGGAATCCCTCGGAGAGCATACGCAATGCTGCCTGGCTTAGTCTTCTAAGCCTATTGGATATCCTACCGATCATTATCTCTACTTTTTGTTTCTCCTCGCCTTCAAGGATTTCTCGGAGTATTGAAAGTACCCTGATTATATCGATGGGCCGCGGGTTCTCGAGCCTTGTACTAAATTTGTGACGTGGAACGCCGACGAATACTGCGTACTTAACTCTCCAAGGTAGATCTATTCCGCGAACCATTACTCCATAATAAGTGGCTACACCGACAAGTACGTCTATTTCACCATTAGCGAATTGATCGAGTAGTTTGGCAGCTTTTTTGGCATGGAACGCCTCAGCCTTGACCCCGTTCTGCCTTAGTAGCTCCGCAAGGTGTTCAGCATACTCGATGCCCCGTTCTACGGGTACGTAGACGAGCCCTCCATCGCCAAGCCTTCGTATAATACTAGCTACTTCTTCATCCGCTGAACCAGAAATTTCCGTATAGGTGTCCACTATGTTTCTTATTGCTTCAGGCCTGCTACCTGCTTCGAATCCGAGGAGTACTTTGAAGAGTTTGGGATAGATCCCTCTAGGCTTCCCTGTGGCGCTGGATACAAGGATTATCGTCTTTATCTTGTTTCTCGTCTTTTCTACGTCTCGTTCTAGCTCTTTTAGGCGTCTTTCTAGTCTTTCTCTTTCATCTTCTTTTATTGGAAAGGCGAGCCGTTGCCTTAAACGGATATATTCGAGAGCATTCTGGATCTCTTCGTCGGAGACTCCGAGGATATAAAACAGTATTTTTATAGCTTTACCACTTCTTAGTATCGCATCAACGTCGTCTAGTGCTATAAACGAGTACTTTTTGCCTATTAGTTCCCGGTAGTTCTTGTGCATGAACATACTAGTTGAGAGGAGGATATCGAAATCTCCCTTCCTGATAGCATCCATATATTCTTCTTTCTTCTTCCTTTGGATCTTGCCATGGAATGTTATTATTTTCAGACACTTCTGATCATTTTCTTCGTCACTACATAATTTAATACCAGCATTGTTGGCCATCATCTCTAAACGCTTCTCTGCTTGGAGGAGCAGTGGTGTTGTAGGAAATACTAGGTAGCATTTCGGCCTGTCCAAGCGGTTGGCTCTATGAGAATGAATATTTTTCTTTGCCAGGTAAAGCGCTGTTGCGAGGGCAAACATTGTTTTGCCCATGCCTGTCGGCGCTATAATGCTGAAGGATTTACCCTTTAATACTCTCTTGGCCCACGTACGTTGTGCACTCCAGAATCTATAGCCCCTTGTTGCTTTCTTAAAGAAACGTTCAAATTCCTGTACCTTTTCATTAAATACATGTAATTTTCTTAAACCTTTAGGCTTGGACACATTTTCATAATATGTTTTAATAATATATGAATAATCTTTGTTAACTATCTCCTTCTTTATCTTAACAAATACTTGTGAAGGAAGACATTTCTGGCAGGGTGCCTTATATATTAATCTCATATCATTATTTATGCCTTCACAATTAGGACAAGAATATCTATAGTATCCATGAACTCTCATTGGGTTCATCATTTTATGGTCAACCTATAAAATATCTAGGCGTAAACGAACGATATAAAAAGATAGCTTCTAAGTTGTGGGCTCATGATTTCTAAGTAGTGGATAGCACATTATCATGTTTGTTCGAATACTGCTGATGCACCATGTATTCTCAGTACTTTGTTATGATATATTATTATGCCCTTATCGGTTATCTCGAACGGATGCCTCTTCATACTGTGCTTAGTGCCTCTCATTTTCCATACTATGATACTTCGCATTAGTTCTCCATTGAACTCATTGAGATCAAGCCTAACTATACCGTCTGCAGCATGTTCTACCCCGGGGCCTCCGAATCCTCTTTCTGTGACGCTGACCTGAGATATTAGTATGGACGTTGTTCCTAGACCCGATAATACTCTCTTAAGTAGTAATACCACGCTCCTAGCCACGCTTGGCTTGGTCAGGTATAGTGTTGAAACCGAATCAATTACTACTCTCATAGCCCCTACATCACGTATCGCTGCCTTGAGAACATCTATTAGTTCACCAACGTCAGTGGGGTCTCTTACAACGTATTTCTCTCTTTTTGCAGCTTCCCCTATTCCTCCCGTAAATGCGTCTACGATGGCGAAATATCCTTGTTGCTCATAGGATCTAATGTCCCATCCGAACTGGCGCATATTTATTCTTACTTGTACTGGGTGCTCCTCTAATGCAACATAAACCCCAGGTTCGCCCATTTGTAATCCATTCCATAAATATTGTTGCCCGAATATAGTCTTGCCAGTCCCGGGACCACCACTAAGCAGTACAATGTTGCGCTTTGGTATTCCTCCATACACTATCTCATCGAATCCCGGTATGCCTGTCTTGACTCTCTCGACCATGGTATCACCTGTTTTTCATTTTCACCTTATACTTTTAATCAATTATATACTTCTCTCACACATATTATACTCTTATAGGTGTTATTTAGTAATTTCCAAATATCATAATAATGTTTCATATTATGAGACAAGATTATATAAAGAGGTATAGTATTACAATAATAGGAATGGTTCCATAAAATAATACAGAAGGAGGTTTCGTATGAGGTGTTCAGAATGGTGGGAGAAAGAGAAGTAAGACTAAGAGTCATGGAGGCGAGACAGAGAGATGTAGGCAGAAAGATCGCTAGGATAAGTAGAAGGACTATGCAAAAGCTTGGCGTATCAACGGGCGATTTCATTGAGATCACGGGGCCTAAGGGGAGTATTATTGCACAGGTATGGCCAGCATACCCGGAGGACGAGGGGAAGGAAGCCATTAGAATGGACGGCTATATGAGAGCGGCAATAGGTGTTGGTGTAGGCGACATAGTAACTGTCAGAAAGACCAGAGTAGAGCCAGCCGCAAGGGTCGTACTAGCACCAACTGAGCCGATAAGGTTTGGACCGGACTTCGTCGAATATGTTAAACAGTTCCTCATAAGGAAGCCGATAAGCCGTGGAGAAGAAATAATCATACCAGTATTTGGAGCAACCATAAAGCTAGTAGTCGTATCGGCACAGCCGAGCTATAGGGTCTACGTTACCGATTCCACTGAGATAGAGATCAAGGAAGAGCCAGTCCAGAAGGAAGTGATCGAAAGAGCCAAGAGAATCCCCAAGGTCACATGGGAGGACATAGGTGATCTCGAAGAGGCCAAGCAGAAAATAAGAGAAATAGTAGAGCTACCACTTAAGCATCCGGAGCTATTCAAACATCTCGGCATCGAGCCGCCTAAAGGCATACTGTTGTTCGGACCACCGGGTACTGGTAAAACGCTATTAGCGAAAGCACTAGCGAATGAGATTGGAGCATACTTCATAGTAATCAACGGACCAGAGATAATGAGTAAGTTTTACGGCGAGTCGGAGCAGAGGCTCAGAGAGATATTCAAGGAAGCCGAGGAGAACGCTCCAGCGATAATATTTATCGACGAGATAGACAGCATAGCTCCTAAGAGAGAAGAAGTTACGGGAGAAGTAGAGAAGAGAGTTGTATCACAGCTATTAACACTAATGGATGGGCTAAAAGAGCGGGGCAAAGTAATCGTTATAGGAGCAACTAACAGGCCAGACGCCCTTGATCCAGCGCTGAGAAGGCCGGGCAGATTCGACCGTGAAATCGAGATACCGCCGCCCGACAAGAGGGCTCGAAGAGAGATATTGGCCGTACATACCAGGAACATGCCATTAGACGATGACGTTGACCTCAATAAGATAGCCGAGATGACCCATGGATACACGGGAGCAGACTTAGCAGCATTGGTCAAAGAAGCAGCACTAGCAGCACTAAGAAGATTCATGAAAGAGGGAAAGATCGATATCAGCCAATCGATACCACCCGATAAGCTGAGAAAACTAAAGGTTAAGATGAACGATTTCCTAGAAGCACTTAAATACGTACAGCCAACCCTGATCAGAGAGATCTATGTAGAAGTTCCTGAGGTGCACTGGGACGACATTGGTGGCTTAGAGAATGTGAAGCAACAATTAAGAGAAGCCGTTGAATGGCCTATGAAGAACCCAAAGGTATTCGAAGAAATGGGTATAGAGCCGCCTAAAGGCATACTGTTGTTCGGACCACCGGGTACTGGTAAGACTTTGTTGGCTAAGGCTGTTGCTACTGAGAGCGGCGCCAACTTCATAGCGGTAAGAGGGCCAGAAATCCTAAGCAAATGGGTAGGAGAATCAGAAAAAGCGATAAGACAAATATTCAGGAGGGCACGTCAGGTAGCACCAGCGATCATATTCTTCGACGAGATAGATAGTATAGCACCAGCAAGAGGCTATAGACACGACACTAGTGGTGTGACAGACAGAATAGTTAACCAGCTACTAACAGAGCTAGACGGAATAGAGCCTCTCAGAAGAGTTGTAGTAATAGCAGCCACCAACAGACCCGACATAGTCGATCCAGCACTTCTCAGGCCGGGCAGATTCGATAGACTCATCTACGTACCACCGCCAGACTTCAAAGCCAGGCTAGAGATCTTCAAGGTGCACACGCGGAAGATGCCACTGGCAGATGACGTCAATCTCGAAGAACTTGCCAAAATAACTGAAGGATACACAGGTGCGGATATAGCAGCGGTCTGTAGAGAAGCAGCAATAATCGCTCTACGCGAAGAATTCAAGGTGAGACCAGTACAGATGAAACACTTCCTCAAGGCATTGAAAATAGTACCGCCAAGCCTCACCAAGGGAGACATCGAGAGATACGAGAAGATGTCCAGAGAACTAAAACGTATGATCGTAGGCTAAAATGTTTTATACATAAACCTAACTCGAATCCTTATTTTTCCACCTAATCCATACATTATCAGCGCTATATGCAGAAAACTAGATAAATAGGAAACAGTATGTTTATGGTGTACTTGTAATGACCACAACGAAGTTTCCATCATCATTTACGAGATTCCTACGCGAATTAGGGAAAAGCGTTGGTTTCTTGGTACAGAACAAGTACAGAGCTATGATTGTACTATCTGGAAGTGATCCGGAGAAACTCGGTTTATTCGCAGCAAAGACCATAATGTATTATGAGAAACAGCGTCACAAATATGATAAACAAAAACAGTATAAGGGGCTCTACGTATTCCATGACGAATTCGACGATGCTGTTCTACAGAAGCAAGTATTTGAAGAGAGCATTCTAGATAAATCAAAATATACAATATTTAAGTACACTGTCTACGAGGTCAGCGAGAAATACCTCGGCTCGACATTCTCGTTCCTAGTCATGGATCTGACAAAAGATCTAAAGCCAAATGATCTCGGAAGACTAATCGGGATAGTAGAAGGTGGCGGCCTCATAATACTTCTCGTCCCACCATGGAAGAAATGGGATAATATAATGACCATATTCAAGAGAAACCTTACTGTCCCACAGTTCCCCGAACCTAGACATATATTCATTAAATGGGTGAAAGAGAAGCTTCTCGAATTTGAAGGCATAGGAATATACGATGTTGATACCAGGAAAACCATTAAGAAGTACTCCAAGCCTCTAGGCCAGGCTAGAGGCACCAAGAAAATATCTATTCCTCAGAAGACATTATTCCCAAAAATAGTATACGAGAAAGCACTTACACAGGATCAGGTAGAAATAATCAAGCTCATGGAACAACTCTACGAAAAGCCGAAACATGGAAAGAAGAGAGTAATAGTGATCACCGCTGATAGAGGGAGGGGTAAATCATGTGCAGTAGGAATAGGTGCTGTTGGATTAATCCATATGTTGAAGAAAGTGAAGCCTAAGCCAAGAATCCTCATAACCGCGCCGAGACCCAGCAATGTACAAAGCCTGATGATGCTGGCTCGCACAGTCCTTGATGCGCTAGGCTACGACTACAAGGCGATAAAGCGGGAAGGTAATGTGATCGAACTCAGAGGAGAACGGTTTAGCATAGAGTACTGGGAACCGATAAACATACCTAGGATACGTGGAGACATAGTAATAGTAGATGAGGCAGCTGGAATCCCTGTCCCAATGCTACACAGGATATGGCGGGCACATAGCAGGCTCGTCTTTTCAACAACAATACACGGCTATGAAGGAGCCGGTCGAGGCTTCAGTGTAAGATTTCTCAAGAAACTCGAAGAAGACAAGAAGACCATACTGTACAAATACGAGATGACAGAACCTATACGATACAGTGCCGACGACCCAATCGAGAAGTGGCAGTTCAAAACACTCCTACTAGACGCTGAACCAGCGGAGCTTACACAAGAGGATCTCGAGGACATAAAGAATAAGGATCTCATATATGTGGAATACGACCCCGCTTACCTCTTCAGCAAAGAAGGAGAAGAAGAGCTCCGCCAGCTGTTCGGAATATATGTCCTAGCCCACTATAGAAACGAGCCAGATGACCTGGGAATGATTGCTGATGCGCCACACCATATTGTCAGAGCAGTGAAGACCAGACACGGAAAAATAGTCTGTGCACTACAGATAGCATGCGAGGGCAGGATAGACGAAGAACTAGCCAAAGAGCTACTTAAAGGAGGAAAAATACCTGGCAACATAATTCCCGACAGGTTTCTGAAACACGCTAGATACGTAGATTTCGCGAAACTCTTCGGCTTAAGGATAGTGCGAATAGCAACACATCCCGATGTGCAGGGAAAAGGAATAGGTAGTTGGGGCCTGGAAAAAGTCGAAAAGGAGGCTAGAGAAAAGGGGTATGATTGGATCGCAGCAGGATTCGGCGTTAACCCTGAGCTTCTCAGATTCTGGATCAAGAATGATTTCATACCGGTTCATATAAGCCCCGACCGTAATCCTGTAAGCGGAGAATACACACTATTGGTAATCAAGCCGATAAGCAGTGAAGCCGAGAAAATGGTCATTATGGCTAACAAGGAGTTCAAGCTGAAACTGCTTGATAGTTTACCAGTAAATTATCAAGATATGGAGATAGAAGTCGCGCTACAGCTGCTCTCCTCTGGTGAACCAATACTCGATGATATCCCCGAACACATCTTCTCGCCTGTACAGCTTGAGCGTCTATGGGTTTACTGCATGGGGCCAATGACTTTTGAGGCAGCCGCTGACCTAATGAATAAGATCGCAAAGATACATTGGCTCGTTCCGAAAGATAAGAGGCCTGAACTCTCCAAGATCCGTGAAGTAATCCTTATCGGTAAGGCACTACAGGGCAGGACATGGGAAGAGCTACGGGAGCAGTACAGCGTTCTTCTAAAAGACCTCCATGCGTTCGCCCATGATATAGCATGTCGTTACTTCAGATTTCTCACAAAGCTAGATCCTACCGCTTATGAGCCTGGTATAAAAGAGACGGACTATGACCTAAACATTATCGTCTAGTTCCTCAATATCAGTTGATGAGAGCTCTTGCTCTTTTTTAAGTTGTGCCTGTATGATTTTTCTTATTACCGATGATGGCAGCATAATATCCTCTCTCGTAGCGTTATATGGGCCTTTAACAATTATGCCCTTACCGTTAACGATATCGATCTCATAGACTCTCTTATCATGGTCTGTTTGCCTCATTTTCTCAATGATCAGAAATCTTCTGAGGTACCCGCCCATTATTTTCTTTCTGAACCTGATTATTCCATCAGCAACATGCTCTATACCGAATCCGAATCCTAGGCTTGTCGTTACAGCATATTGGCTTGTCAATATCATTGTTAAGTCCCACTTTGAGAGTCTACGTTTTATGACATAACTGTACTTTCTAGCCATAGCGGGTTTATCTAGCCAGAAGGCGCTCATGGAATCTATCACGAGTCTTGCATGTCCATAGCCTAGAGTCCTCTTAGCATCCATTATCTTCGATATAAGTTCTTCCACGGTAAGTTCTCTCAGACTCCAGGGATCACCATGCTCACCCATTAGGGCATCAATGATTATCAATTCTCCCCTACGCACAGCATCTCTGAACTTGAAGCCGAACATCTCTGCTTGTCTGATAACACTTTCACGCGATTCCTCGGTAGTCACGTATATGCCTTTCTCACCATTCTTTATACCAGCAGCTATGAAGTGTAAAGAGAATATTGTTTTGCCTGTACCTGGCTCACCTACAACCGCTATTGTGAAGCCCCGGGGTATGCCTCCCTTAAGCATCCCGTCTATCTCGGAGATACCTGTTGACAGCCTCTCGATCATTAAATACCCCCATGAATTACTGACCTATACTCCCTTATATTGATCTTATAGCCAGGGAAAACTTCTTTTACGACAGGCAAAACCATTGATAATACCTTATTGCATAGTTCACCGCCTGAGTCAACATAGACCCTTACACATATCTCGTTATACCCTGGATAAACATGGACTCCTAAAACCATGTGTTCACCGTACATTATTCTATAGCTGTATGAATGGCGCGAGACATAGATGCCCTGTCCAAGCAACTCAAACACGAACTTATCAAGTTTTTCTCTATTAATCCAGCCCATATCATACACCTAGTCAATAATATAAGAATACACCCGAATAATACCAATCATAGAAATGATGTAGCTCGAAAGGGCTGAGACTAAAGCATGATGAGCCCGCGCAGGTCTGATCATTCACCCAATGTTTAGGTGGCTGACATTTGAGAAAAGGCCTGGTTATAGGCGTTAGTGGTGCTAGCGGAGTAGTCTACACGTATGCTCTCCTAAGTAATATTGATCTGTTGAGCAAATACTATAAGAGAATATATATTATTGAGACAAAATTCGCCCGAAAAATCGCTGAGCATGAGATAGGTACAACAATTTCTACAATAGCACAGAGACAAGGGATTGATGTTTTCGATGAGGATGATATGGACTCCATACTGGCAAGCTCGAGTAATCTAATCAATCACGACATGATCATAGTACCCTGTAGTCTTAATACAATTGCAAAACTAGCTCATGGTATACAGGATAACTTGTTGCTCCGTACAGCCTTATCTATTATAAGGATGAAGGGCAAACTCGTAATCGTGTTTCGAGAAACACCTTTATCCCTTATAGATCTGGAGAATCTAGCCAAACTAGCAAGGATTGGAGCGATTATTCTTCCAGCATCTCCTGCCTTTTACCATAAACCCGTAAGTATAAAAGACCTTATTGACTTTGTCGTTGGCAAAATACTAGATGTTCTTGATATTGAACACAATATTTATCGTCGCTGGAAAGGTCATCTAAACTCATCTATATCATAGTCTTCTATCTCCTCCATTTCTCTGAATAATTCTTCATCACTTGTTTCCTTACGTGTTTTCTCGAGTGCTTTCGCACATTTCCCGTCAGGTAACATCGAATTTAACCTGCATGCAGCATATTTGCACTCGGCGCCTATACACTCGCTTCCGGTTAGCCTACAATAAGCTACCTTCTTGATTTTGCCTCTGTACGACTTATTTACTACAACCTTTGCCCTCTTAGTACATATGAAGAATGGACATAATGGATTACAATGTATACCTAGCGGCATCGGATACTGGGGCCTGAGAGGTCTAGGCTTATGAAACTGTTCGCCTCTCCCCTCACGTTTATATGGTCGTCGGTAATCTCTATGGTATGGATTGTACTGCCTGGGCAATGCTTTTTTCACCTAGTATTAGGGCGCAGTACATCTTTGATCTCATCGATATTTGACACCATACTATTATCTCGTAGGGAGGCTATTATTAATTATCTCTTATGTTATGGCTTCCACCATGTAAACAGCAGGTACCTTATATTTTCCTCACCCGTAACAGCCAGGATGAGTTTCTTCCTCACACTATGGAGCAACCTACCCATTCTAACAATCTCTATTGGATCGATGGACTCCCGTGAATCATAAACATGGGCACCATACGGGGCATGGTCTATACCGGGACCAAAACGATATACTAGGTAATCACATCCAAACTTTAGTCCTCTTCTCACTATGAAGCCGCGCCTCCTTAGATCCTTGTAAACAGCATATAATTTGTGGAACCTTGGGATCGCTTTTATCGAGAAATCCTTAATCTCCTCTATACCGAGCTTCCTGGCCCCAGAATATATTTCGAGAACACCATTCTCGGCGAGATACAATGCTTCTAACATCGATAGCTCGAGCGGTGAACGGATACATTTATCTTTAGGCTTGGCTACACCAAGAAACGTCCCATAGTAGCCTAACTCCCAATAAAGAATATTAGCACATTCATAATCAGGCACAATTACACGGTTGTAGAGCAAATAGCCCTTACACTTAATGTTTTCAATGTTTTCTAAGCTATTAATGCTCTCTGTAGTGCTAGGTATCGTAGATCCTCACCAAGCTCCTTAATAGTGTCAGCTGTATTCTCCATGAAATCAACCGCGTCTTTCAGAACCATGAGCCCCACGATATTATCAGCATACTTAGAGTACAGTGTGAATGTAATGTGTCTATAGAGCTCGTCAATCTTACTCTCTAGATCATTGATGCTTTTCACCTTCTGAAGCGCTTTCTTAGGATCTATTCTCAGCTTTGATAAGCCATCACAGAAACTATCATATTCCGCTATAAGGGCTGCAGCGATCTCCTTTAATAACCCAAAGAGTTCCTCATCCATATTAAGTCCCTTAGTCCTATACAGTGCTAATCTATATGAAGCACCATCTAGTAACTGGGATGAACGATCTATTTTTAGAGCTAAATCTATGTAGAGACTACGATTAGTAACAGCATCACCAAGTCTTACTAGGTATTCCATGAACATTATCCTGTTATCTTCAACGTTATCCTTGAGACCTCGTAGCTTAGTGTAGAGTCTCTGAAAATCGGTGTTTTCTCTTATATTAACAACTATTTCATTGAATGACCTGAATACATCGCTTGCAAGCCTCGCTAAATTGGTTAAACTCTCATGTATATGCATTTCCGCTAATGATTCATTAGCATTATATTCTGCCACGGATGACACCTCGTTTAATACATTATCCAAGTATCAGGGATATATAAGGGATACCTATAGAACCGATATATTCAGACACGAACACGGGAGAGAATTTTGACAGACGTTTTAGTCATTGATGCTCTAGCCAGGTTTAGAGGTAAAAGATATTCCACATTCGATGTAGTTGGAGCAGGTCCTAGAATAGTGGCAGGAATACTTGAATCACTGGGGTACAATGTGCTTTTACTCAGTTACGAAAAACTCCTCGAGAACAAACAATTGGTTAGAAATTATCCTATAATACTTATTTCTATTATGTCACAAGACATTGGCGCATTAGGTAGAATACATAAACTGATAGAAAGATACAATAGCCGGGCAAAGTTAATCATTGGAGGCCCAGGTTCATATGATTATGAAACAATATTGGAGAAAGGACTTGCAGACCTCGTAATCATTGGCGAGGGAGAGATACCGTTACAAAAACTTTTCGGAGAGAAAGGGCCAGAGACTATTAACGAGCCAGAAGAACTAGCAAAAATACCAGCCCTAGCGTATAGAGATAGAGGCTCTATTAGGGTTACGAGCCCGAGCATCCATACACCAAAAGGTATACTTGATAAATTGAAGCCTTGGACAAAGATACAGTTATCATATGATAAGCCATGGATTCTCAGAATATATGTTGAGACCATCAGAGGATGCAGCAATTTCATGAGACCCAGGCTAGGTTTCCTTGGATGTATCCACTGTAATATTTGTGTAAAGGGGCCTCTACATGCGAGGCTCAAATGTCCAGCAAACATTCCCCCTGGTTGTGGTTTTTGCAGCGTACCGGCATTATTCGGACCTCCACGGTCGAGAAGCGTAGAGTCTATAGTTTCTGAGGTAGAGGAGCTTATTGAAAACGGAGCTGAAAGAATAGTGCTTAGTGCCCCTGATTTCCTCGATTATATGAGAGAGGAACTAGTACACCCTCAGCCTCTCACGGATCCTTGTAATCCTCCACCCAATCATGAAGCTATTGAAAAACTACTATCGCGCCTCCATGATATAGAAGAAATTAAACATGGAAAAGTAAAGATCTTCATTGAGAACATCAAGGCCTGCTTGGTCGACGCAAAAGTCGCAAGAATCTTTGAAAGATATCTAAAAGGAACCCCTATACACATCGGGCTTGAGACTGGCGATAAAGAGTACAATGAGCTCATAGGAAAACCCGCCGACCCTGTAAAAGTATTATTGGCCTGCAGAATACTGAGAAGCCATGGGCTAAGACCCTACATCTATTTAATGTACGGATTACCGTATCAAGTCTTTAAAACATATAGAAAAACACTCACCGTAGTCAAAAAATTGGAAGAAGCAGGTGTTGAAAAAATTACACTTTACAAATATACCCCGCTACCTCGAACAGCCTTTCAAAATCTAAAGCCGCAGATTGGAAAATACAAAGACATAATCGCGGCGATCAAGAGACGCATTCAGCGATTCAATTATTCTAGGAAAAAGAGTTTGTTAAACAAGTCTGTAGAAGCCTATCTTATTCTCAATAAGGAAAACATGAAATGGTACGGATATCCTGTCATGCATGGCCCAACAATTTTCATTAGAGATCGGCTTGAAGAATCTATGGATGGAGCACGTGCTCTTGTAAAGATAGTTGGGATCTCATCTAGATATGTACGGGGTAAAGTGATCAGGATAATATCCCGCTATAGGTAACAAGATTACAACATATGATCTATATTCTATATGCTACCGATATGTTAGTGTACCTGGATTATTGTAAGGAGCCTTCTAACCAATATCGTTAATTTCCGAAAGAAGATCCTTAAGCACCTCACTATACTTGCCACGGCCACCACTCTTGTTATCTACTATTTCTTTGATCTCAATTACAAGGTCACGTATGTAGGGTATACTGACGGCCTCAAGGTATAATCGATACGTGTGGATATACTTCTCACTTAGATCATTCACACTACTTAGATTAATAGTATCAAGCATTCTTCGTACATTCTTGTATTTTTTCACGAGAAGTAGTATCCTACGAGCTAAGTGTACGGCGGGCGAAAAATCCCCTCCAAGAACCTTTCCCTTGACTAGTTTTGCCTGATCTATAATTTTGTCAAAATCTTTAACCAGATCTCTGAGGATAATGATTAAATCATTTATCTGGGATTGGTCCATCATGTTCATGTCCCAGAGTATTTCCTGAGTGTTGCTATGCTGTTGTCGGCTACTCCTTTTTCCTCTAGCTCGGCAGGATATACGTACACGTTGTTGGTTCCAGGTTCGTCGATTATTGTGGCAGTGAATACAAATTTCTTCTTGCCAGCGACAACGATCTCGATCTTGTCTCCATCATTTATGCCGAGCATCTTAGCTAATTCCCTGGGAACCCTTGCAGCGCCTTCTGGCAGATTGTCATCATATTTTATCCTAATTCTCTTCTCACGGAGCAGTTTCTGTCTTCTCCTCAGCTCGCTTGCAGGTGGCACTATTGAAACCAATTTCTTAATATCAATTTTCTGCTGAGGCTTAGCCCTCGTAGGCTCTGGGGTGTTTTTTTCTTTTTCAGACATGCATATCCCCTTTAAGCCGTGTTTCGAGAATTATTCTTTTAACAGCTGCCAGTCAAGTTAAGATAAAGTTATGCCTTATTTAATTCTTTATCGAGAAATTCTATCCATGTTTTCCTAAACCCTATCTTATCGATGATGTAGTCGTATATGTCTTTGATACTTATCCTTTCTTGTTTGCGAGAGTCTCTTTCTCTTATTGTCACAGTGTTGTTTCGTAATGTTTCGTAATCAACAGTCACAGCATATGGTATTCCTATCTCATCGGCTCTCGCATATCTTCTCCCGATACTACCTTCTTCATCGTAATATGCTGGGAGGCCCGAGTTTAAGAGGCCGCGATAGATAGCCCATGCGATATTCTTTATGTTCTGGTGTTCTTCTTTAGAGCCTGATACTAATGGAAAGACCGCTACATAGTATGGTGCGATCCTAGATGTTAGGGCTAGGTATGTTCTCTCATTCGATATTTTTAGGGAGTTCTCGAGCACTACGTAGAATATTCTTTCGAGACCAAACGATGGCTCGACAACATGTGGCACGAATTTTTCGCCGTGTACTTTGATCTTTTCACGCTTTATGAAGAACAGTTCTTTGTCTAATCTCATACCGTTTACTTCTATGTATCCTTGTTTGACTATTTTATTGACAAGTTCTTCTCGTGAAATTGATGCGAGTGCTTTCATTATTTCGGAGAATTTATTGGCAAACCTTTTTCTTATTTCAACTGAGTTGGGCTTTATTTTGATAACTTCTTTCTCACGTGGTTTATCATATCTGCGGAAAACCGTTAGGTCTGCACTAGAATACTTTATATGTCTACTTAAATCGTATGTTGTTCTATAACTATATCCAGCTACTTCGACCCACCCGTATTTTTCGGTCAGGACTTCTTGATCAAATGTTTGTTCGCTATAATGTGCTCTTTCTTCGGGCAATTTCTCGTCAAACCGTATTTTGTCAGCTGGTATTCCTAGGCTTCTCAAGAACTTGTTTCCGACAGCCATCCAGTAGGCCATCCACGGGGTCTTAACTATTCCTTTCTCGATCAGTTCCAGGGCACTATATTCTCTGGGTTCTTTGATATTGTTGAGCTTCATATCGGCCGTTATGATGTTCATTTTCTCGTCCAACAGTTCCTCATCCATGTACTTGTTGACTTCTTCCTCCTGTTTTTCTGGGTCAAAGAAGAATTCGAGCTCTATGATAGTGAACTCTCTAAGCCTGATCAGTCCTTGTCTCGGCGATATCTCGTTTCTTCCAACTCTTCCGACTTGAGCTATACCTAAAGGAAGCTTGTTTCTCATAGAGTTGAACACGTTCTTAAATGATACGAACATTCCTTGGGCTGTTTCAGGCCTTAGATATGCTGGAGAGCCCTTGTATGGTCCTATCTCGGTCTTGAAAAGCAGGAGAGCGGGTTTGGGTGGAGTTAGCTCGCCTCCGCAGACTGGGCACCGTATGTTATTTTGACGCATTATTTCGGCCATCCTATTCAGGGACAACCCTTCAGCGCTAATCCCGAGTTTCTCCTCGATTAGATGATCTGCTCTGAACGTCCTACCACATTTCAAGCACTCTGTAACCGGATCAGTGAAGTTGTCCTCATGACCACTTGCCTTCAGAACTATTCGTGGCGTTATTATTGGTGTATCAACCTCTACTACTAGGCCATCACGCCCATAAACTACTTGTCTCAACCATTCATCAATTATCCGCCTTTTTATTAGGACGCCAACGGGGCCATACTCGTAGAATCCTGCCACACCACCGTATATCTCGAAAGCTGGCCAGAATATTCCTCTCTTCTTCGCGATCTTAACGAGTATCTCGTACTTATCATTATTAGTAGTCATTGCTTCCAGCCCAAATATATATCAGCTCGTATTGTCCTAGATATTTTGGCGCCTGGTCATAAATGCTTTGTGCGTGGCGATAACACCTTGGTTGCATGGATGCATCTCTTAACAGGTCATCCAAAAATACCATGCAACGAAGAGGAAGAAGGCCTCATAATACTCGGTGCCCCCATGGATTGGACAACAAGTTATAAACCAGGTACGAGATTCGGCCCAAAAAGCATTAGAGACGCAATATGTGATTTGGAATTTTTCTCAATGATCATATCAAAACCTGTAGAAGATATAGTATTATTTAATGACCTAGGGGACATCGCTCTACCGCCAGGCGACGTTATGGAGTCTTTAACTAGAATAAAGAAGGTTGTAAAAGGAGTTAGAGAAGATTATTCCGATAACTTCATAGTTCTGGGCGGAGAGCACCTGATTACATTGCCTATCGTTGAAGCCATAAGTGAGGAAATAGATCTGATAGTTGTTATAGACGCTCATCTTGATCAGAGAGACCAGTACCTCGGCAACAAGTATAGTCACGCTACAGTTATGCGGAGAATAATTGAGAAGACGGGGATACCAATAATATATGTGGGCGCCCGAGCAATATCGTCTGAAGAGTATCAGTACGCTGAAGCACGTAAAGAAAAAATTAAGATTTACATGCCATCCGACATAGATAGAGACGATGGAGATCAAGGAAAGGAACTTGCTGAAATGATAAAAGGTAAGAGGATATATCTTAGCATAGATATGGATGGAATAGATCCTGGATTCGCGCCCGGCGTCTCGAATCCAGAGCCTATGGGGCTAAATCCTATCAATGTTATTGAACTATTAAGACTTATCCATGCCTATGGCAAACTAGTGGCGGGTGATATCGTTGAGGTTAATCCTCTCGAGGATATAAACGATATCACCAGTTTACTGGCCGCGAAACTACTTGTAGAAATAACGACGATTTTAAGACAAGAATAGAGATTAAATGGCCCTAACCAACCTGAAGTTCGCAGCAACTTTGTATATTATTTCATATCCACAATTAGGACATCTTATTCCAGGAAGAAGGCGGAGTTGTTCCTCATCAAACTCGTATCCACACCTACCGCACTTGTATCTAACCATTCATACATCACCCCTTGCGTATAGATACTACTTGTTAACACCCATATAAGTTTTATAAGGTTAAACCTTCAATACAAGACCTAGGTCTAGAACAAGGATACTTAGGTTGGAAAGGAAGATGAGTTCCGATCTATCTTCAATTTGTGGCGGGCTACCACCAGAAATATGTGAGCAATTAGTACGTGAACAACAAGTTATCAAGATAAGGCTGGACAGGAGGAAATTCGGCAAAGAAGTAACAATAATTGAGGGGCTAGTAGATAGCCCTAACAACTTAAAGAAGCTCGCTAAGAAGCTTAAGTCAAGACTTGCGACGGGTGGAACAGTAAAAGATGGCAAAATAGAGCTACAAGGAGATCACCGCCATAGAGTAAAACAGATACTCGTCGACGAACTAGGGTACCCGCCAGAAAACGTGATAATAGTAGATTGATTCTTGGTAAGAAGATAGAGAGAAAACAAAAATGGTTTTTATTGAGAAGGAAGCTCTATACCTAGTTCCTTCGCTAGCTCCTTATATCTATTCCTAACAGTTACCTCGGTCACGCCAGCTACATGAGCTATTTCTTTCTGTGTTCTACGCTCCCCAAGGAGAAGGGCTGCAATGTATACCGCGGCCGCGGCTAGGCCTGCAGGATCCTTACCTGCTGTAACACCCAGTTCTCGAGCCTTATGTAGGATCTCGGCCGATTTCTTCATCACTGCACCACTTAACCCCAATGCATGAGCTATTCTGGGTACAAAGTCTATTGGGTCGCTTGTTTGAACCTTTATGTCTAGTTCTTTAAGTAATAATCTATAGCATCTAGCGATATCCTTCCTGTTGCTCTTTGTGTGCCTGGCTATTTCATCGAGTGTACGTGGTACTTTCAATTCCCTGCAGGCAGCATATATTGCAGCAGCGATCACACTCTCAATACTTCTACCTCTTACAAGCCCTTTTTCGACTGCTCTACGATATATTCTGGCCGCTTCTTCTCGGACATTCTTAGGCAGATTCAAATGATCAGATAATTTATCAAGCTCATTCATTGCCTGAGCAAGGTTTCGCTCAATACTACTTTGAATACGTGATCTTGCCTGCCACTTACGTAGCTTTTGCATCTTGAGCCTCTTTGACAATTCTAATCTCTTACCTGTTGCATCCTTGTTTGTATAGTCTATAGCTGTGGCTAGACCTCGATCGTGAACAGTGCTTGTAAGTGGACCGCCAATCCTGCTTCTCCTTTCCCTCTCCTCGGGCGTAAACGCTCTCCATTCGGGTCTCTCATCGATCACTCTTTCTTCAATGACTTCACCAGTAAGCAGACAGATGTACTCGCCACGCTCTGGATCATATATTATTTTATCCTCCGGACACTCGGAGGATGTAGGAGATTCTTCTGGAAAATATTCCAAAACGATCACCTGGGATGTTCAACTAGTCTTACCTTATTATATTCCTTTTTAAACTTTTCCATAATCGTTAAAAACCTTCAGAAGAACAAGATATTAAGCATTACCCAGCCTGTGTTTATAAACATAATCGTTCTTCACTGCCACTAAGAATTAAAAACCCCAGATAAAATCTAGAGACTATGGAGGCGCTAGAAATAGCCGGGTCGTCTAGCGGTCAAGGATGCGGGGCTTTGGTCCGCCACTAGGCGGGAGGAACCCCCGTGACCGGGGTTCGAATCCCCGCCCGGCTACCATTTCATCTCTCCTATCTCAGATTATTGTTCAACATGGTATAATGTTCTTGATCTGCCGTGAACATTAAAATATTCAATTAATAAATCTATAAACCTGTTATAGTATGGAGAGGTGACAATAATGCCTAGTCTGTCTAGAAGAGTCATGAGTACCGAGACGTCACCACACAGAGTACTTGTTGACCTTGCCCTCGAGCTTAGGCTTAAGGGCATTGATGTGATAAGCTTTCATGCAGGTCAACCCGGTTTTCCACCCTACAGCGAGGCACTTAAAGATCTGACAAAAACGTTGCTGGAGAAGCCTTTCCAGACCTCAAGCTATGCCCCTAGCAAAGGATATCCAAAGCTTCGACATCTTATTGCAGAGGATATAAGGAAATACAGTGGAATAACAATCGATCCAGACAAGCAAGTGCTTGTAACTATCGGCGGCGCCGAGGCGATAACTATATCGCTCCTAACAGGGCTGGACAATGGAGACAAAGTATTGTTACTTGCCCCGACATATAGTGTTTACTGGGGCCTCACAGAACTGCTCGGAATAGGGGTGGAGTACTGTGAGCAGGACGTTAATAATGAATTCCAGCCTGATCCCGAGTGTCTCAAGGATAAGATAACCAGGGTTAAAGCAGTCCTTTTCGAGAGCCCGGGCAATCCTACGAGTAGGGTCATCTCTGAGGAGATAGGGAAACTCATAGTGGACTTAGCAGTAGATCATGGCAGGTGGGTATTCTTTGATGAAGCATATAAGCACATATACTATGAGGGCGAACATGTCTGGATCCAGAGATATCCGGGAGCCGAGGAAACCGTAATATCTATCGATAGTTTCTCTAAAGACCTAGCAATACCCGGGTTTAGGCTAGGATACTTATGGGGCAACGAGGAATTCATTAGCCAAGCCACGAAGGTCAAGGGCTATCTAAGCATTAGTGCCTCGAATATCTCACAGAAACTAGCAATGATATATCTTGAGAAAGGCTACAAAGAACTATATCTCAGGCAGGTCATTCCGGAGTACCGTAGAAGAAGAGACGCGGCATTCGAAGCCGTCAGAAAATATCTTCCAGAAGCCAAATTGATTAAACCGCGGGCCGGCATGTACTTGTTCCCTGACATATCGTACTATCTAGAAAAGCTAGGCATGACCGATGTCGAATTCGCTAAAGATATAGCGTTGAATAAGCACGTTGTCTTCCTGCCGGGCTCAGCATTCATTCCAGGCACAAATCGCTATATCCGAATAACATTCGTAACGGAGCCCCCCGAGCGTATTGAGGAAGGTATTAGGAGGATAAGAGCGTATCTCGAAGAGAAAGGCATAGTTTAGCTATTTTCTATATTTTCCAGGCTCTTTCTCATTTGTTCGGCTAGATATACTTGACTGAATAACATATCTAGGGATGTGTTGACCCCAAATACATTAATTGATAAGGAGTATGTCAGGAAGAAATCATTCATTAAGTGATGATACAAAGTATAAGAAACCAAAGAGTGGTGATGAGATATATTGTCATGGAGAAAATCTACAAGCCAATAGGGCTCTGAGCATTATTCTTCGATATCCCAATAAGTTTATGTGGGGCCGCGGGGATTTGAACCCCGGATCACGGGGGCCCAAGCCCCGCATCCTAGCCAAGCTAGACTACGGCCCCACCCTTTCATCTAATATGGTTTCTCACGGGTT
Organism: Desulfurococcales archaeon; assembly: GCA_015520735.1. Lineage (GTDB taxonomy): Archaea > Thermoproteota > Thermoprotei_A > Sulfolobales > Desulfurococcaceae > JAADCY01. The sequence goes on from WAPN01000001.1 coordinate 41,976, forward strand.
TTAAATTATGTAGGTGGTTTCTTAGAGGGAGGAATTTTATGGATAGGTGCCGCCGCCGGGATTTGAACCCGGGACGACCGGATCTCCCCCTGGCCGAACCCGCGACTTCGGGTTTCTTGGCGCCGTATGAGTCCGGCGCTCTGCCAGGCTGAGCTACGGCGGCAACCGTATTTTCTGTATTTTTGTGGTGGAGTTTATAAATATTGAATCCTCAAGTAGGGATCAGTATATAATAGTCACAGGGACTGTTTCTACTTCGTTCTTTTCGCGCATGCGCGCCTCGATGAGGTTCTCGATCGCCAGTCTTATCACTTCACTTCTTGAAATCCCCATTTCTTTGGCGAGTAAATCTAGTTGCTCAATTAAACGCTCATCAGCCTTAAAAGTGATCACACGTAACACCATTATGGAACACCAAGATGGTAATACGAGATTATATGGATAAGCTGGAATCTACACATGATCATTACCGGGGAGGCAACCGAAACTATTGGGTACGCGAGATAGCGTTATAAACCCACCTAAGCAACCAATTCCTAATGGAAGAGCCGGGGTGGCCGAGCGGCCTAAGGCGGCGGGCTGCAGGGCACGACCCTAGCGCAGGGGGTCACGGACACCCGCTTTACCGCGGGTTCGAATCCCGCCCCCGGCTCCATCCATTATATGCACTACAACACTATAATGGCTCGGTGACCGATTTCTTGGGATTCATTGTTTCTTTATAGATTTACTTAGGAGACCTAGAACGGGTACACACCATGTCCGGCATTTACACACTTTGGTCTACTTATCTTACTCAATACTTTCTCAACTATGATCTCGGATACACTTGTCATGTCCTCTATACATGTTTATCCACTTGGATGTGGATAGGCCAATTCTTAGGCACAGGCCTTAACCTATTGGCGCTTAGGTTCAAGCAGAAAACGTGATAATGTAGGCTTGGATGGAATAATAGGAATTTGTGTTTGAAGAATTTGATAGCCTTACTGGATTTAGTACATTATCCAGAATATGGTGTAGAGGAGCCAGCCCAGCACTATGTTTGTCATGTTGAAGGGTATACTCTTTCTAATGAACTCCGAAAACGTTACCTTGTATCCCTTCTTTTCTAGAAGCTTCACAGCTACCAGGTTGGCTGATGCACCAATGTATGTTATGCTACCCCCGAGCGTGGCTCCTACGAGCAGCGCCCAGGCGATAACCACTGGGTCAACGTTTAGTCCTACGGCTATATACTTGGCGATGGGCAACATAGTGACAACATAGGGTGTATTATCCATAACAGCCGATACTGCTACTGATAGCCATATCAACAAACTCGTTACTACAAACAAGTTGCCTGATGCGAGGGACAATATCGTTTTTGCTGCCGCCGCAGCTAGTCTATGTTTAGCAAATGCTCCGGATAAAACGAACACGCCTATGAGGAAAACTATTATGTCTAGATCAACTCCTTTCCTCACAGCTTTTTTTACCGAGGCCGTATCTCTATGTAGGATTATACGTGTTAATGAGAGGCCTCCTACACCTATAAGAGCAGCTAATGTGAGCGGGATATGTATGATGTGCCTGATGCTCAAGAGCGTTATTTTGATGGAGAGGAACAGTATTGCTTCGTAGACGAATATCTTGTCAAGCCCCTTCCAAATAGCTTCATTGTCTTCAGCCACCGTTTCAACACTGTAGCCTACTTCTTTACCGACTATTTTGGAGTATACATAGCAGGATACTATCATAGGTATGAGGGTAAGGAAGAACATTGATGGTCTGCCATGATACCATATGAAATCCGTGAATGCCAGGTTGAAGTATCCCGCCGTTATTATTGCTGGTGGGTCTCCTATCATAGTAGCCGATCCAGCCATATTAGATGAAAGCGCTATCCCTATGACTACAGGTACGGGGTTAACGCCCAACTTCTTGCTCAACCTATACGCTATCGGTGCAAAGAGGAGCACAACAGTCACGTTTTCCAGTATTATGCTGACGAGGCCCGCGGCTAGGATTATCCAGAACAGCGCCGTGCCGGGCGAGCCTGCCCGTGCACGTATGAATCGAGCTGTCAGCTCCATTAACCCGGATTCTTCTAGAAGGACTGTGAAAATACCCATTCCCATTATGAGGCCTAATACATCCCAATCAACAAATTTTATTACATCGGTCAACGTGCTGGTGCCGGTAAGGAGGAGGATTGCAAGTAATATAATGCCTATTATCCACCGGGGCACTTTGTTTGACGCTACAAGCACTACCATTAATACTAGCAATGATATTATGACGGCGTTGTACATTATCATACTAATCTCCTATGATACGCTACTAAGTATCAATAGCAACATGTTAGTCATCGGAGAACTATTACATGTGGAAAAGACTATTAAAAAAGATACGGGTAAAAGCCATTATTTTCTGCGCTTGAAATAATTCTTCAGCGCATTCCAGTTTAGATACACATGTATTATTGCTAGTCCCGACGCCACGAAACCCGCATACACGTGTATATAGTCTATAATCCAAGCCGGTATCCATATCACTGCACGATACAACACATTAGTTGTTCTCAGATACAGTACTATGCCTGAGATGAATACTAGTATAGCTGAGATTAATAGGCATATGGACACTATTCTCCTTATATTGTACATGTTCATCATGTTCACCTCCTATAATTTACTCGCTCTTCTCTAAAACTAGGGTGCCGTTAACAATTATTTTCTCCGCCATGAGCCTACCAGAGCCAATTACTTTACAAACAGCTATGATTGTGTCTCCAGGCTTGATTAGCCCAACTACCTCCGCATCTGTTAGCGTTTTGTTGGTATGAGCATCGAGCCATGTTCCCCTGACATATATTGACTTATTCTCCACGACAATGTAGCGTGCCTCAGTATTGACTGTAACAACTTTTCCTGTAATGTTCGTATATGTCTCTTCTTCTGTAGATGCTTGTGTTGTAGTAGGAGTCATTGTGATGGCAGTAGTATTGTCTGCTTGCTCCGCCGAAGTACAGAGCTCCGCTACAACTCTCTCCATGGTGCCCTCAGGGCATCCAGTACCATAGTAGTAGGTGACAGTTAGCGTGCCAGGCGAGTTCACCTTTATAATCAGTATTCTCTCATACGTCTTTGGATCAACTAGTTTACCTCCATCATCGCTCACAACCTCTATTCCCCCAGAAACACTGTATTCTACATGCCAGTCGGAATACGGACACGGCTGTGAGTGCTTAAAATACACGTAGATCTTTACATTGATAGTTTCACCAGCCGGAACAACTGCTTTACCTGGCTCGACAACCAGTCTATCTGCACCCTGCTGAGACACTAGCTGTGGCACAAGGATCTGTACACCCGATGGCTGAGACGTAGTTATAGTTGTTGTCTGTATTTTTGCCTCATATAGTGCGTTGTCGATCACTCCCATTATTACGGGAAATAATGCTACAAACACAGCTATGACCACTACCGCCGGCAAGCCTTTGCCTAATCCTCTCATATTGAACACCTATTCATTTATTTTTCACATTATTATCAGCTAACAAGGTAAAAATAAAGATGATTAACAAGAAGTGCTATCAAGTTGTGAGCAAATAATTTATAAAGCAATTCCTATCCTAATTCCATAAAGTAATCTAATCATCGTCCCAAGGAATATTCTCAATAAGTACACTAAAAACAGTCCAGCATTTATTTTTATAATGTAATAGAGTAATTCTATTAGAACATCCCGATCTCTTCCGGGAACTATGATCTCTTTTTGTTTGCAGGTTCTTGGTTATAGTTCTTTGGACAGAATTATACATAAAAATGATGAGTCAAGGTGATTCATACGGTTCACGGATAGTCTTCCCTATCAAGACCGGGAACACCATGGAAAGTATATTTAAGCTTTTCTCCCCGAGATCCCCCCCATCAATCCCAAGTTGAACCCAGAAATCACCTAACAACAAGCTAAAATACAAAACGAAAACAAACATAGAAATAAACAAGAACAGAAACAATTAACAAAAATTGAAAGTACAGGCAGTCAATGAAGAGCCGAGTTTGAAGAAAAATGTATTCAAAAATCGGAGAGCTTGGAAGAACGGATAAGAATGAAACAATATACAGAAGTGTATATTGTGGGCGGGTTCTCCTATGAGATATGCTTAGTGAGAAAGTAAGGGCCCGGGCCGGGATTTGAACCCGGGACCTCCGGGTTTCTGCCTCCTCGTTTTCATCGGAGGCCACAGCCCGGCGCTCTAACCAGGCTGAGCTACCCGGGCCACCTTTGTAGACCGCGCCGGGCTTTCGTGGCCTAGGTTCTTCATCGCTTTCCGCTCGCAGTCCGGGCCCTTCCAGGTCGATATCTACCATGTATGTGTCTTATATTGGTTTTCCTCTTGGTTTTAAGAAAACATATTTATTTAGGCGTTATTCTCCATTGTTCTAGGTAAGAGTAGAGTGGGGGGCTGGTGAGGAGATATGCCAATTACTGATCCGGTTAAACTAAGAATAGTATACAACAGGGTAATGAATAAAAAGATCTGTAGGAAGTGCGGCGCGATAAATCCGCCTAATGCTATAAAATGTAGGCGGTGTAAGAGCAAGAATCTCAGGCCTAAGAGAAGCTTCAAGGTAAAGTAGTGTTTGTTCTAATCGTTTCTGTCGCCAAGCCTATTCATGGCTTCGGGTTTCCCACTATAATCGATTCTGCTTCGGCAAATACTTTATGAGTTTATCGGGGCAATCGCTTATGACTGCGTCAACTCCTAGATTATACATTGCTTCTAGCTTCTTAGGATCATTTATTGTCCAAGCATAGATCATATATCCTTTATTCTTCAATTCGGCTACCAGCTCGGGTGTGAGCCACGTGTACTTTATTGAAACACCATTTGCCGATGCATCGGAAACTACACGTGTAATGTCTATAGGCCGTATACTTAGGCTGACCAGCGATAGAACTCTGTCTAGCTTTTCGGCTAGATATTTTACTGCTCTATGATCCTCGGAAGAAACGGCAAGGCCCGGCTTATGTGGATCAATGGTAGAGAGAACATCGGCGAGTTTCTTGGCAGTCCTTAGATCCTTTATGTCTAGTAATAGTTCAATACCATATTTTTGAGCTAGATCTAGTATTTCTTCAAAACTAATCTTCCTTATCAATGGATCACGGTAGAAGAAATGATAGTCTATCCAAGCCATGATCCGTCCTGGAATACTTGGCCTCTTGATGGGGCTCGGCCCGTGTCTAAGAACAATCCTTCCACTACTCTCATCCAGGGTCAAGTCAACCTCAAAAGCCTTAACGCCTATTCTCAGATAATATCTTATTATCCTGGCCGTGTTAGCTCTATGTCCATAAATTTTCAAGGTAGACCCGCCTCTTTACATGATTTCTCAATGTGTCTTATTAATGCTTAATACTCTACATAGCTTCCACAAAGCGCCTAAAACAGGCGAGGTAACTCTACATGTATAACGTAGTTCACCTAGGTAACCCTTCTAAAGACCTATCTATTAGCTCCTCTCTAGCCTCTAGTATGTAGCAACAATATACGCAGAAAAACAACTATGAAAACACGATACAACCATATAAAACCCGCTAGGCTCACCTATAGCATTACTGGAGACCGTAATGTGTTAACCGTGAAAAATAAAAACCCCGGCTCGGGAATATTATCGAAACCGGAACTGCCGCCGTAGTATAGCCCGGCCTAGTATGCGGGCCTGTCGAGCCCGTGACCCGGGTTCAAATCCCGGCGGCGGCGCCTTTCTCACAAAAATTCTGCATAACATATGTTTAGCAACAGAATTACCTCGTCGAAGAGATAAGCCAATATAATATTACGTCCTTATAATTCTAAATAGTAATATGCTTTAAGGTAATCTCTATGAGGAACACAATATATTATTGTAGGAACTGCGGGTTTAAAGAAGAGCTAGGCAAACACTATTACTGGAAATGCCCAAAATGCGGCGCCCCTCTAGACCTGATCTATGACATTGAATGGAGGCCGAAAGGCCTTGGAATAATAAGATATAGATCCATGCTACCAGTACAGGAAATTAAATATCTCGGCGAGGGGGAAACCCCTCTAATCAAGAGGAGCATCAAGGGCAAAAGCTTCCTATTTAAACTCGAGTATCTGAATCCAGGTGGGAGCTTCAAAGATAGAGGGGCATCACTAACTCTATCCTATGCTTCCTCACTGGGATACTCAAAAGTAGTGGAAGACACAAGCGGCAACACAGGCATAGCGACAACACTTTATTCACGGGCAAACAACATGCAAGCAGTCATTGTTATGCCCCAGTACGCGCCAGAAGGTAAGAAGAACCTCATCAGACTCCTAGGGGGGAAGATCATAGAGACTCCGACTAGGCCTGATGCGGCCAAAAAAGTTCTCGAGCTAATAGATGAGGCAACCTGTTACGTAGCTCATACTTGGAATCCCTTGTTCTTCCATGCCAATAAAACTATAGCATATGAAGCATACGAAGCAGGGTTTAAACATGGAACAGTGGTTGTCCCCATCGGGAGCGGCTCGCTCTTGCTAGGTATATATAAGGGGTTCAAAGATCTAGTAGATCTAGGGCTTATAAACACGATGCCCAGGATTATAGGTGTCCAAGGCGCTTCATCGGCGCCTATCTATGAATTAATCTATGGAAAACAATATCACGGCGACTCAAGCATTGCCGATGGCATAATGGTTCGTGATCCGCCACGTAAACACGAAATAGCTGAGATCATAAAGAAGCATGGAGATATCGTAGTAGTGAACAATGATGAAATAATATCTTCTTTAAAGGAGCTGATAAAAATGGGGTTCATAGTTGAACCTACAAGCGCCGCACCACTGGCTGGTATTCTTAAATACATGGAAGATAAAAGCAATGTAGAAGAACCTATATTGTTACCGCTCACGGGTTCGGGCCTGAAAATGATAGATTATCTTTACTCGCTATTAAAGAAACAATAAGGAATGCTAGGGATCGTAATAAACAGGTTTATCTAGAGCTAGAAGCCCTGTTTTTCTCTTCATTCCAATCCTATAGGCGACATACTTATCATCAGGACTGAATCGATGCGGGTGCGGCATGTATAATTCTCCGCCGCAGTATGGACACTTATCATGCCGAAGCGTATATCTGCCACATCTAGAGCATCTACGCATCAGCCACTTCAACGCTTCTCACGCTCAAAGCTAATTTCAACACCTAGCTTCTTAGCGAGTTTTTCGGCTTTCCTCAATGCATTGCCCAGTATTTTCTCGGCGGTCTTATAGTCTGGAGCAGTTATCTCTAGTACGTACCTTGGTGAACCAAGTAGATAAACACGTCCCTTAACCTTCTGCTCCTCATCAACAATGTTTTCTTCAATTTTCTTAAGAACTTCTCTTATCCTCTCTACACCATTAGGTTTTAAACACCTCAGCGTTAGGATCCCACATATTCTAACCATTTTAACCTTGACGTGACGGAGTGCCTCGTTATAGAGCGGCTCTATCCATTCCTCTGGTATACCCGCTTCTCGTAACGCGTCGGGTCCGCGGAGCACTGCTTCTTCAAGGCCATAGAGTGGGTCACCATAATAGTCTTCGAGTTTCCATACAACCTCTTTATAGGCTTCCTCTATTGATTTACCGATCTTTTCAGCTACTAGCTCAATCATCTTTGAAGCTTTTAGATAGCGTTTCCACCATAGCATCTTCCGCCTTCTCTCATTGTCCGGGACTTTTTTAAGAGATACATCAACTGTTTTTCTTCGCCTATTAACACGAATGACCTTAACAACTATCTTCTGGTTTTCGCGGATTACATCTCTTATATTTCTAACCCATCTAGATGCTACTTCGCTCCAAGGGAGATACGCTTCCATATCGTTGTATTCGTCGAGAGTGACGTAGGCACCGTAATCGAAGATCTTCTTAACTGTCGCCACAACATATTCCCCTACACGGGGTAATTCTTTTCTTGGTATAGGCACAGCCGTTCACCCGATAATGGCTCTTTTACCGATACACTTTCATGTAGTGAAAAATTATGGGAGCTCAGCCTTATATACTGCTACCATATATGATACCTGGAACGATCTAAACCCTGCCGTGACATTGTATAGTGGCTCAATGAATGCCTTTTCCAACTTAAAGAACTTTAAGCCCGGTATATTAGTTATGGGCCGCTCCGATAACACACCGTTTATTGGCTGATACCCCAGCGCCTTTATGGCATTAAGTATAAGCCGAACAACCACTGTCTGCTCGGTAACATTATTCCAGGCCAACGGCACCTCAAATAAGGATCTTACACGGTAAGTATCTAAGTAAAATGCAAGCGTTTTACCCGTCCCCGAAATATATGTTGGTATTCGTGCAATATCACCTACTGGCTGATAATAGAGTGCTTGTTCACCAGTAGTTGTTCTTGGACCCGGAATTACGCGTCCTATATACGCTAGTTTAAGGCTTGAAGCACCCATGGTTTTCTCGATGCTAATGGCTTCAGCAACTAGTACGTATACGTTCACGTTTTTCCTTTCCCCGATAATTTGTTTCACCAAGTTGATAGCCGTATATTCGTCGCTCATGAAGAACCATGAGATCAATCTTTTACCATAGAGTGTTCCATCAGGATCAGCAATTGTGTAGGCGTTACCAATATATCCGGCAACCCAGTAGCTATAGCCCCAGTAACATATGATCAGAGTATTGCCAGTAGTGTTTTCTCTGATAAAATCTAGGGCTTGAACGAGTGGAGGACTAGTGATCGTTGCATTTCCTATCAGGCTCTTAGTTAGATCACCATAATATATTCTCGGAGGCTCGTTTATCATCGCATATGATGGTAAAGCACCAGCCACAATTGAACCTATTAATATCCATGAGATACCGAGAACATAGGCTATCTTAACTCCGGCACTCTTTAGCCTCTCAGTATGACGAAACGTAAACGATGATATAATGTAGATACTATAAGCGACGAGGGGAGCTATAGAAGCAACGGTGAATACCGGCATTGTATGATCGACAAAGCCGCTTAGTAATCCTATTATGAATCCTGCAAAGAGGGCATAAGCAGTAAAACTGACTTCAAGATTACCGAGAATACGGCCACGTAATAATACTATAAAGGCCAGCAGAGACAGTACTCCCAGAATGCCCAGATCAAGGGGTAGTTCGTAAGGCTTTATGAATGCCGGGTAGTTGACAAGATTATAGCATTGGTTTACAACTAGTGATACAGCTGCCGTAAGAGCGGCGCCAGCTACTATTCCTATTAGTCTCCATGAAACTCTGCCCAGCGGACCAGATGCCCTTATTATTCGATACTCTATGAACGACACAATAGTCATTATTGCTAGAGCGACATAGCCGAGTACGTGGTAGAATGTGATGAAATATGTTTGTGCAACAATATTGAGGAGGGGCGAAATGACCAGCAGGGAGATTGCCGGGACAAGATGAGTAGGCTTTATTCTTCCAGCATATATTAGTAGTAAGAGAAAACCCGCATAAACAAGCAACGTTACCCAGCCACCGCTCCATAATATCCATAGCAGCCCGCCCAATATAGAGCCGAGAACCATAATAATCTTGTTGTTACGCTTGATCCCGACACCAATGACTAAGATAGCGATCAACCATAGAAATTGCGATGTGTAATCCCCATAGTTGTTATACTTGAACCAGTAGACGAAGCTCGGCGTTGTGGCGAATAAGATAGCTGCTAGTCCAGCAGTAATACCGTTTCTGAACACATAGATCGATACTATGAAAACCATCACTATGAATAAAGCGCCGGTTATCAAAGTCCAATAACCTGGAACCATATTTATTGCTGCAACAATCCTATCGACGAGTATCGGTGAATAGAGCAGATTCCTCGGGGAAACAAATCTTAGATGGGCATCAACAGTTAGATCTCCTCCAGAGCGGATATATTGGATCACGTGTTGATGAAACCATGCTATTACACCATCCATGACGCTCCATTTTGTACTATCGAGGACGAAGCATATGTAGAAATACCATATCAACGATACAACCAGTAGGATCACACCAGCTAATAACATCTTTTTACTCATTCCCAGTGTCACCACGTCCCTAGAACCAATATTAAGAAGCATTACGGCCGTGCAAAATAAATTTGTTTATTTACCAGAAAGAACTAATACAGTCTGTTAGGCCATCAATTACCAATACACGATCACATAATGGGTGAAGAATGTGCCCAGGATAAAGAGGGAGCATCTAAGCTATATTTTGGAGTTTGATTACGTTATCGAGAAAAGCTCAAAACTAGTACTTGCATTGTTTGGCCTAATAATTATAGCGATTGTTCCCGGATGGGTGCGTGCACTCACTGTGTATTTTGAGAATTATGGTTTAACCAGTATACAGGTAATTGGAGTCCCCCTAGTCGTCACAGTCGTTATGCTGTTAAGCCTGTTCATCGCATTTGTAATACCGCATTTTGAGCCCACCCTGCAACCTAAAGGGTTCAGATCTTTGAAGGAAAGAGGGGTTGCACGCATATATTTAACATTAATCGTTGGCCTGCTAGATCTAACAATTTTATCGATCTTATTGTTATACTACTACATGACCATCTAGAAAAACCATACAAACTATAGTAAATGATAAAATATAGGTTGTTTCAGAGGCTCGGCTGCTCCAAGAATATATAGGCCTAACGCTTTTCCTATATCTATAGGAGCTATATCGCCTGCCCTGTAGTTTCTACCGTCAATCTTAACCTCAGCTTTAAACTTAACGACAACACTATCCCTGGTAGGCATAACGTATGCTCTAGTGATAAGATCCCTGTAGAAATCTATGATAGCACTAATAGAACTGAGCATTTCCGAATCATATGTTTCACCATCATGTCTTGCACCCAGACATATCTTGGCAACCCTTATTCTTAACAAATTCTCAGCATCACGTATGGCCTTCTTATAGGCTTCTATGAAGAACTTTCTCGATTCTAATGGAGTACTATGTAGCATTGTAATAGATGATCTTATAAAGTCTTGGAAATCACTGATCTTCGCATCAGGCAGGGATAATAGTTTTCCCGTTGTTAATTCTTCTCTAACAAGCTTCAGGAATACATCATACATTTTCTTATCTCCACCCTCTCTACATTCTCTATTTTAGCAAGTCCCTTGAGTGCTAGATATATTCCAACATACGTTTTAACACGTATAGGTATACCAGTCTTTAAGTTAAGTTTATTGCCTAGAACAGGCAGACCAGAAAAATCCACAACTGGCTTAATAACAACTGTTCCGTCCCATGGAGAAAAATCCGCATAACTACTAGGTAATTGCTCGCCAACAGAGGAGACAACCAATCCCGACTTGCCATTAATTGAGCCGCCAAAACGTGACAACCGAGATATATCCATTGTCACAACAGTATCAATATCTACTCGATTATCCTCAATAGAATATAATACATCATCGTAATCAGCTTCGTATAAGACCCCCCTCCTTCGCAATAAGTCCTTATGATCTAAATCCATGAAAATCCTTTTTCTAATACCATATTCTTGAGAGACGAAAATTACGATCTTCCTTTTAGTTATTGGTGGAAAAACCAAGGCAGGCTCTAAGCCATTCAATGATATATACATTGCTAATTCTCTTCTCTCATCACTAGTGAGGTCTAGAATTTCGTCATCAGAACACTTTACATGGAATCCCCGATTCCCGGAGAAGTAGACCTTAATATTCTTTAGTCCGAAATCATCCTTCAATACCAATTTTATTTTTATCGCATCATTATATGCTCTTTTAATACAGTCAAAATTTATTAATGGATAAGCAATAACATTTGTAGAGCCACATGACGGGCATTGTTTATATGTTCCTTCGAAGCTCTTGCCACATCTAGTACAAAAAGTTATTGTACTATTACATCCCTGATAATGATCTGCGTCTATATCGAATAACAGATCCGAGCCATGCCACCCTTTTGCCCCCATATCCTTTGCAGAAGGATCATCGTAATAGGCTGAAGAATAGTAAAGATGTAGTGGAGGATTCTCTATAATGAATTTGTACAACATTGTCATTGAGGGAAAAGAGAGATGCCTACGATAAGTCGTCTCCCCTAGTAGTTGAACGCCTATCTCTCTCTTATGAATATACGCTGGCTCTTCAAGACAACCTGTCGAGTAGTACTGTCTGAAAAGACTTTTTAAATGCCTAAGATTACTCGACACGGGGCGCGACATAGAACACTAACCTTCCTTCTTGAGGCAATATATATTCTAATTTGCATGGAACAGCTGATGCTAGCTCTAATATTAGTTCGTTAGCCGCTTGGGCAGCTGTCGATATATCTGAGAGGTAATCAATTGTATATATCGCCCTAGCGTCTTCTTCGGCGTTGAATTCTATTAATGCACCACTCTCTTCTGTAAGCTCGATTTCTGCCTCGACTATATCTCCGGACGCTTTGACTATCACCTTTCTTTCATCTTTTTTCACAATAAACTCTATTGCATCACTAATCGGTTCAAGCTCTTTCACGACATCTCTAAATACTGATGGAAGCATCTTTACATGGGCAGTGAATGGTATATTCAGCTCTGGTAGTTCTTCGGCTAAAGTCTCAAGACTTGGAATTATGAAAGTCCTGCGTCCCTTACCAATAAAGCTTACAGCTAATCTTCCAGCCTCTAAGGTCTCCAGTTGAAGCTGATCCTCCTTCACCGCTCTCCTCAGGATCTTAACCAGATCCTCCATATTCACGCCGACAATTTCTTCTTTATTAGCTTCATATTCGTCAAAACTCTCCCTATTCATTGTAAAGTCGACCATTACGATCCTCGATGCATCTATAGCTCTCAGCTTCAATCCATCCTCGGTGAAACGAAATGCTGCTTCATCTATTATCTTGCCAATAGCGTTCATTGCATATCTCCATACCCTGGCGTCAATGAATCGAAGCCTCAAAATATCACCCGTAAGAACGGTGCACTGTACACTTTATGAATAATCTTTACTCGATATTAATAGATTCTCTAAGACCTGCCCCGATTATATTCTTTCACTAAAGAACGAACAAGCAGTAATGATCTGTAAATAAGAGGCTTCGATGCAATATGTTGTGGCGTTTCAAGATATGCCTCGCTAAGCATATCCTCGAGCTGCCTTAGCATAGCTAATATCTCACTAACATCTACGCATGTCTGTGGTGAGGCACTACACATTATTCATACTCCCTCCATACATAGCCGCATCTCTTACATCTATAGAATCTCGTCGGAGGTTCATCAGCCGCTCTGGTTTGTATCATCCAATAATACGCTTCGTGAAATCCACATTTAGGGCAAGTTACTTCTTTTGTGACAGGAAGACCTCTAAGACGCTCCTCTTCGGTTATCACAATGGTTTTTTCTTTTTCAGTATGTTTTATTTTCCTTGAGATCCTATATCCCCTGAGATCAGTGGCCGAGGCCTTAGCGGCATATCCACATCTCATACAAACTAGATATACACCATCTTTTTTCTTGATAGGCTTCATCAAGCCTCCACATTTTGGACAAAATCTCGGCAATTCTATCAGCCCTTAAGTCTACTACCTCTTATTTGAAGTAATGTAATGTATCTTACTGGTTTATTAGCAGTATTCTCTGCTGATGACACAGAAGTATTGGTGTTTTTAACGTTTAATCATAGTACTCTTGATGACCTCACAGATCGAATCATGATCTCGGCATCTCTCTAGCAGAATCTCAAGATTATCCGAACTACTAGCAAATATCCTGTGTTTACAATTTACTGGGTCTAATAAAGAATCACATGAAATACAGTATATAATTTCATCTCTTGTCCTTAGTTTATCTACGAATCTCCCAGGGAGAATATTTGTGATTTTCTCAAAATATATTTCCTCAACACTGTTTCTGCGATAAACGATCCCTATAATATAGTCTCCACAGCGGTAGATGACTAGTAATCTTGATTCGGTTTTCATAAAGCTTCATCGATTTTATTTTTGAATTCCTCTAATTGTTCCTTGATACTATGAATGATCTCCGAGATAGTACTCCCAAGATCGGCATTCTTATCTACACTTATTATTATTTCAACTTTTCTCTCGAGGGGATGAGGTATTCGATATGTCGCATAAACAACGTTAGGATGTTGGACAGCTGATTTTGCTATCAAATTACCTATGGTATCGTCTTCTCCCTCAATAACGATTATTATCTCGTTATCCGTAATGCGCTTTACCTCTACGTTCATGGCGTTCCACCAATAATGGGTACATTCAAAATATTATAGGCCGTAGTTATTGTCTTTTATATTTATTCGCACTGCTTAGGACTTTAAGGATATGATCTACGGCCGAACGCCACTCTTTCTTGAGTATAATTCTTCCATCTTCATCTTTGTCAAGTATATCGGCACGTAAACCCCCCTCAATAATTAATTGATAGCTCTTATTGGCCAAAAGGGTTGAAGCCACAATGAAGTACTTACATGCTGTACCTTTTACGCTGAAACGTATTTCATCTAGTACCTCTATTATTTTCTTGATCATATCAAAGATTTCATCTAGATCAGCATCCGTGATTATCCTATCTTCCTCAATATGGGCTTTATGGCCTTTCCTCTTGATAACGAACTCTAGGAGCCGTGGAGGAAACGTCCGCCCTATTCTCTCGACGAGAAAATCAATACTTATTTCTCTTAATCCTCTCCTTTCCACAATAGCTGATTTATATGCGGATACCAGTCTTTTTATATGCATCCAAGCATTGCGTACATCTGATTTATATCCATACATGTCTATCCTAAGCCCCGACGACTCTATCGTAATATTCATCGATTCGATCACTGGCGTCTTATCACGAATCAGCTCGGCTAGTTTAAGGCATTCATCACCATGACATTTGATATAGAAACTCCTCTTAAGAAGGGGCAATTTACCACCTGAAGAAATACTTGGAGCTTATCTTGCGTTTCTCAACGTTTCCACAGACAGGGCAAATAAGTCTGTCATCTTTCAGCTTTAGTGTCTCACCACATTTGCTACAGAAAGCAACTACTACTCCGAAAGACGGATGTTTAGTATTTAACTGGAATGGTTGCAGACTATTCAATACCTTAGCTCTTACAACATCGCCCAGTCGCAACACATCATACATCGTTTCAACATATTCACTGCTCACCTGCGATATATGTAGTACACCAGTGAAATCCGTGGATCGTGAAGGCTTGTTCTCGATATTGTATATCCTGATAAATGCTAAGTCATTAGATACCGTCTCAACAATACCTAGTACAACATCGCCGGGCTTTGGTATGATCGGTTTACCTCTGACTTGTCTTACCTCAATTGTCCTTTTGACAATATCTATTAATACTCTCCCGACAAGCTGGGACCTAATGTTCCCTTCATCGTCGATATATGCTCCATAGCCTGGAAAGTATTCTTCCTCCACTCCAAGATAGTCGCCGGGGGTTACAGGCATTCCTTGTCTTGGTTTCTCCATACTGTTTCACCATATTTTTCGAATCCTTGTCTGGGCACTATAATTTCCTGAATATGTAGATAACAGCTTTAACCCTATATATGCGTCTGGTATGTGTTTTGAAAATCATAGGTATTATTAGATCCCTTATTTTCTCATCAATTATTCTGAAACCATAACTGTCGGATAATACCTGGACTAGTCTATGAAGTCCGGGACTATACTTATGGATAGAGTAGACAGAATTGGCTATTTCGAATGCTTTCTTTAGAAAGATTATGTCGAGCCCCCGGTTCTTCCGATAGACACCGAATGGGGGATTCATAATGACCGTGTCCACATGATCCGTATAGGTTTCCCTGACATCAGAGCATACCATGATGATCTTATGGCCAAATATTCTAAAGAAATTTTCATTTATTCTTAATGCACTGGTTAAAACACTACAGTCAATATCGATAGCTAATACCCTTTTAGCTCCTAGAATCAAAGCACCTATCGCCAGTCTCAGGGTTCCACATCCTAGATCCGCGATTGTCTTTCCAGATACGTCGCCGTGCATGTACGCTAACCATAGGATCTCTGCTGCTAGGTTAGAAGGCGTTACATATTGTTCTAAAGATCTCTTAGGTGTACTAAAACCTGGTATCTGCTCAAGAATCGATTCAAGGTTTCTTTTATTCAGTCTAGTGTTATAAAGCATATTAATCAGTCACCATTAGGAAAAATTTGGGTGTAACGAAATTGGATGGTTTCGGAGACATTATTAGTTTATTGTTTTGGCTCTTACTACTCTATGTGTTAATTCACCCACAGCTCCAGTATAAGGCATTGTTGAGTGCAAGACTACGCGTGATCAGGGCTCTTGAGAGAAAGTATGGATGGCGTGTTATCACGATGATACATAGACAGGAGAAGATAGGTTTCTTGGGCATTCCTGTTTATAGATTCATAGACATAGAGGATTCCGAGGCCATCATACGGGCTATAAGAACTACTCCGCCCGAACAACCAATAGCACTAATACTACATACGCCTGGAGGACTAGTTCTAGCGGCTTCCCAGATAGCAATGGCTCTGAGAAGTCATCCAGCCAAAAAGATAATAATAGTCCCCCACTATGCTATGAGCGGTGGAACGCTTATAGCCTTGGCTGCTGACGAAATACTATTAGATCGCCATGCAGTTCTCGGCCCTCTCGATCCACAACTACCTACATCAAAAGGCACGTTCCCAGCTCCGAGTCTGATAAAGATCGCAAAGATAAAGGGAGAAAAGGCGAGCGATGAGATCCTGATATATGCCGATATTGCCGAGAAAGCACTGAGAGAAATGCAGGACTTTATCAAGAAGATCCTTAAGGGTAGAATGCCCAACGAGAAAGCTGAAGAAATAGCTAAGAAGCTTACTGAGGGATACTATACCCATGATTACCCAATAACCTTCGAAGAAGCTAAAGAACTAGGCCTGCCAGTCAAAGACGAGATACCACCCGAGGTATATGAGCTTATGGAGCTATATCCACAAGCACTGCAGTACAGGCCCGGGGTCGAATACCTGCCCAGACCATATCACCCCATTCACAGAGGAGATAGTGGGAAGAAATAATATCCCGACATATACAGTCTTCTCCTAGATCTCACCAAGGAAACATGTATTCGCCAAGCTCTTTTTTGAGCACCATTATAAGTTCTCCAGGTGTTATTACTGGTTTATGATAATCTGATAAATCATCTATAGGGAGCCTAGGGCAACTTGTTATGACGAACGCGTCAGGACTAAACGCGTTATCAATTGATGCTATTCTTTCTCTATCGATTGTTGATATCGAGAAAACCAGGTATTGAAGCCTATGTTTATCGAGAAGACTTTCTAGATAATTCAAAAGCTTTAATCTGTACTGTCCGAGTGTTGGCGATGTTATCAAGGCTATTCTATGAATATCTTTCTTCAATAACTCATATATTTTATAATATCTAATCTTCAGAATTTTTTCAGAGTATTTGGACGCATTCCATATACGTTCCCTATGAGGATCGAGTCCATAGACAAGATGGTTTCTCAAAACCAATGATAAGCCTAGAGCATGGAATTTCCCGCCAGAAACGACGATAAATGTCTTGGTCTTTCCACGTATATTTAGAGCGGCACTATATTCGCATCCAAGCACTTGCCCCTTCTCCATCCACGGATTCGATGGCTCGCCAATATGTACGATATAGCCTCTACGATTAAGGTGAACTGCTAATCTGCTAAGATAACGTATATATTGTATGCTTGCAACCAGTCCTATGTTCTTACCATATATAGTTTGTATTATTTCATTGACCAACTTATCCGAGGGTTCTCCGGAATAATAAGCTGGCATATATAGTACTGGGATCGGGAGATCCTTGTATAGCCATGGATATCTATTATGACCAACGTGCACAACAGCATCTACACCCATTGTATCAATTTCATCAGATCTAAGCATGCAAGAACCATACCATGGCTCGCCCGAAATTATTAGTTTGACCTCTGGGAAATTTTTCTTCATAAACCAGACAAGTTCATGTAGGAGGGGTTTAAGCCCATCCGGAGCTTGTAGTAATAGTTTCTTCACATTGTTATCAATGATAAATTTCCTCAGCATATTCAGATCTAGCTCATAGAGATCACTAATTTCTACCATACTCATCACTATTTGATTCTTGCTTGGGGCATAATTATCTAGATTGTCTAGTCCCGATAATGAAAATCACTGGAATTGTAGAATAGAATACTGAGTAGGGCGTATTCTTAATCATTATAATTTATGATTGTAAAATCAGACGGGTTTTAGTCCTGGTTTTAATGGTTTGAATCTAATCCTTGCTGGTAATGGTAGTTTAGAGGCTGCTCTCCTCAACGCTTCTTTGGCGTGTTCGACATATCCTTTCTTTATACGTACCTCCATCACCACTGTTCCTGGATATACTCTTGCTGCGGTTCCTATTGGTTTTCCAAACGCTTGCCTCATCCCATCCTGTAGACGATCTGCACCGGCGAATGCCATCATCTTGTTTTCTCTCAACACATGGTGAGGATAAACCCTTACTTTTAGGAAGTAGTTGTTTTCGCCCACACTTGTGCTGAGGTATTTGTTCGCCATTACACGCGCTGCTTCTAGTGCGTTATGTCTTATCTGTCCAGCCTCGATCATTACTAGTTCCGCAATGTAATCGTAATCGCCGTGAACATTCCCCATTTCAAACTTGACGATCTTGGGCTGTGGCACTCCCGGTATATACTCTTTCCTCGTATAAGGCGGACCGCTGAAGTGTGTATAGCATCGTGCTGGTCTTAGGGGCATATTTCACCACTTCTCCATCCACGTTTAGCTCTAATGTGTTAGAGGCTAGAAATATTTTATAAAATTATTCTCTATCTCGGTAAAACTATGTCTTGCTATTTCTTTTTCTCAAGGACAATAATATGTGGATATAGACTTCCATGATGTACTGTTCGTTCATGCACTCTGATAAGTCCTAATTCATCAATAACTTTGTTTATGAAATTATATTCAGTCGTAACTATTGTTATTCGTCCTCGACTGCTTAGACATCTTGATGCGGATGCCAAGAAGTCCCTATAGAGTCTCCGAACGGTTGAAGGACTACCATATCTTATCCCGTAGGGTGGATTGGAGATTATATGGTCAAACTCTACCGAGAGCTCATGGAGTCTACGCGCATCCCATACTCCGAAGAATACCCTGTTACGAACACCAGCGGCAAGAGCATTTAGTCTAGCACCCATTATATGGTGAGGGTTCTTGTCAAGACCTTTTATCTCAGCGTCCTCATGGATGAGGGAAGCCTCTATAGGAATTGTCCCTCCACCGCACATAGGATCGATTATGACATCGTGGTCTCTAGTACCCGATAATCTTAGCATGGCATAGGCTAATGTAGGCTTGAGGGCTGCTGGGTGATCATATACTCTATACCCCCGCCTATGCATGCTTCTCGTACCCGTGAGTGAAACACCTAC
Source organism: Desulfurococcales archaeon (assembly GCA_015520735.1). Lineage (GTDB taxonomy): Archaea > Thermoproteota > Thermoprotei_A > Sulfolobales > Desulfurococcaceae > JAADCY01. Next base: position 61,472 of record WAPN01000001.1, read on the forward strand.
TAATAGTTCGTCAAAACGCTGAAACGCGAAAACAACGACGTGAGGCTTACGCAGATCCACAGGTGGTCTTTTGCCGTAAAATTTTTCAGTGTATCTTATCACCACATCACCGATTATTCTTGCAATATCCATTGATGTGAACTCGTGCGTTCCAACTCTCTCAGCTGATACGGCGAAACTTGTGCTAGGGGTGATGTATTCTTCCAAACCCTCTATTTCATACACTAGCTTATCTCTAATTCTTATCAAATCATCGAGTTTCTCTCCTACCTTACCGCGCCACAGCAGTATGTAGGCTCTATTTATGCTTCTAAGCCTAATCACCGCGTGTTCGCTGAAGTTTGCAGGTTTATGAAACACGTAGCCTGACATCATGTGGTAGCTTGTGGTGCCACCCATTTCTGCCTCAACTTCTTCGGCAACGATATCCTCTATTCCAGGATTAACGCTATAGGCTAGCTCCATATAATCACCGCCTATGAAGGGATTAGGAACTACCTTAAATATAAATCCCCTTACCGAATTAGCATAGTATGGTGCGGGGGTGCCCGAGCCTGGTCGAAGGGGGCGGACTCAAGACAATGGCTCACCGCCTAGGGGGAGATCCGCTGGCGTAGGCCGGCGTGGGTTCAAATCCCACCCCCCGCACCAAATACACTATATAAACCGGTGAGACACTTCTCTATCCCAGTATGGTTCACGAGGTATGATGAAATGGTATTGGAGGGTGTACGGAAAGCATTAGCATCTTTTCTAAGAGGAAAAGGCGACTATGAGAAAGCTGTCAAGGAGTTCATCAAAGAGCTACAGAAAGAGCTCATCCGCGCCGACGTTAACATAAGGATCGTCGCGGAGCTTACCAGGAAGATCAAGGAGAGAGCCCTAAAAGAAGAGCCTCCACCAGGTATTACAAGGCGTGAATGGTTCGTAACGATAGTGTATGAAGAATTAACAAAGCTCTTCGGCGGAGAAAAGAAGCCTCAAGTCAAACCAAAGAAAAAGCCATGGGTAATCCTCCTAGTCGGACTGCAGGGTAGCGGAAAAACAACAACAGCCGGAAAACTCGCATACTACTACAAGCTGGACGGATACAGGGTCGGACTAGTAGCAGCCGATACATATAGGCCCGCTGCATACGAGCAGTTAAAACAACTTGCCGAAGAAGCCGGTGTCCCAATATATGGCGAGCCCGGAAACAAGAATTCAGTAGCAATTGCGAGAAATGGTGTTAAGTACTTCGTGAACAAAGGCTTCGATATAATCATCGTCGACACAGCTGGCAGGCATCACCGCGAAGAAGACCTACTCGCAGAGATGAACCAGATCAGTAAGACCATAAATCCTGACGAGGTCGTCCTAGTGATAGATGCAGCAATAGGCCAGCAAGCATACAATATAGCTAAAAGATTCCACGAAGCAACACCAATAGGCTCAATCATTATAACCAAGCTGGACGGCACAGCTAAGGGCGGCGGAGCCTTATCAGCAGTAGCAGTAACTGGGGCAACAATCAAGTTCGTAGGTACTGGCGAGAAACTTGACGAGCTAGAAGTCTTTAAGCCACCGAAATTTGTTGCGCGCATCTTAGGAATGGGTGATCTAGAGGCACTTGTTGAGAGAGTGAAAAGAGTGCGGGTAGAGTTTACCGAGAAGGATATCGAGGACTTCGTATCAGGAAAACTTAATATGAGGATAATCTATAAACAACTTATTAGCCTAAGAAAAATGGGCCCGCTAAGCAAAATACTTCAGATGATCCCTGGACTAAGTATGAAGCTCCCACTAGAGTTCGAAGCCGGTAAAGCCGAGGAAAGAATAAAGAAATGGATCGCGATAATTAACTCCATGACCTACGAGGAGCTAGATAAACCTGAGATAATAGATAGGAGACGGATAAGGAGAATAGCCCTCGGAGCTGGAGTCAGGCCGGAAGATGTTAAGGAGTTATTGAAACAATATCAGGCCATGAAAAGACTTGCAAAACAATTGAGAAAGAGAAAGAACATTCTAGAGAGACTACAGCTAGGCTTTAAACCTTGACGCTATCCAAGATCTTAACACCATATTTTCCCCGAAGAATATTTGTGTTCGAAACGCGTGATCCATGCAAAGAGATCGGCAAGCTAAAAACCCTCATACTCTACGCATTAGCTGTAAGCTATGGAATCAGAATAGATACTCTTGTCATACTGTACTCAACGCCCATGTCAATACTCCTCAACGGATTTGGCCTCAGACACTTCCATCCACAAGACAGGAGCTTAACACGTTTCCTCGAATCTATTCTATGTAAAAACAAGTCATATCCCGGAGTACATCTTCTACCGCCTGGCATAATAACTGGATTTATTATAGGTGAGGCTGAGCTCTTAATTATGCCAAAAAACCCGAGAACAACTGATACGTATAGTAGTGTCTTCTTCGCTAGACTAGCCCAGATACCTCCATCAACAATAGTTATAACTACATTGAAAACTCGCACCAGTATTAAGAATTCTTTTGTCTTCGAATTACCAGTATCTGCTAATCAACTGTATTTCACAATAGCTTCAAATTATATTCTAGACCTAGCTTATGGTAGCTGGATTAGGAGGAGAGGAAAAATTGAGTGGAGAGAGCCTTTACGATATCATACTAACGGCACAGAAAATACTTGAGCGATACCCACTATGCGATCATTGTCTCGGAAGACAGTTCGCCAAGAAAGGAATAGAGATGACGAATAAGGAGCGAGGCCATGCTATAAAGGTATTCCTCAATATGAAGCTATATGATGATTATCGGAATGGCAGAATAAACAAGGAGCGTCTACGGAGTCTTGCAATCAATTCAGGCAAACCCGTAAGCTCGCTCTACGAAAAACTTTACGGCGAAAAAATAGCTGAAGCACCATGCTACATCTGTGGTGGAAAAATCAACGAGAAGCTCTACGATGAACTAGCGGAGAAAGCTGCTGCCCTCCTCAAAAAAGTTAATGTTTACAAATTCCTCATCGGTGTCAGCATACCCCAAGAAATCGTTTTGCGCGAAATAGAAGTGTCCAGCTTCAGTGGCCTCGAGTACTCGGAATCTATAAAGAATGAGATCAAGAGGGAAGTTGGGAAAAGAATAATGAAGTTTTATGGCTTAGAGCCCGATTTCGATAAACCCGAAGCAGTAGTTGTAATAGACTATGAAACACTAGGTCTAAGACTCGAGATCAATCCATTGCTTTTTGAGGGAAAATACTGGAAGCGCGGGCGAAACATATCGCATACTATATGGACGACACGTGAGGGCGTAAATCTATATCCATACAGCCTTCAAGAATTCTTCAACGATAGGTTAAAAGAGATCTTTGATGCTGAAGAAGTAGTTATTCATGCAAGTGGTAGAGAAGATGTTGACGCCAGAATGCTGGGGACAGGCAGGCCTCTCGTCATAGAAATAAAGAATCCCCGGTTTAGGTATGTTGATCTAGACTTAGTGAATGAGTTGCTCAAAGGAACGCTTATCGAAGCAGTTATCCACGGCGAATCATCAAGATCTAGAATAGCGTATTTGAAAGGAGAAGCTTCTAAGAAGAAGAAACTCTACAAAGTACTGATCATGACGGAGAATCCTATTAATAGACGACAACTCGATGAGATCGAGAAGTATTTCACTAATAGAGAGATAAGACAGCTAACTCCCCTCAGAATACTTCGTAGGAAAAAGGAGCACCTGCGAAGAAGAAAAGTATATTTCATGAAAACCAGACGATTGGTTGACAATGTGTTTGAAGCCCTCATATACTGCGATGGCGGACTATATGTGAAGGAACTTGTACATGGAGACCAAGGCAGAACGGCCCCTAGTATTTCTGATATATTAGGTGTGCAGGCGTATCCTCTTGAACTTGATGTGCTTGTCGTAGAGCAAGAATGACAAAAATATAGTATCAGAAATCCTTATTTAGACACCTATATAATCCATCCTATCCAGTGAATTAAATCCGAGAAGAGACGAAGGTGTAGCATCAATGGTTAGGGCGCCTAGGGGATACAGGCATAGAACTAGGAAAGTATTCAAGAAACATATTAGAGAGCGGGGCGCAGTACCTCCTCTAAGCATGCTTTTACATGAGTATAAGCCTGGCGATAAAGTACACATAAAGGTAAACCCGGCAATACATCATGGCATGCCTCATCGGAGATATCATGGAAAGACAGGCATAGTTATCGGGAAGAGGGGGAAGGCCTACATAGTCGAAGTATATGTTGGGAATAAGAGAAAGGTGTTATTTGTCCGTCCGGAACATCTCAGGCCAGCTCCATAAATTGTGAAATAATTGTTTAGTCATAATGAAATTATGACTGGTGATATGTTTGGCTCAAGAACTAGAGGTGGAGGTTTTAAATGAAGAACATCTCTCAAATCCCGAGGCATTAAAGATACTAAAGAAGATAGTAGGTATTATTGAGGAAAAAGAGGGGAGCGTATCACCGCTTCTGGTAAAAACACTGCGTTATCTCTCCATATCTTCTAAGATGGAGCCTGACGTAGCTATTGCACTTAAGAAGAAACTACGCAACTATGGCTTAAAGGACGAAACAATAGTTATGCTCATAAACATTTGTCCGCAGACAATTGATGAGACAAGAATACTCCTCGAGCTGGAAGATAAAGTATTCGAGACAGACGAGGTACAGGAAATCCTCGAGACAGTGAAGCCTTACTGTAAGGAAGAACAATAGAGGATGGCCTATTTTATCCTGTGAAAGAACATTATTAGTAGGATTTACATAAACAATATTTTATGACCAGGCTCTAGGGTTGATCAGGTTGCATCCTTATAGGAGGCCAGCACGGCATCATCGATTCGGCTCACCAGAAGGAAGGCCGTGGATAGATGAGTCAGCCGTATACATAATTGACTACATGGAGTTCGGAAACCCGACAGATAGGCATCCAGAACATAGGAATAAGCCCCTCGTCCAAGCAGTGGGTACCAAGTTCTTCACGCTTATCGAAGCAGAGCCGCTTCCCGCTGTTAGGATAGATATTCTTGAAAAAGTAGAGCTGGATCCACATTCTAAGATAAGGCGTCCCATCACGATAACATACGATGATCTAACGAGCGTGGCACGTACAAATCTACCCGAGGCTATTAAGAGAATCATAATTGATAATGAGAGGTTATTCGTGGCGTTCTTTAATCTCTCACAACCCGTCAATATACGTCTTCATGCACTTGAATTGCTTCCAGGAATAGGCAAAAAGACCATGCGCCATATCCTAGAAGAGCGTAAAAGAAAACCATTTGAAAGCTTCAAAGATATTAAAGAACGCACAAAAGTAGATCCAGTTAAAACTCTCACGGAACGGGTAATTAATGAGTTGATGGGAAACGAGAAATATTATCTATTCGTAAAACCGCCGAGAAAACAACCGAGCACACTATATCTTGGATACTTGGAGCGCCTGTATTACGAAGAACTTCTTTAACCCTACAAACCATTTGATCATGTTCTTTCGGGTAGAGCTCGACAATTCGTTATTTATGTGGTGTTTCGTCTATTGTCGGCCCCACCAATGCGTAATAAGGGATTATTAAGATGGACACTTGGAGTTCTTCGTGGACATGGTATTCGGCCGCGTAGAAGGTTTAGCCAGAATTTTGTTGTGTGTACTAGGCTCGTCCGGGATATTCTTTATCATCTGGAGCAATACTTGCCATCCACAATACTCGAAATAGGGGCCGGTCTTGGCACTCTCTCATACTTTCTATCACGGCGTTTCAAAGCTACCGTTCATGTAGAGATCGATCCCATACTTGCGATGATAGCGTCAGAGTTTATCCAAGACCCTGCAATACTGATCATTGGCGATGCTTTGGAACTAGAGTGGAATACGAGTGCATTGGTTTCGAATACGCCTTACCACATTTCCTCCGATATCTTGGTAAAGACTGCGGAATCAGATGGTGTTGAGGTTGCTATTCTAGTATTGCAAAAAGATGTTGTTGAAAGATTATGTGCCGAGCCTGGTTCTCCCCGGTATGGTAGAATAACGGTTCTTGTAAAACTAGTATTCGATGTAAGGCCTGGGCCAGTATATCCACCTTCTTGTTTTTATCCGAAACCAGATGTTTCTTCTCAAATGATCGTGCTTTTTAGGAGAAGGAAATTCTCTGAATTACCGCCATGGATCGAGGAGGTTAGTCGGAGATTGTTCATTATGAGGCGTAAGAAAGCCCGTAAGGTTATATGTAAGGAACTCGGGATATGCGATGAAAATATACTTAATGCTGTTGGTGTGGAGGAGGCTACAAGGATATACCAGTTGACTCCGAGGCAAATAGAGGAGCTGGCAAGACTATGGAGAGGTACGTGCTAGATCTGGGGTGGGGGAAGATAAGCGTATATAGGTGTGTTTATGAACCCTCCGATGATACTTGGCTTCTCCTCGAGCTTCTAGAAAAGCATGATGGTGTTCATGATACGTGTATTGAGACATGTGCTGGCACGGGTGTGCTGGGAACATATTTGCTTGCTAGTGGTAAATGTAGACGTATAATATTCATTGATGTCAACGATAAAGCATGCATGAATACGTTACATAATCTTGAACTAAATGATCTTCTTGGTAAAGGTGTTGTGCTTAACTCATTATCATTAAAACCTGCTAAGGAGAGATGTACTGACTTAATAGTTTTTAATCCACCATATCTGCCCGGCGAACCAAGGGATCTATATGACATGGGGCTTTCTGGAGGTAGAAGAGGCTATGAGACAATAGCAGATATAATCTCTAGTGCAAGCAGTGTTCTTAGATATGGGGGCCACATGTTTTTCGTCTATTCTTCTCTTACAGGTAGAAAAAAAGTCATTGATCTTCTCGCAAGGAACGGATTTAAGATAATTAGAGAGTTACGGAAACATGTGTTTTTCGAAGATATTTTCGCGGTAGAGGCGATGCTGATTGAAGATAAGGGTTGTACTAGTGGGAGTTGAAGGCTCTGTAAATCTCGGATTTATAGCCCGTACTTGCGTCAATTTCGGTGTTGACAAATTATTTCTTGTTAATCCACGAGCCGATTTCGATGAAGCCCTCATATATAGCGCTAAAGCAAAGGATTTCCTGCGACGTGCAGTGATAACTAATGATCTCGGCAAAGCATTGAAAGGAGTCGATCTAAGCGTTGCAACTACGGCTAAGGGGTATAGTAGGGGTGACGCGCTAAGGCAAGCTATAGACATAGTGTCATTCACAGAAATACTTAGAGAGAAACCTGTAGAGTCACTCGCACTCGTATTTGGCCGTGAAAGCACAGGGTTGACGAGGGAGGAACTTAAACAGACAGACTACCTCGTAACTATCCCGGCTAATCCGGAGTATCCCGTGCTTAATCTGAGCCAATCCGTAGCTATTTTCCTGTGGGAGCTCTGGAAGATCCGCGGTATGCAAGCTACTAATGTTCCACCACGAGCTTCTCCAAATGAACTATTATTGCTCGAAAGGATCGTCGGGGAGATAACCGAACGTGTTATAGGTGATGAGGAAAAGAGGCGAAGAGTTTACATGGTTGTGGCGAGAGTACTGAGGAGGGCCCGTCCCACGAGGTATGACGCACGTATGTTAACGTATTGGTTCCGCAGAATACTCAATAAGATCTCTACTCAGGAGTAATCATTGTTCCCGGGTTTCTGCCTTGAACTATCTCGAGAACGTGTTCGGGATTACCGTAGTGTGTTATGTAGACTGTTATCTTACTTCTAATCATGATATCTATTGCATGCCTGTCTAGGAGCTGGTAGTAGCCCGGCAATATCCTTTGCTCTATAAGGTTTAGGAGCTCCGTTGCTTTCACCCTAGACAATGGCTTAGCGTCCGGATGTTTTAGCGGGTCTTTATCATACACCATATCTATTGCCGAGAGATCGATTACTTTGTCCGAACCTATGGCTTCAGCCGTTTCAACAGCTACTGCTGCTGTTGATTGTCCGGGTATGTATCCCCCAAGAACAACTACCCTATGTGTCTCGAATTTCTCTCGTGCTTCCCAGGGAGTTCTGGGTATTTCCTCCGGTGCTAGAGGATATAGTGCTTCAGCTATTAGGAGGGCATTGAGTCTTGACACAGCTATTCCTATCATGTCAAGCGCATAATAGTTGTTGACTCCTATGTTTTCTGCTCTGCTTATATATTGGCGCGCCAGATTACCACCGCCTGCGACCACGGCGACCCTATATTCCTTCGAGACTTGCTTTATGATCGATATAAGTTTCGCAGCTAGTGCTGGGTCGAAGTTGTCGAAGAATTTACCAGTTATCTTTATAACTATTTTTCCACTAGACATCGCCATACGCCTTCTTTCCGAGTATTTTTGATATGATCTCAATGTAGGGCTTTACGTACTCGGTATTTAAGAATTCTCTGGGTTCATATACTCCTACGAGGAGCCCCTCCCTCATATACCCTATCTTCTCACCAAGGTACATGGTTTCTATTATGTCGTGTGTTACATGTATTGTAGTGAAAGAAAGTGTTTCATGCAGCTTTTTCAGGAACCCCATAGACTTCCACCTGATCCCGGGATCGAGACTTGAGAGGGGTTCATCAAGAAGTAGTATCCTGGGATTCACTATCAAGGCTCTCGCCAGGGCAACTCGCTGTTTTTCTCCACCGCTTAGCGTCGCTGGTTTTCGGTTAAGGAGATGCTTTATCCCGAGTATCTCGGAGATTTTCTCTATTCTTGATCTTATCTCTTTCTCGCTTATCCCTCTGAGCCTTAGCCCGTAGGCTATATTGTCGTAAACACTTAGATGAGGCCATAATGCGTAGTTTTGGGGTACGAGAACCACTCCTCTTTTCTCGGGCGGTTCATGAGTGACATCACGCCCATCGATTAGTATTCTTCCCTTGACCGGGCGGATGAAGCCTGCAATAGTATGTAGCAATATTGTCTTTCCAACTCCACTAGGCCCCATGATGACCATGTATTCTCCGCTTCTGACCTCTAGCCGTGGTATTTCTAGCTTGAAGCCGCCGAGGAGTACATGGAGGTTCTCTATTTTGATCATTCTCTGTACACCATTCGTAGAGCTATAAACACTATTAGGGAAATTGTTATCAGGATGGCTGAGAGTATGGCTGCATACTTTAGCCCGTATGTCTGGAAGGCCTCGAGTATGACTATGTTTATTGTCTTGGGGTAGTAGGCAATTATTAGGATCGATCCTACCTCGCTCATTGCCCTAGCCCACGTTAAGAGACCCCCCGCCAATATGTTGCGTTTTATGAGTGGTAATGTTATGGTTGTGAATGCTTTTATCTTGGATGCGCCCAGGCTTCTCGCCACCAGTTCTAGTTCTTCATCAATTGTTTTGAAGCCTATTTTGAGTGTGTCGAACATTATTGGCAGGCTTACATATGTCATTGCTAGGACTACGCCGTTAAACGTGTCCATTATGTGGAGGTTTATGGGTCCTCGTGGGCCGAATGTTAGGAGGAGAATTATACCGACGACTATATGTGGTATGAGTAATGGTATATCGATTATGGCTTCAATCACTCTTTTGCCGGGAAATTCTGCACGTGATAATATGTAGGCGCTCGGTATGCCCAAGGCTAGAAGAGATAGTGTTGCGACTGTGGCTGCCGTTATGCTTGTCATTAGTGCTTTGCGGGCTACCACGAATATCTGCGCGTTTGAACTGAAAAACTCCGTGTATCCCTGCGGGGGGACTATGAGGTATAGAGATAGGATGGGGGCGACTATGATGAAAAGAGCTATTGTTAATACTCCCGCAAATACCAGTAGTGTTTTCTCAATGTTAGCCAGCAATACGCTTTATCTCCTCTGGCGGGTTTCCATAGATTAGTGGGTGATCCAATATCTTCTGGCCACACTGACTAAATATTTCTCTACCTGTGCTCCCTAGTAGGATTTCTACGTATTTTAGTGCTTCTTGGTAATGCTTCGCGTTATCGAGTATAGTTACGCCATAGAGGATTGGAGCCATCGTTATTGGTTTCTCCTGGTTCGTGCCAGCCATTACGTAGACTATTGATTTAGCGTAGAAGCTTGACTGGGACGGGTCTCCGAGGTTCAGCTGTGGTGGCAGCTCGATATAGCTCAGGTTATGCTGGACAGCGACACTCTTGTATTCGAACGCGTAGTCTAGTTGTCCTGATTCTAGCAGACTTATTAGGTCAACACTCTTAGGCCTTATCACTAGGTTGTTATGGACGGTCAAGTTCTCCGGAACATATATCTCGATCTTATCGTCGCTTATCTTGTATCTTATGTTTGTGTTTTTGACGATTAGTGTGTCGATTATTGTCTTGTTGTGGTAGTAGAGCGTGGCGAGACCTATGATTCCCACGGCTCTGTAGCCGCATGGGTCGTCATTGGGGTTAGAGAACCCCCATTTAACGTCTGGCCGTGCGAGTATCTCGTACCATTTGGAGGGGTTCTTCTCCAGCTCCTCCGCGTACTTGGAGTGCTTTGTGAAGACAAGTACTACCTGGTTCGTCGCGAACGCTGTGTACCATTTAGTGTAGTTGGGGTATAGATAGTATTTTATCAGTCTGTAGTCTGCAACGGCTACTATGTCGGGACTCTCGTGCAATTCTGTTACCTTTCTGATAACCATTAAGCTCCCGCTAGGCACTATCTGTACGTTGACCTTTGTTTGCTGTGTATATGTTTTGGCGAGTTTCTCTAATGGTAGTGTGAGGCTTCCGGCACAGAATATTGTTATTGTTTTTTCTTGCTGAACCGTGTTTATCGCGTAGTAATAGTAACCTATAATTATGGACACTATAACCAGGATTGCAACAATAATTATACCTTTATTCATGTAATCCACCCCATGGAAAACGATATGGGTAGGAGATATAAATTTCTACCCCTCTTGACATCCATATGAAGGAGACAATCAGAATTCACATACAGCGCTCCGAATGGTGCACTATTTTGTGTGGAATAATCGGTATAACAGCAATGCCCCACTGCCTCCCCCGCGGCGTGGCGAGCCTCATAGTTAGGGCTCTCCTGCGGCTTGAGTACAGGGGCTATGACTCGGCCGGTGTAGCTGGCATTCTAGGCAACACTATAGTGGTCCGTAAGGGACGGGGAAAGATTGAAGAGGTTTCCCGTAGACTTGGCTTCGAAGAGATAAGATCATATTGTATGATAGGGCATACACGCTGGGCAACTCATGGTATACCGAGCGACAACAATGCGCATCCACACACCGATTGTAGGAACTGGTTCGCAGTAGTTCATAATGGTATTCTTGAGAACCATGCAGAGCTACGCAGGTTCTTGGAGAAGAAAGGACATGTTTTCAAAAGTGATACTGATACTGAAGTGCTACCGCATCTTGTCGAGGACTTCTTCCTCGAGTCAGGGGATGTTATGGAAGCATTCAAGAAGGCTATTGATGCTGTGCGTGGAAGCTATGCTTTTGCAATGATAAGCGTTCACGAGCCGGACAGGATCTTCTATGCAAAGAACAAGAACCCGCTCATAATAGGTCTCGGCGATGGCTTCAACGCGGTCGCCAGCGATATAGCTGCTTTGATAGAGCTTACACGTAGAATAATCGTTCTTAGAGACGGGTGGCACGGCTACATATCGCCCAGAGAGATCAAGCTATACGATGAGCGCGGAGAACCCGTTGATTGGAGAAAGTATATCGTTGTTGTCGAGTGGAGTGTTGAGGATGCAACGAAATCGGGTTACCCCCACTACATGCTCAAAGAGATCATGGAGCAACCGGTAGCGCTCCACAACACCTTGGCGGGGATCAAGAAAGATAAAGCAGTCGAGAAAGCCATAGACATACTGCTCGACGCGGAGAAGATCTACGTTACAGCCGCCGGGACAAGCTATCACGCTGGCCTCTACTATGCCCTCCTAACAAGTATACTCTCCGGTACACTAGTACATCCATTCATCGCCAGCGAGTACGAGCTATACACAAAGACGATCAGCGAGGGAGACGCCGTCATCGCCGTGAGTCAGAGCGGCGAAACAATGGACACACTCAACGCCATTAGAGAAGCGAAGAAGCGGGGAGCCAGAGTGATCGCGGTATCAAATGTCATCGAGAGCAGCATACCCCGGGAAAGCAACGTAACAATATACACTAGAGCCGGGCCTGAAATAGGCGTGGCCGCGACGAAAACCTTCACATCACAAGCACTAGCCCTATACTGGCTATCAGTCCACCACGCCCTAGCAATAGGCAAGATAGCCCGGACAGAAGCCTCCAACTTATTAAGAGAAGCAGAGAAAACACCAGGACTAACACGTCAAGCCATAGAGAAGTCTAAGCCCATAGCAGAGGGACTGGCGGAGAAAATCAGCGGTGCGCGTTCAATCTATGTTCTAAGCAGAGGAATAGGCATTCCTGTGGCTATGGAGGGAGCTCTCAAGGTGAAGGAAATAGGGTATATACACGCCGAGGCGTATCCTGCCGGAGAGTCTAAGCATGGCCCGATAGCTCTGGTTGAGAAAGGGTTTCCAGTTATCTTCATTATACCCAATGATCCTAGGCTCGTCAATCTTCTTATGGGGAACATTGAGGAGATGAAGAGCCGGGGAGCCGTGACGATCGGCGTATTACCGGCGAATACGTGTAGCGGATGTAAACTGGATATGAGAATAGAGACACCTACCACTAGTAAATTGCTTGTCCCATTTACACATACACCGTTTATGCAACTATTAAGCTACTATATTGCAGTAAACAAAGGATATGATCCCGATAAGCCGAGAAATCTAGCTAAAACTGTTACTGTAGAATAGACTCTATTGTATACCAAATTATAGTTTACCAGCTTTATTGCAACTATAATAATATTGATTCTATATCTTTTATATAATGATAAAGTACTATATTACCTAATACTGTATAGGACTCATGATGGTATTACCTCAAACAAGTGATACACGCGGAAAAACGTTGTCCGAGCTAGATAGTATAGGAGGTTCCCAGACCAGATAATGGCTCGGGGTAATACTTCATCAGTTTTACACACATTTATTGTTTAAAATAAAATTTCATAATAACGAAAATTGTTTATTGAACTATTATACTCTTATTCATTTTCTCTACATTGTTAGTATTTTATGATGGTATTACTCTTTTTGCAGATAACCTTGAGCTACTATTCTGTATATCAAGGTATAATCTGCTTAGAGGGCCTTTCCGTTTCTAGTCGGTATTATGTAGTTGTTCCTTAGAACTCTGCAGGGCCAACCGACTCCTTATATGCTTGTTTTCTTCATTTATTCGTAGTTCTGTCCTACAGTTTATATTGTTTCGTTATTTATTATCTATTTTGGGATACTGTATTGTAGCTATGTACAGTTCTGGGTGGATGGTGGGTTAACTTTACCGCTGGAAAGTTAAGTGGGGATTAACTATACCATTAGAGTACTTGGGTTCCGGGTCTATGCTCGATCGGCTTGGTAACCGGGGAGTTATCCCTGTCTCGGAACATGTCTGGAGCAACCCGTCTATGGCCTGGGATGCAAGTTTATTTTATTATGAGACACTGTACATAGTAATGGATAATGTATCATAGTCATGGTGATCAAGATGGGGATCGGCGAAGTAGCTGGGAAGCTGACCGATCTGGGATGGCGTGGATTCATATACTTTGTCGGGGCGCCGAGCACACTAGAAGAAATTAGCAATGATGCTGAGTACGAACTATGCATATCTCGATATGCGGAGACCAGCCTAGAACAGTGTAGTGAGACTGTCTCCTTTAAGGATGCTCACAGACTGCTTGGTGCGGAGTATAGGAGTGTCGCACTACTACTAGAGGGTGGTAGGGGCTGGCCCGGAAACCTGTTGGCCGCAACTATGGAGCTCGTCTCGAGGGCTGGCTACTACTTGCTCCAAGTACCCAGGGAGCTGTCGGAGACAAGGTTCGGCAAATACTTCGAGGCACGGATACGTGAGGCGGATAACACGGCCATTTATAGACATGGCGAGCTCGCGGGCCTGAACATCTATACAGTCAAGCCTCCAGAGACCAAGTTCAGTCCCAGCGTCTCGAGCAGTGATAGAATTATACGTAGACTCCTATGCCTGACGGCATCACCAGGACAAGCACGCGCCCTCCGCTCCCTCCCCTCGTTCCTCTATGGTAGGAACAAGTTGTTGATGGTTATTGGTGACCGGGGGAGAGGTAAGAGCAGCGTACTGGGGCTTATGGCGGCATATGTCATGGCTAAGCGGAAGGGCCGGTACTGCGTGGTAGGGCATAGCCCCGAGGCTGTTCAGAGCTTCTTCAAACACCTAATCAGGGGATTAGAGGCTCTAGGCATCAAGGCCGCTGTGGAGATAAGCAGTGGCCTCATCACCAGTGTCTCCAGCTCCGGCTCGACCATCGTGTATAGGAGGCCTTGGAGACAGGTTGATGGATTTGATAAACCCTTGTTCGTGGATGAGGCAGCGGCCGTTGGAGTTGCTAGGCTCATGAAGTGGTACAGGAGGATCGGGAAAGTCATAGCCTCAACCACTATCCACGGCTATGAAGGAAGTGGGCGGGCGATCCTCAAGATAATGGAGGAGTACTTTCACAGGAAAACCGTTGTCAAGCTGACGAGGCCTATACGCTATTATCCCGGCGATCCTCTCGAAAAACTCTTCTACAGGGTTTTCCACCTAGACGCCGAGCCCCTCGATAAGAAGGAGTTCGTTGAGCCCCTCCAGTACAGAGCAGTCGACAAGGACGAACTGGTGGAGGATTATGGGTTGCTCCGCAGAATATATGGTCTACTGGTAACGGCTCATTACAAGAACGAGCCAGACGATCTCGTCCTCCTACTGGACACGGACTACTTCGACATCAGGTACATTGTTGATGGCAGAGGAGATATTGTCGCTGTCGCTCAGCTCAGACATGAGGAGACGAGCGGCAATGACAGGTCTGTCAGGCTTATCGACAAGATATCGAGATACGGCGTAGAAGCAGGGGATCTGAGGATATGGCGTATTGTAAGGATAGCCGTCACACCATCACTGCAGAAGAGAGGAATAGGGTCGAGGCTACTCAGAGAGATCGAGGAGGAGGCACAGTGCATCGGTAAGCATGGTGTGGGAGCAATATTTTCGGGCTACACGACGATAAGGTTCTGGACTAGGAACGGCTACAAGGCCTTCTATATAAGCCCTAGGTACAATAGGGCTACCGGGGAGAAAAACGTAGCCGTGATAAAGATCCTCGATAATGAGAAAAGATATGTAGAGGAAATGCTCTCGAGGATAGGCTACCGAGTACTGGCTCTCACAGCCCATATATCGTATCGGGACTTCGGGACAGAAAAGCTCATGGAGGCGCTGGGCTCGCTAACGCCCGGAGAAATACCTGTCATCCTAGATTGTTCGAGGCTCAAGAAATACATCGCCGGTGAAAACACCTATTTGGAGAGCATAGCGGATATCCTCATAGCACATATCGATAAACTGGACTGGAACCGCCTAGGAGAGAAGGAGAAACACGTGCTTGCTGCGAGGCTCCTGCAGGGAAAAACAATAATAGACATAGCGAGCTTCACAGGGCTCAGCGCATCGGAGGCCGAGAAAATACTTGAGGAAGCCGCTAGAAAGGCCTCAGCATTGCTCCTCGAATCGATGTGTAGATCTAGATGAGGACTGGAGCTTTTTCCTCCTATCTTCTTCATTCTTAATCCTTATCTCGAGCGGGGTCCTGAACCAGACATCATTCTGTATGAACGGTATCTCTATACCCGCCTCGGTTATCGCCTTCTTAATCTTCCATAGCAGGTCCTTGTAGACCTCGTACCAGAGCATCCCCTTTGATGGAACCCATACCCTCACCCTTATATTGACGCTACTATCTCCAAGTTCCTCCACAAAGACGTCGGGAGCCGGGTGGACGAGTACGAGCGGGTGTTCGTCCAGTACTCTCCTTATGACCTCGTATGCTTTCTCTGCGTCCTCCTTGTAGGCAATGCCCACTATGAAGTCTAGTCTACGTGCAGCTGTCATGCTGTAGTTCTTGATCCTGGACTGGAACACCTCTTGGTTCGGTATCCTGACCTTGACGCCGTCAAGGCCGAGTATCCTGGTCGACATGATCGTTACATCGGTTATCCATCCCTGCACACCGCTCACCTCTACTAGGTCTCCGGGGCTGAAGGGCTTCTCCCAGTATAGGAATAGGCCCGAGAACAAGTTTGCCGTTATACTTTGGAGAGCGAAGCCCAGGATTATACCTATTATACCACCCGCGAGGAAGACGCCCGTGAGATTTATGCCTAGGCTTCCAAGAGCCGAGATCCCGGCTACGAAGACTATGATGTAGTAGATAGCCCTTGATACGTTCCTGGAAACAGGCTCTGGGGCGACTCTTATCATGAGCTTATAGATGAGTTTTCGGAGCAGAGACGCTATCAGAAAACCGCCTACGATTATCAGTACCGCCATCAGGAGGCCCGGCCAGTTTACTTCACGTATCCAGTAAAACGCTGACGTGAAGTTGAATTCCTCCATCGAACCTCACCTCAGACCATATAGCATCTCGGTGCGCGCAAGTATCCTTGGAGGCCTAAGCCCAGGCGGGTCATGCACAGGCCTTGCCTCCATCTCGACCTTGCGTCCATAGTATATGGTTGCGGTCGCGGGGCTGTTAACCACCATTGTTATAGCTTGCGTGCTAGCCCTCCATGTGCCGGGCACATAGTATAGCTTGAGTATCTGTGAGTCGAGGAGAATTCTCCCTATCTCTACCCATCCATCATACCTGCTCCTAATATTGACTAGTACGCGGGCTTCGCCGATACTCGTGTCCGGCGGGTCAGTCATGGGGACTGATTCCCAGTAGCGAGCTATTAGCCCTCTGTCAGGTGAACCATACAGCACATACTTGATTTTCATGACGGGAAATACGTCCACCAAGTCGTATCTTCTATACCTGTCATAAGTCATTACAGCGAGCTCCACGGGTATCTTGATATAGATCATTGCTTCTCCACGACTAGGAATATGGATGGGCTCGAGAAGCCTCACCATTACATAATTGGTTATCTTCTTGGGGAGCAGTACGGGATACATTGGGACGAGCTCAAGCCTCCTAGGCCGGACAAGGAGACGCGTGTACTCTCCGCCTCTCCACTCCCTTCTATACTTGATAACGTCTCCCTCGCCAGTAACAGATATAGTATTACCAGCAATGCTCACAGTACCTCTGATCTCGCCGTAGCCCGTCAATAGTTCATCCTACCCCATAGTACACTAGTCTGTACACTAGTAAATCAATCTATGTCGAAGAAAACAGATAAACCCCTGGACAAATACCTGATGACCCTCCCCGCTTAAAACCTAATGCTTCCCGCAATACATGTTACCGGTGAGACCAGATGCAGTGGAAGCTAAGACTAATCCTTGAGGAGCTCTACAAGGCACCACGAAACCCCGGAGACATAGCGGGCAAGACGGGGCTTCCCAGGTACGAGGTACTCGCATCCTTCCACGTTCTTGAAGCACTGGGCTTCGTGACAACGATTTACTCTAGGGGGACACACCGAGTATACAAGCTGACGGATCTTGGCGAGAAACTGCTTCAGGCGCTAAGACTTGGCTCGTTCGAAATCGATATTAGGACCGAGCACCAAACTGCCGAATCAATGGCTACGAGCAATAGTCCGGTTGCCGTGGAGGCATAATCATGATCGGTGGTGGATGGGTCCTAGTACTAGTCACAACCTCCAATAAAGAGGAGGCCGAGCGTATCGCTGAAGACATAGTCAAGAACAAGTTGGCAGCATGTACCAATATCGTGGAGAAAATCGACAGTATCTATTGGTGGAACAACAAAGTCGAGAAAAGCAGTGAGGCACTCCTAATCATTAAGACCAAGGTGACCCAGCTGGGCAAACTCGTGAGGAGGATAAAATCGCTGCACAGCTATGAGGTACCCGAGATCATAGCCTTACCCATAATAGGGGGTTATCCGGACTATCTTAAATGGTTAGATAACAGCGTCAAGGCTAACAATAATGATCAAGGCAGTGGTTCTCCCCGATAAGAGAGAATTTGTTTTTAAGGAGAAAAGACTCAGGCTGAGAGAGATCCTGGAAAAACTAGGCATAGAAGACCCTGATTCCGTTGCTATTGTCTATAACGGCCATTTAATAGATGATCCAGATTACGTCATAGAATCCGGAGGAGAAGTAAAGATTATTTTACAAGGAATAGGGGGTTAGACCGCTGGAGCAGCCTAGCGCCCTATAACGCTTCTAAGTTTATCGGCAAGAACAGATATTGTTTCACGAGCTATGATCCCCAGTATATCCTTCAGCCTTCCAGCTCTGAGCTCGCGGAGAATAAACGCCGATCTTATGAAGAACTTCCTATAAGCATACTTGAGCATCTTGGCGACCTGCTCCCGTGTAAACTTGAAGCCCCTCATAACAGGTCTCAGCGTCGTATAGTGCTCCCAGTTCCAGTCCTCGATCAAGCCGTACCGCATAGCATAGTCGAATAAGGGCGTGCCCGGATACGGCGTTAGCACCGTGAACTGTGCATAGTCGGGATCAATATCTATGGCGAAATCCACCGTCTTCTTCATATCATCGATCGTTTCCCAAGGAAAGCCAAGAATGAAAGAAGCCGTTGCAAAGCCACCAATCTCCCTCTTCCACCTAAACACCTTTCTGACCTTGTCTAGGCTTATCATCTTCCCAATCTTGTCCAGTATCCTCTGGGTCCCTGATTCTACACCGAAGTATAGGGCAACACAACCATTCTTATATAGGAACCTCATGAAATCCTTGTCCATGTGATCTATCCGAGCACCACAGGCAAATCCTATATCCAGTCCTCTCTTCTTCATCTCCTCGATAAGCTCGTAGACAAAGCGTTTATTGGCTGTTAACTCATCATCAGTGAAAACTACATGTTCTACCTTGTATTTATTCACAAGAAATTCTATTTCTTCAGCAACATTCTTGGGTGAACGATAACGTATTCTTACGCCCCAATAATAACTTGTCGTACAGTATATACATCCGTAAGGGCAACCTCTGCTTGCCATTATATGAGCAACCCGTATCTTCTTACCAAACAAAGTATATTTATCCATAGGAAGAAGATGACGGGCAGGCCAAGGAAGCTCATCAAGGTTGTAAATAAGAGGCCTATTCCTAGTTACAACCATATTGCCATGCTCATCGCGAAAAACAATGCCGGCAACTTTTCTCAGCTCTGTGGGATCCATTCCATATTTATCAATAGTTTTAATGAGCTCTCTAGTCGTTATCTCGCCCTCCCCCCTAACTATTATGTCAAACCCGTTATCCAGCGCCTCATTCCACATATACGTGGGGTGCTGCCCACCAGCAACAAGTATCACGTCCTCCATTTCCTCCTTGATCTTCCTGGCAGCCAAGTATGCTTTCGGCGCAGTAGGTGTGAGGACCGAGATACCTACTATGTCAGGAGACCAGGACTTGACGTTTTGAATCCATGTAGCAAGATCCATTTTTAGTGTAGGGGTATCCAGTATTCTGACCCGGTGTCCCTCACCCTCAAGAACTGCCGCAATATATGCTAGACCTAAGGGAGGTGCTGTAAGACCTGTAACCTTATATATTTCCAGGTCATGGATACTAGGCGGAAGCGTCAATAACACTTTCATTTGGTTCACCGAGTACTATATGCTGACATATACCTATTACGCTGTTCGGTTTTAGAATAGTTCTATGTCCAAAACGAATAAATACCGGATATATCTCTTCGAACAAATCTCAATCATAACAAATATAATTTGTCATCGTAGACTCAATTATTGATGATGAAATGCGGGTCACAATAGTATTTCTAGCAAGGGCAGGACAAATCACTGGAAAATACCTGGTAAAACTAGAACTACCAGAAGAAGCCACTATTGAGGACCTGCTAGGAGAGATAGGCAAAAAGATCAGTAAGAGATTATACAGGGGCATCAAAGAAGGAAGATTAGTATTCACCATAATTATTAATGGGAAACCCGTTGACGAGCCCTGGTACAGGCTTAAGGATGGAGATAGAGTAGTGTTTACTACACCGGAGATGGGGGGTTAGCTGAAGTTATCACTCCTCACATGCTTTGCAATCACTACTTTTTATCTCGACGTAGTCGAATAACCCTGTCCTACCATCATAGACCAGTATCCTGTTCAAGAGGGGTTCGCCCACACCAGCCAAGATCTTCAGTGCTTCATTGGCCTCCAGCAACCCGAGGATGCCTGGTGTTGTCGAGAATACCGGGATGGGCTTATCAGTTCTTTTCGGTGGGTGCGGAAACACGCATCTAAGGCAAGGTGTTTTACCGGGCCATGCTATGTATAACTGGCCATAGAACCCATGTATTCCCGCATGAATAAATGGTTTTTTGAGTTCATAGCATATCTTATCAACAACAATACGGGTCTCCCAGTTATCTAGACCGTCAACTACAAGATCTACTTCACTAATTATACGCCTTAAAAGATCAGGTGATGCCTCTGAGTAAATAGGATGTATATTAGTGCCTGGATTGAGTAAACCTAATCTTTTAGCAGCACAGTATACTTTGGGTCTCCCTAGATCATCTGTGGTATAGAGGATCTGTCTCTGCAAATTGCTGAGTTCTACGAGCCCATTATCTATTAAAACAAGCCTGCCCACGCCGGCTGCTGCCAGATAAAGTGATGCTATTGAACCCAGTCCACCAACGCCTACAACTAGAACTGCTGACTTACGGAGCTTTTCTTGACCCTCCTCGCCTATAACAAGCAGTTGTCTATGGTATCTCTCGAGCTCGTCTGGAAACATTCTTACACCATGTCAAGAATAATGGTTCTAGTAGGTTTAATATAGAAGGGTATCTTCCCCCTGTGGTAATCCCTTATGATCGTTCTGGCTGCCTCCTCTATTAGGGGCTCCTTCGTCTTCTTGTAGAGCCACCCCCTACGCTTGGCGAGCTCCTCGAGTATCTTAATCGGCTCCTTAGCCCTTATCTTGTACGCCTGGATAAAAGCTGTTGGTACATGTTTTAATATTCTCTCAATAAGCTTTATCGCTGGAGGGACAGGGTCGTCTAGCTGCTCGGGACTATGACCCCTTATTATCCTCTCCAGCTCTCCTCCCTCAACCGGGATTACACCCGGGGTGTCTATCATTAGTATGTTCTTCTCGACACGGTAAAGCTGAACATGGTGAGTATATCCTGGACCACCAGGTATTGGACTAGTTGATGCTGAATGCCTGCCCTTCAACGCATTGATTACGGAGGACTTACCCGTTTTCGGGTAGCCAACCACGGCTGCGATGACAGGGAGCGCTGGGGCTGCCTCTTTTATCGCTAGACGCAGATATTTTGTTCCCCAGTGCCGTGTAGCCGCTACATATACTGCTCTATAGCCTCTGTCCCTGAAGAGGTGTGCCCATTCCTCTACTATGGTTCTCGGTACTAGGTCGCTCTTATTGAGTACCAGGAGAAGCTCGCGCCCCATCTCTTCCACTATTCTTTCAAGCCTGCGGCTACGAGTTCCTATGGGATCACGTGCATCGATAACTTCTAGTACAACATCAGCTCTCGACACTACTCTCCTTATATCACTCCATCCCGCTAGGGAGAAACCATAGGGCATTTTGATCAACCGCTGTACTCGTACTTTATCAGTTCATCAGGGTTCATCCTGGATAACCAGTCTATTTTAGGGCCTGGTTTAGCCTTACCCTCTAATATATCTTCTAACACTATCCTAACAACTTCTTCCGGCTTCTTATCAGTAGTATCGATCTCGTATATCTTGTCAGGATCTGCGACGCTCAATGCGTTAGCCGTAGGTACACCGAGTATTTCGGCCATTATATTCTCTTTAACCTTATCCTCCGGCCAATTCCTAGGCTTAAGCCTCCTTTCCAGCGTTTCCGGCGCTGTCCTGAGAATTATGACTATGTCTGGTTGCAGGAAGTCGAGGAGCTCTGGATAATGTATATCGATAACTATGCATTTTGATGTCTCAACCAGTTTCTTTATTGCTTCTCTTACCTTATCTTCATCGATGACGTAGCTCTGCCTCTCCTCATCATAGGATACATACATTCTGTTCTCGATAACGCATCGGCTCACATCCAAATGTATGCATCCAAGCTTCTCTGCCAACAATCTACTGACACTAGTCTTTCCCGTGCCAGGGGTTCCTGTAACAATAATTACTCTAGGCTTCGCCATAGTTATAGACCCTCATCCCGGGAACATAGATGGTATTAGTGGTTAAATCGTTATTTGGTGCAGAGCATTGCGGGAAATACTTGGTTATAAGAAGATCTTATTCGTGGGTATTGGAGGTGGTGGAGACGTTGTATCAGCAGCACTCTTCGCAAAGATCTTCAGGGATCTAGGGATTGAGACCTTTGTGGCCAGCATAATATGGGAAAGATTCGTGCATGATCCTGTTCCCGGCCCTATTCCTCTCGAGGCTATTCATGGCAAGAAGATGATCGGCAACCATGCCGCAATAATAAACGGGTACTCCTACGCGATCAGAAATGGTAACAAAATAGTGTTCGAAGCAGCGAGAGTCGCTGAGACCTTGAAGGAAGATATTTATCTCATAGATATATGGGGAGGGGTTAAAGGATATGTTGAGGCCCTGAAAGACCTCGTGAGCTATACTGGTGTCGATTACGTGGTAGGCATTGATGTTGGGGGAGATGTCCTGGCCATGGGCGATGAGGATGAACTCTGGAGCCCCCTTGCCGATGCCATGGGGTTAGCGGCTATCCACGATATAGGGAACAGTGCACTCATGGTGTATTCTCCAGGTGCCGATGGCGAGCTCCCACAAGAACTTGTACTGAAGAGGATAAGTCTGATCGCGAATATGAGCGGGTATCTAGGCAGTATAGGTGTTGGGAGAGAATATATAAAGTTCTATGAGAAACTCCTAGAGAACACTCATAGTGAGGCCAGTAGGATAGGACTACTAGCGCTTAAAGGTTTCTACGGCGTGAAAAGCATAAGAGGCGGAACAAGAGAAATCAGCGTATCACCTGTGAATACTATAGCATTTATCCTTGCTCCTGAACCAGCCTTAAATATATCTAAGCCAGCACAACTCGTTCGAAATACGGAGAGCTTTGTTGAGGCATGGCGCAGGCTAAGAGAAAACGGTATAGCTACAGAGTATGATCTAGAGAATGCTATTCTCGAGTACAGTAGGAGAGCCGGAAAAGACCCTAGACGCTTGTCGGCCAGCGAGATCATAAGGATCAAGAACCATTTATGGAAAACGATAAAAGATAAATGATAGGAATGTGGCCGTGCAACTCGTCCACGGGTTCATCCAGGGCCCGACGGCCCAGTTGCCCGGGCCCCCGAACCCCCTCATAAATAGATGCAGTCCTAATGGGAGATAATTATATTTCCCGATCACAATTGATTACATAGCACATAATTTCTGGGTGGAGAGCCATGAGCGAGGATCTAGTCAAGAAACTGGAAGACCTGATGAACACCATGAAGGACTGGGAGAGAAAACCAGTTCTAAAATCAGGACACATAGTGGTGGAATTGGTAAAACTCCCTGAGAGAAAAACTAAGACCACAGCTAGACCAGCACATCTAGCCATTATGATCAGGAGAGAGGATGCTTTCAGAGGAATAATTATCGAAGAGCCAGATGAGCTTGAAGACCTGATAGTAGCGGTCACTACTCCGAAGCTTAAAGAACTCATAAACGCGGTCTACAAGATTCTCAAGAAGCACCGTGTCCAAGAATTCGAGCTATGACGTTGTATCCAGTGATAAAAGTTATAATTGCCTACCTAGACCTATTTCAGAACTAGGGTAAGCCGCCGTAGCTCAGCCGGTAGAGCGTCGCCCTGGTAAGGCGAAGGTCCCGGGTTCGAATCCCGGCGGCGGCTTCGTCTTCCTTTTAACAAGACACAAGTTCTTCTCAATGTATTAATCCCCAGCTCTCAATATACGATTTTATCCCCAGCATGATCATTTCAACAGCGATACTCGCTATGATCAATGACATGAAGCGTCCTATGGCCTTCATTACGCTCGGCCTAGTCATAGCCACTATTTTCTCTGAGTATCTTAGAAGCGCAAAAGTGGTAATGGCGGCAACGACTCCAGCAACAAGTATTAGTATAGTATTGAGAATGCTTGGATCTCTCGATGTTAAGAGTATTAGGGTCGTGATCGTGCCGGGACCAACAATCATAGGTGTGGCTAGAGGGACAACGGCTACATCCTCTGGATCAATCCTCTTGGTCTTCGGCATACCTCCAAGCATGTCGAGTGCTATTGTCATCAAAAGTATCCCGCCACCTATCCGTAGACCAGGCACAGAGATGCTGAACGCTCTCAGGATATAATTACCGAGAAAAGTAAACACTACAATTAATAGCACGGCAGTAATAAATGCTCTAGACACTATCCTCCTACGCTCAATAAGCTCCATACCCTCGGTAAGCGATAGAAATGTAGGCAATGCCGAGAACGGATTCATTATCGCTAATAACTGGATATAATATGCTACAAATAATCCCAGGTATACCATGCGTTCCCCCAGAATATAAGATAATGACAAGCTATGGTTAAAGCAGGAAAGACCTATCACTCCCTGTAGAATAGTGGGCCCGCGGGGATTTGAACCCCGGACCTCCGCCTCGTCAGGGCGGCGTCCTAACCAGGCTAGACGACGGGCCCATAACCAGTATTTCTGAATAATGTTTCTTGGCCTTTAAAACTTAACTACTAGGCCTATCCCTTCATTATATAATTA
>WAPN01000018.1 GCA_015520735.1 Desulfurococcales archaeon
GTTGCAGTCCACAAGAACATGCCCAGCACACAGTATGATTAGCCGGGAATAGTGGACCGTGGAGAAAACATAATAAAGAGCCGGACTATTAGAACTGTTTACATGGTGGGCCGGTAGCTCAGCTGGAAGAGCGCCGCCCTCGCACGGCGGAGGTCCCGGGTTCAAATCCCGGCCGGTCCACCACTTCCATACAAAGTCCTACATAGTCTTATCAAGGCACGGCTTATTTCTTGGCACAAAGATTGCTTAGCGATAGGCACGGATCAAGCCGATCTATTATTGTCCATAGATGTCTAACTAGGAACACATGTGGGTGTTCCTATCCATGTATGCTTTTTGATCTCTCGGTGTACCGGGATTAGTAGGGCTACCGAGGACTTTTGGAAAGGAGTTAATACCCGATAAGCATACTTAGTTATCGGTAATATTCTCTAATTCGTGACACTATTTCGTCTAATCGTTGTTTGCTGTATCTTTGCTAAGGCTTCGGGAGGTTTTACCGCTATTGCTAATGCGCCGTAGAGTCCTACGTCGAATCCTAGTGGTGTTGGCTTGATCTCCGGGGGTTTTACTATCATGTTTTCCCGGGCCAGCTCTATTATTTCGTTTAGCATTAGATCTATGTTGTATAGGAACACGCTTCCCCCTATCGTTATTATCTCTGGATCGTACGCGTTCGCAATATTGGCTATTCCCGCCGCGTGTATCTTGTTAAGCTTGTGGGCCATGTATTCAGCGAAGCGGTCGTGTTCTCTTGCTAGCTTGTAGAGTGTTGGTGCGTCAAGCTTGCCCTCTAGGGCCAATAGGTATGCCTTGCTGTCCCCGAACTGTGTCGGACTCTTCCTCCGCGCTAGCCACGCCGCGTACCTGGGAATATTAGATCCGCTCGCATATGCTTCCCAGTGTCCTCTTCCACCGCATTTGCAGGGTAGGCCGTCCGACACGTCTATGACCATGTGACCTACTTCGTGAGCGTTCCCGTCTTTGCCTAGGATTAGTCTTCCATCAACGATGACTCCTGCTCCTATACCTGTACTTATGGTTAGGTATACCAGGTTCTCCACCTCCTTTCCTGCTCCAAAGATTTTTTCTCCCCAGGCAGCCGCCTCGGCATCGTTTATGACATATACGGGCACACCAAGTTTTTCCTCAAGGGGTTGTTTCAGGGGGAATGTATGTATAGGGAGATTGGGGGTATTGACTACTATGCCCTGCCTAATGTCAAGAGGACCTATGGTACCTATCCCCACCGCAACTATATCCGCGTCTTCTCCGACGAGCCCTATTATGTTCTCATAGATAGTGTTAGCCACCGATTCTGGGGGTCCCTGCCTAGGTGTTGGGAAATCGCGTTTATCGAGGAGGGTTCTCCCATCACTTACCGCTATGCGAGTATGGGTTGCCCCTATATCTACGCCTATATAGATCTTGATAACTGATCACCCGTTGATACATTCATGTGTTCCGAGAATATTATCTTATCATGAAAATGTAAAAAGACGTTTTGGTTTAGCGGAGATGCAACGCCCTGTAGAAAGCTACTAGGTCGTTCATGAACCTCTCGGGGTAGTCTAGGTAGGCCGCATGCCGCGCTCCCTCATATATTATTAGTCTGGCGTCAAGGTGTTCAGCAAGCCTCACCATCTCTTCCCTCGATACGACTCGATCCTTACTACCCCATATGATCATTGCCGGGACAACCATGTCATCGTATCGGGAGACGAGTTCTTCCTCGAGCGCCTTAACGGGGGCAATGAGTAGAAGTCCGGACACAGGTCTTCTGACAGCGTATCTGAGCGCTATGTATCCGCCCAGACTTGCCCCAACCAGTAGGGGTGCCGCACCCCCGTATAATCCCTTGATTGCGGTGGCGAGTATCTCGATGTTTTCCTCCGGATCACCCGTCTTAGGGCTGCACATGCTTCTAGCCCCATAGGGCATGTCTAAGGCTAGATAGGGGATTTTCTCCTCCTCAAGCCTTTGTAGGAGCCCTATGTCTCGCCACACATGGCTGGTATAGTTGTATCCGTGGAGAAACACTATCGGGAGGCCTTGCCGTCGTGAATAAATGCACCTGCACCTATAATGGCTGAGATTAAGGGGTTCCTCAA
Organism: Desulfurococcales archaeon; assembly: GCA_015520735.1. Classification (GTDB taxonomy): domain Archaea; phylum Thermoproteota; class Thermoprotei_A; order Sulfolobales; family Desulfurococcaceae; genus JAADCY01. The sequence continues at coordinate 2,112 of WAPN01000018.1, forward strand.
TCATGTCCCTCTCCTACTAACTATATTTGTGGTTTGACTGTACAAATACATAGTCATTTAATAATTCGAAAGATAATAATATATAGACAAACCAGTAAATACGATCAGTGACCAGCGCCTATATGGTGGTATGGTTTTGACCCTGATTACCTGGTACGAGATAGTAGCAAAGAAGATACTGCCCGCGATCCGCTGTGTCGTGGCAGAGATACTGATCAAAGAATACGGGCTGACGCAGGTCAAGGCAGCCGAACTACTCGGCGTCAGCCAACCAGCGATAAGCCACTATATATCCAGCAGACGCGGAGGACACGGAGCCTCAGCCCTCAAGAACGACCCAGAGATATACGGGCTAATCAAGGAGGTAGCCAAATGCCTTGTCGAGAACAAACGCATAAAACTAATGCGGACAATAGATGAGATACTCCGCAAGATTAGGGAGAAGCCCGACCTATACCGGGAAGTAGTAGGGGAAGAACCGAAACCAGAAATAATCTACATCGACAAAAAATAAGCTGGTGAAAACAGGATGACAGGAGAAAATATCGTCGAGATCAAGGTAAAGCTGCCCGAGAAACTCTACAAGGAAGCCCGGGCAAAAGCGGAAGAAGCAGGATTCAATACAATAGACGAGTTCATAGTATTCGTCCTAGAACAACTACTAGGTGAAGAAGAACCAACAGAACTCACCGAAGAAGACGAAGAAAAAGTGAAAGAAAGACTAAGAGCGCTAGGATATATAGACTAGAAATCAATAATGCAAAAATATAGCTCAAAGAAGTTTATTGCACCGCGTTTTTGTTGTTTATCTCATGTCTTCTAAGTATGTACTTAGAGTATGGCAACGGCGAACCTTTATATTCTGCAAGACCAGACAATTTCCTCGCAACGTATTTCATGGCTGCTTCTTCTATAGACAATGTATGGAAATCCTCTACAATGTTCTTCCTTATGTATTCGTCTAGCTTGATCCTGCCTACTAGACCAGACCATAACGCTCTGTACCAGTAGTGTCTATATAGTAGTCTAACCGGTTTTTTCACTGTTCTTAGATGGAATGATAACGGTTTTTTGATATCTATACGGACATAGTAAAGGGGAAGGACTAGGCGTTCTAGATGATTAATTGTTTTGTATTTCAGAGTGGGGTGATACGTGAATAACCAGTGCTCGGTTTGCAAGTAGTTCTTGGGGTCATAGTGTCTTGTATCTATGTCGAGACAAACGTGTGGCCAATAAAGAGCATAATACCAGTCATTATGTGAAAGATCATAAATGATCCTTTTAAGGTACTCTACATATTTTTCATGCAGTATAAAGTCCGGATCCCATACCATTATCCATCGATAACTAGTACTATGGAGGCCAAGATTTCTTAGCTCGGCAAGATCCCCGGGAGGTCTTCTGATCAGCTTTAAGGGCTTATCTAGCTTCCTAGCGGTCCTCCGAGCTTTTTCCGGCGTTGAATCAGTTGATGAGTCCACGACTACATACTCGTCAACGAGATCTGAAATACTCTCCATAGATTCCTCAATCCAGTCCTCCTCGTTATAAGAAACAATTAGAGCACTAACCCCTAGGGGTCTATAAGCAGAAGGTGGTCTCTGAATCCCTAAAGCTCTACAGATAGATGCACAGATCCTTCTAGCAGCGGTTATTCCACGTCTACCCAGTATTTTTCTAAGCGTGAACAGCGTCCAAGTCATTGTTCCTCCGCGACAGCAACTTGTTTAAGATTCTCATCCAATTATTATTAATACCTAGTATTTTTATTCCCAATACTAAAGCGCTCAGAGTCTTGGATGAACCAAGATGAAGAACCCACCAAAAATCGCCGTGATAGGGCTCGATGGATGTAGCCCAAAATACTTAGAAAAGATACTGAGCTACGGGTTCGTTCCAACAATAAAACAGATAATTAGCAAACACGGCTACTTTAAATTATACGCGTTCCCACCCTGTACTCCTCCATCATGGTCCAGCATAATGTCCGGAGTTAACCCGGGAAAACACGGGATATATGGGTTCCAGCACTACAACAGGTCAACCGGAAGCACTTATCTGACCAGCGCCTTGCATCTAGAGCACCCACGCGTACACGAGATGCTGGGAATAAACGGGCTGAAATCTATCGTGATCAATCCGATCCCTTCATATCCCTTAATACCAGTTAAAAACACGCTCATCATATCACACATGTTCTTCACACCCCGTCTCGTCTGGTATCCTGAGCACATTGGGAAATATGCAAAACTACTTAGAGAGCACAGTTATCGCTCGAGTACAAGGGAAGAGTATCTTGAAAACGTGGCTAACACGCTTGATGATTACTTGGCATTAGTAGAATCACTAATAGATAGGTTTGACTGGAACATGTTTTGGTTAAACCTGCATTATCCGGACGCCATACTCCATAAGTTCGACGAGAAATGGGTGTTTGAAAAACAGTATTATTTTGAAGACAAGATATTTGGGAAAATAGATCGAATTGTCAAGATGATGCTCAGGGAATCAGACTACCTAGTAATAGTATCCGATCATGGGTTCTCCCATTATCATACCATCATAAACATCAATAGCTTCTTATTTAGACGAAGATACGCCGTCGAGGATAAAGAGGGTAGAGGGCTACGGGAGTTCTGGGAGCACGGAGAAAACAAGGATTATTTGGGCATTAGTAACAGGTTGGTGCTAAGAATAGCTAATAATAAGTTGTTCTCTAAGATGATCCCGCCTATAAAAAATCTCATCGAAAAAATAACAGGTAAGAAAATCCGCACTGCTGAATACAACGTTGATGTCAAGGCATCGAAGGCATTTTTATTATCGACCTATTCTCATGGGATCATATTAAATGATACGCCAATCAAGGAAAGACTTGTTAGCGAACTAAAGACGCTAGAGGGGATAGCAGACGTTAGAGATTCAACCAAAATTTATGATGGACCATATATTGGACGCGCACCCGATCTGCTAGTTTTTCCTGACTATGATTCCGGGTACTGCCTAGGCAAAAACAAGATCACCAGAATCGTTTATAGGAGAAAAGAAGTAAACAATCATCACCCTATAGGAATATTTATCCTATCAGGACCAACCGGAGAAACAAGTAGAGAAGACGACGCCAATATAGTACCGAACCACATAGTAGCAAATACAATAATGTTGCTCCTAAACCAGCCATTATCAAACCACGCTGATTCTATCGAATTAGCTGAGAAGATCGCTGGCCGAAAGAACAGCGGCTTTAAAGACTACGTGGGAACATGGAGACTAGTCAAAAGGATCGCTACGATCAAGTCCTCCGGGATAAAAGCTCATTAATTATTCCTTCGAATATCTTAGCCACCTTTTCCCAGCTATGTTTCTTTGAAAACTCGAGACCCCGATTAGCAATTCTTTCATAAAGATCCTTATCTTGATAAAGTCTAACTATAGCATTCTCCAAAGCCTCATAGTTACCCCTCCTAAATATGACGCATCTCTCCGGATCTGCAACACCAGTTTCGATAAATATATCGCTAGCTACAACTGGTTTACCATAAGCCATACATTCTACTAGAGTCAAACCGAAGCCTTCCTCTCCTATGGAGGGGGCTACACATATGTCTGCTATTCTATAATATGGATCAGTATCAGAGGTGTCAACCACTATTTTTACAGCCTCAATACCTAGTGATCTATTTATTTCTTTAGCTAACGCTTTTACTCTAGCAAAGTATCGCTCATGCTCGGGATCCAAGGGTCTCCCCCCTACAAGCCATAACCGTGCATTAGGTATTTCTCTCACGATTTGCCTAAATGCTTTCAAAACAGTAATGTGATCTTTATTCGGTGCAAAACGCCCCACCTGTACTATATCAAAAAACCCATTATTAACATGGATCCTTCTAAAAGGCCCATCAACACCTTCAAAACCTAGTACCTCAATCTTTGAAGGATCTGCCCCGAGAAAGCGAATTATATCTTTCTTAACACTAGGAGTAGGAACAACAATATATTTGGCCTTTTGAACAACTTTTTTCAGAACATAAACTCTAAGTAAGTGCTTTAGCCTATGTCTCCTAGCCCATTCAGATCTAAATAAACCAACATCGTGGATAACGGAGATCACAGGAATATCCTTATCAATAAATATTGGCGACGCTTCACCCCAATAACTATTAACAATCACTACATCAGGTTTAACCTCGTTTGTCATCTTACCAGCCCAGAGAGAAAACCTTACGCTAGAAATAATAGGAGCTGGGTGATCCTCACGATAATACATCAATTTGTGTAAAGCTCTAGGCTTATCATATCCCCTAACATACCTCGTTATTCCGATTACATCATAACCCATTATGTATAGGTAGTGTGCAACCCTTGAAATAAACTTCTCAGCACCTCCCTTAACAGAGGGAAGCCAGTTCCTAGATATAATGACTACTTTTTGCCTATTCATTTTCATTCTACATTACCTTCCTAACCTTCTCACTATAATTATACATAGCCGTGTAGATTTGCTATTATTTGATTTAATTATAATACTTATCAATAGGCCTTTACAATATTAATTTATAATTAAATCTTCATTTGATTTTTAATCATAAACTCTATAGTATACTTTGCCCTTACTACGGCCGCATCGATAAAAACAAACAAACAATAACAAAACTGATGACAGATGAGAATATAAAATAACTGACTGCCGGTCTCTACCTGCTTGACTCATTAATCATTATTAATTTTATCCAGCATCTTTTTCAAATAAACTCAGATAATGTTTCCCAATTTTATCCCATAAGAAGACTTGTCTAGCAATATGGGAAATCCTTCTTCTTAATCTAGTATATTCCTCATATGATTTATTAAACATATTGTAATAATGAATTATTAGATCGGAATACTTCTTATAATTCAAGCCTGATAAACTAATATCATTTATTATTTTCTTCAAAAATATATGACCGCTAATACCAGACAATACTGATGGTAAACCTGCTACTAATGCTTCAATAGCAGATAAAGGCAGGCACTCCATTCTCGATGTTGATATATATAAATGTGAATTAAGCATACATTTATGAAGAAATTCAGGCTTTACAAATCCCA
>WAPN01000019.1 GCA_015520735.1 Desulfurococcales archaeon
ATTATACTTCTTCATTTTGTCGACTAGCTTCCTAGGTATTTTTATGGTGAACGTTAATGACATGTTAGTGTATCGACAAACATATATTACGTAGTTTCTAATAAAACTATTGCCATATGAAATAAGTATTATAGATAGCTACTTGTTCTGTGTTGTGAATATCCGCTGTATTTGTTTCCAGTATTTTCTTAATGGGTGTTTTCTAGGTATCCGTACTCCTTTCTGAAGAAGACTGTATGCTAGTAGGGAGTCTATTGTTGCGGCTGCTTCGCCCAGTGCTTCGAGCCTCTTGATCGGCCCGTACATTATGTAGTCAGCACCCATTGTTCTCAGATAGGCTATGGTAGCTGCATTGACACTATAGTATGTCTGGACGCCGTGCTTCTTCTTCGAGATAATGCCTATGCTATTGGCTGGAGCACAACCGCTAGGCATGCCGACATGTTTCTTCACCAAGTATATGGTCTCGCCGCTCAGGGCTATGCTCGCGGGATCCAACACGATGGCGTCTGCCAGGAGGTTCTTGAAGCCCGCCTCCCTGGCCATTGGCTTAAGCTTCTCGGTGAGAAGTTTTAAGCGGTCATGAGGCTTAAGACTACCTGTTGGGTTCCTGGGGTCAAACAATAATAGTATGGCCGAAGCAATACCTGCTTCTCTAATTAGGTTTAGCTCCTCCCTACTAGTATATGGGTCTATGCCGTTCGCGACAATTAAACTGCCAAGTCCTTTCTCCCCAATAAGCCGGTAGGCCTGAGGCCTTGCCTTCTCATCAGGGATATCCAGAAATATGGGTGGCTCTAAAAGATCAATTGTGTCTAGGACCTGCTCGACTAGTGCCTTATCTGGGATTATTAGGTCAACGCCTAGTTCGAGACCATACCTATCAGCCGCGGTCCTCGCTCGATTATATGCCTCCTCGACACAGGGCCTATCGATACTGTTCTCGCCTAGGCACTTGTCACCCATGTAGAACAAACTACCAATCATGAGCAATGGCTTCCCGCCGGGTACTCCTCCCAGCTGAACACTGCCCGGGAGCTCCACCACGAACTGTTTTGTCCAACCACTATAGGGATCAATCATCACCTATTCAACTCCGCATGAGTAGCTCATTATTACTTATATATGACGCTGCACGGGAACTATATTCTTAATTCTTAATCATGAAGTGTTATTTCTACTGCATAGGATTGAAGGTTTACAGCATGTCCACTAGTATTATAAATGAGGATCATATGCTTTTCAATTCCCATTAGTTCACGTGTTCAAATCTTCTGCTACTCATGCGGAGTAGGTATTGTTCAGTATCAAGGAAGTTTATAGAAGTATGTTATCTAAATAAAATTATATGAGTAAATATTCTTTGAGCCATGTTTATCTTATTGCGTCCACTATTAATGCAGCTCCAAGCGGTATCATATAGTTCATTGGACACCTATAGTGGAGTATTAATATGCCGGGAACTGGTTCTGCGTTCATCTTGTATAGTGTGATAGAGAGACCAGCTATCATGACGCGTTTTTGGTCACCTAATTCGTCTGTATTAACTGGTTTTATTATTATGGATACGGTGCTTGTTCTTATCAAATACTGCTTACCGGGAAGAATCTCTATAGTTCCATTACCTGTTATTAGCTCTACTTCTCCAATAATATCTCCTTTTACAGCTAGTCTGGCGCTGACCACGTAGTTTCCGCTGGGAATGCGTAGCCGTATATTAAGGGGCTCTATTATCTTACCCATCCTAATACTGTAGGATGGCCCGTCCTCGATCGATGAGGAAGCTATTAAGACTGTATATCCTATTCCCGGTAAATCTCTTGGATCGTAGTCAAGGCTTACGTGCAGATGATAATATATGATCTCGGGTGCCACGGTGCCGTAGTATGTAGTGTATCCTTTAAATAATGGCTGATAGAAGCCGTTTAACCTGGTCAGCGTTGCTGGTGGTGAGAAACTTACTGATTTATATGTAAATCCCTTGTTTACCAATAGGTGATAAGTATTAACACCAATGTAGAGTATGTAGGTGATTGTATTAGTGTTGCCAACAGTATTGGTGTGTACGAAATCGATCCTTCGATCCCCAACATAGATCATGCTGTTCGTTGTAGCTATTAAGGACGAAATAATTAGTATGGAGACCAAGCAGAAGAGGATGGCCCCACCAATATTTCTAATGATTGGTCTTGTGATCCTAGTGTCGGGGTGTCTCGCGATAATCCATCCTTCTAATGCCTTGATCAGGACAGCAACTATGATTAAAAATGGGATATGGGTAGTCAGCGTACCAATTAATGGTGTGAATAAATTCGCTACACCGACCAGACAATATATAATGCCCAGTATGAATGTTCTCAGAGGCAGATCCATGTGTATAAAGGCACTGATATATGCCAGACCGTAAATTATTGATGAGACAAGCACTCCTGTAACCATAAGTAACATGTATAAGGGTTCGTATGGTCTAGGATATAGGGCTGATAAGACAGTATAAACTGCTAGTGATACGAGTAGTGTTAGGGATGAGTACAGGATGTATTTGTAGTACCTTGTTAGCCTAGGCTCTATGAGATTCAAATTATAAGCGTAGAAGATGATAATAGTTAGTCCTATAACATATATGGCTGGAGATAATATGGGCTCTAGTCCCAACACTATTATGCCTACGATCTCTAGGAGAATGCCGGTAACTCCCACTATTCTTAATGATATTTGCAAAGATGAGCTCACACACCATTATTTTATTCTATATTCATATTTATGCTTCATAAAATAAAGCTTTGCTAATAATTAGAATATAGTGGTATAAAAATGGTCTTTGCCTTTTAATAATTCACTAGAACAAGAGGTATTAGCCTGGTAGCAGACCTTCCTCCTCGAGCCTGTCCGCCAGCCACTTGAGGCCCAGTTCTTCTAGTTTGGCGCGTGTTGGTCTGCCTTTGATCCAGCCGCGTAGCTTGTAGTATTCTGGTAGCATCTCGTGTAATCTCACTACGTGTCCTTTGCTTGGTCCTTCTTTAATTGGTTCTTCTAGTAGGCGCTTTGGCAGGGTGTCGTATTCTTCGCCGTCGCCGAAGCTCAGGACGTTGAAAGCTCTCTCCGCATTATATATTCTTTCACCCGTCTTCATGACGTCTTCCTTCGTGTAGTTCCAGCCTACCACCGCTGATATTATCTTGGCGTAGTCTTCGGCCCATACAGCGAAAGTGCTGAACTTACAGACAATCATTGAGTCCACTACCGCGAATACGTCCTGGAACTCTTTGACCAAGGCTGGTTTGCCCTTAGTCTCGAATCTGTCTACTAGTGTAGGTACACCCAGTACCTCTGGGCTTATCATGTAGGCTCTCAGGTGGCATCCTCCACGGTTGCTGGTCGCGTATCCTAGTCCGTGGCCCTGTGCGCCGCGCGGGTCATATGCTGGTAGTTCTTGTTTGCGGACCGACATGCTGACCTCTGGTGCCCCGTATTTCTGGCAGAGCCTGTAGCTACCCTCTGCTAGGTCGTCGCCGATCCCGCTCCTGTAGGCTATCCTCCATGTTAGCTCGACTATTACTTCTGGAGTACCCCACTTTGCGTGGAGGCCTCGTAGCTTCTCCTTGGGTATTTTGCCTAGCTCTACCAGTTCTAGGAAGGCTGCGATGGTTGCTCCGGTGCTTATTGTGTCTAGTCCCAGCTCATTGGCTAGGTAGTTGGCCTTCATGATCGCGTGCATATCGAATATTCCGGTGTCTGCTCCGAACGCCCAGATTGTCTCGTATTCTGGGCCCCCGCCTTCTCCGCTGAACGGGCTCTTGGCCTTTGTGTATCGGGCACACGTGATCATGCATCCCCAGCATGCCTCCTCTAGGCTCTTCTTCTTGTCGAGGTATTTCTCGGCCATGGTTTCTCCGCTTATCTTGTCGGCGTGCGGGAACATGCTCTCCCTGAAGTTCTTGGTGGGGAATATGCCGGCGTTATTGATTATGTTGACCAGGACTGCTGTTCCGAGCTTGGGTAATCCCTCGCTCGTCACTGGGTTCTCGCGGTGTTTGCGGGCTGCTTCCTTTGCTACTTCTCTGAATAATGCCTCGTTGGAGACCCTGGGCTTCTCGTGGCCTAGGACAGCTATTGCCTTGACTTTCTTACTGCCCATTACTGCTCCGTGCCCGCCTCTGCCTGCGGCCCTGTTCTTATCGTTCATTATGGCGGCGAACCTGACGAGGTTCTCGCCAGCGGGGCCTATAGCCGCGACCTTTATGTTCTTGGCCTCGTCTCTACCTACTTCGGCTGTGAGCTCCTCTATTATCTTATCGGTTGTGTGGTGGACGTCTAGGCCCCAGAGATGGTGTGCGTCCCTGATCTCGGCTTTCCCGTCATGTATCCATATGTAGACGGGCTTCTCAGTGGTCTCCTCGAGTATGATCCCGTCAAATCCCGCGAACTTCAGCATGGGCCCGAATTTTCCGCCGCTCTGGCTGTCATGGATTGTATCGGTTAGCGGGCTCTTGGTTACACTACACCATCTACCGCTCTCAGGGACGCCAGCAACCCCTGTTACCGGGCCTGTTAGGATGAACAATTTGTTGCTGGGGCTGAGCGGGTCGCATCGTGGCGGGATCTCTTTGAGTGCTAGGTAAACTCCTAGGCCTCTACCGCCGATCCACATCTTGAGAATATTCTCGGGCGGTAAGGGCTCGATTCTTATCTTCTCGTTCCAAAGATTTATACGGGCGAGTCTGCCCATGTAGCCTCCTAGCAAGAATTTCATCCCCACTTTATGGTTTTGTCATCGTTTTTCTAAAGCTTTTCGTTAGTGATATACAGATTATTATTAAGCGATAAACTGTTCATTTTTCTGTATATTTTGTTTGAATCCACGTTTTTCCCACATTAATGTGTCAATGGAAAAAGTTCGAAAATTTCAAGGTTTATTGATAAGCCTTGATTATCATATGAAAATGGAAACAGTAATAAATCCGATGAAATATTGAAAGATACCGAACAAAGACGATTCAATGAAAGAGGTGGAAGACATGAGTCAAGGCCCTAAGATTATAGGTAGAGATGCTCTCGGGAGACCGATAAGAGATTATTCGAGCATGCCTTGGTGGGGTGCACCTCGAAAGGAGATACCATGGTATCCACGTATAAACTATGAGCGATGCATAGGATGCGGAATATGCTTCATGACATGTGCAGGTAGGACAGTCTATGACTGGGACTTCGAGAAAATGAGGCCTATCATTGCCAGACCTTATAACTGCATGGTAGGATGCGATACCTGTGCAAAAATGTGTCCGCGCGACGCGATCATATTCCCGCATCTAGGAGAACTAAGAGCATGGCGGGACAAGTACCTGGTCATAACAAAGGCGAGGAAGAAGCTTGAGGAGATCAGGAAGAAAATGGGTGAGAACAAGGGATGAGCAAGGAGTTACCAGCACCTATGAAAACACTTGGTGAAGTATCAGCCGAGCTACTAGGGGCTTTCAAGAATCTTAGAGAAGCTGCACAGAAGCCCGGCAGACTCGATAAAAAGACCAAGCGGCTAGCGTTAGCGGCGGCGTACGCGTCGATAGGATGCGTTGATTGTCTCGCGGGATGCATCACTGAGGGCCTTAGTGAGGGAATTGGGCTCGACGAACTATTGGAAGCGGCATCAATAGCAGTACTCGTCCACGGCGCTGAGGCGGTTATAACTATCCATAAAGCAATCAAAATGATTAGAAGCAAGATACAATAGTCACTACCATGAACTAGGTTGTTTCATCATGTTTTTCCTTCTAGAGGGTAAAATAATTTCTTGACGGTTTCACCGAACTTTTCAAATGGAATGCATTCATGTGGAGTAAGGACGTAACATATCAGTGCACCCACTAGGCTTCTAATCTTTACACGTTCTTCTATTCCATCGCTACCGTAAACTTTTTTGGCTAGAAGATTTATTGTTGAGCTACATAACTTGGAGATCTCTTGATCTATCTCCTCGTCAAGGGCTTGATACGAAAATGTAAATAATAACAGCCTTCTCATACGTCTATCGTGGTATTTCTCTAGAAAGCTATCGACTATGCAGCTAACGAGTTTTTTCCCCTCGTATTGTTCTGCGCATTTTTCAAAAAGTGTACGTGGTAGAACTCTCAGAGCGACCTCTTTTATGAGGTTCTTTTTTGACTTATAGTACCAGAATATAAGGCCTTTGGAGACACCAGCTCTTGCTGCTATCTCATCTATGCTTGCCCCAGTATACCCCTTCTCGGAGAACACTTCAATGGCTGCTTGAATGATCTTATCTCGTGTATTACCCAAAGCATCTTCCCTTATACATCGAATACGAAGGCACATATTGTATTATGTTTTGGAGCGGAAAAATAATTATGTCAGACATGAAACAGTCTAATATGCTCACCGTCTTCTTATTCTTGCTAGTATGTGAAGGTATATGATGCAGAGTACGGGTTGAATTGCGGGTATTATTGCCGGAGCAACCGTTGCTGCCCCACCTAGTGCAACAGCTGAGATTATTGTAGCTGCACTCTCATTTTTAGTCATACTAACGTAGGCTATTGCTGCGTGCTCGCCGTATCCTATTCTTAGCGTTTTGGTAATGATCCACAATATGGCGAGAACTGCCAATATAATAAAAGCCTGGCCGAGAACTATTGTGACTGCTATATTCGGCTTATCCACGATTATGCGTGCCTTGCTCATTATAAGCAAGAATATCAGTATCAGCATACAGGTCATCGTGATGAAAGATAGGTGGGGTCCGATTTTTCTTTCATCCACTTGTTTTCTGTGTATAAGGTAATATCGTGTTATCTGTCCTAATACTAGTGGGGTGATAAGAGCTATCAGCATTGATATCGCTATTTTGGATATCGGTATTTTTATCATTTCCAGGCTTCCGTAATATTCAAGGTAAAGCGGGCCGACAAATAATGAGCCAAGAATTGATATGAAGACAAGAGACGTAGCAAGCTCGATACTCCCCTCAGCTAGCAATACATAGCCCACTGAGGCACTGCTAGCGGGAACAATATTGGCAGCAACATATCCTAGCTTTATTGTTGGTTCTGGAAGGTAATTCGCTACAAGCATTGATAAAACCGGCATTATGAAGAGTGTTAGAAGGAATGCCGCGAAAAGCGATTTAATATCTCTTATAGCTCTTCCGATCTTTCCCAATCGTAGCTTTATCATTGATGGATAAAGAGTCGATATTGCGAGTATTATTATGATGTATTTTAGTAATTCTTTGTGCTGCTTTATTGTCGGCGCCATATAATACCCAGTTATCGTCCCCGCGATTAGGGCTATTATTGTTAATAGAAGAAGGTATTTCTTCATCGTTCTCTCTATTTTTGCTATTTTTGCCATTTTACCCACCATTGACTGACTGGTCAGTCAATTATAGAATCGAGAAGGAGGCTTAAAAATATTTTGAATTTCATATAAACTATACTATAACAAAATAGCTAGAAGCGAGAGAACAAGATGCCGGCTACTTCGTATAATCGATTACACAAGCACTCCAAGTCCCGTAGGCCCTTCTCATCCTTCAGGGCATCACCGTACTCGTATCCTCTAATCCTTGCACCTCTATGGCAGAGAATCATCTCGTGCTTCAACCCCCACGAATATATGGCCTGTATTGCTGTATCCAAGCCGTATCCTCTCCCGACGACAATAGCTCCGAGAACCTTGTTTTTGAGAAATCCTCTGATACACCATGTTCTGTCCATGAATTTTTTCACTAGTGCCGTGACGTTGTCAAAGTATACTGGAGAGGACACTATGATTATATGGGACTTCATTATTATTGGTATGATCTCATCGGTCATATCATCCATAATACAGCACTTCTTTATTTCAACACATCTCCTACATCCCATGCACTCTCTGAAACGATATTCTCTAAGCCTTATAAGGTCAACATGTATTCCTTTACGTTGGAGGTGCTCGGCTGCTTTATTAGCTAATAGCTCTGCGTTACTCCTAGCTCTGGTCGACCCTGTAATGATGGCAGTTCTCAGCACCACTGCCTCGGCACCCCTGCCCAATGAATTCAGTTGCTTCTCCATTCAAGAACTTTCTTATAGCCTCATCAGCGTCAAGAGCCTTAACAGTAAATATCTTGGCATTATTTCTGCGAAGAAAATCCAGGGCCTTAAACCCTATACCGCCCTGCTCCGGCAGTAGGACAGCATCGACAAGGCCCGCAAAGTACTGACCCGCTGGGACACCGTGCTCGCGGGGATTCCCAATGCATTTCACCATAACAATGTCGTTATTTTGTACATCCATGACTATGAAGCCGCCTGCCCTACCAAAATGTGTTGAAAGCCTTTTCGTCGAACAGTCCTCTACCGGGATCAATACCTTCACAGCTCACCGCCACATAGATAATTACATAACATGTACAATATAAAATAGACCCTTCTCATATGAGCAAAAATATAGCCAAGATCATGGATAAAAATAAACAGAGCTATAACGAACCTGAACAAATAAGACTAGACGCGTAGCCTAGTATTAATAATTAATTTATGATGAGATTATATCATCTATAGCAAGGTAACATCCTCACTATTTATGTCTACCACAAAGTTAACTGTTCGTGTCTTGGGTTATAGTTTCATTTCATCTTCCTGATTTATAAAGTGGTATGTGGCATTCAGGGCATTCACGGTTGCTATGACATAGCGGTCTAGTAAGGCTATACGCGGTCATTTCTTTGATTCTCCAGCTCCTAACGCTATATCTTCATTTATGTTAACCACATGTGTTTTACCCCTAATCCATTCAATGAAATACAGTGCCTCCCTATAGGGTTCATCGAATCCTGAAGCCTCGTATATTCTTAAAGCAACGTCAAGTATTTCACTTGGAGCAAACAGTATTCACATATAGATCCAACTGCTTGGCCGAGGTTTTCTCAAATAAATTAGTAACCATGGATCTATAGGATCCCCCAGGATTATATATTTTATAATAACGTTAGTATCAAGAACCAGCCTTCTCACTAGAAATCATTCCGCCATATCTCTTTGTTTCAAGACTATACTCCTCGCGGAGAAGTTCATCGACAATCCTCGGGTCAACATCAACGACTCTAGGCTTCAAAGCCCTAAGAACAAGCCTATCACCAACAACATCTACTATAACCTCACCCCCCTCATCAATACCCACTGCTTCCCTAAGCTTTTTTGGCAAAATTATCACACCCTTCTTAAGAACCTTCAAAACAACTCTCATATACATCCCTAATCAAAAATATAGTAAAAACAAATAAAGTTAAACCATACCTAACAAGTACATCCTTGATAGTATAGTTAAACACTGATCCGACAAGAACTATACACAATTTTTCAGCTATACCCCTAACGATATATTGAGTATCATTTTATCTGGGCGTTCATTCAAATTATTATGTATAGGCTCGCGGCCGTGTTCGGACACTATCACTACGCCTACCAGGCATTAATTCAAGCCAATTATAATCAAGCAAAAGAATAGTGTCATCTACAAGGCAGTACTATCTAGAAAATATACTTTGTATACCTTCAATACTAGACTGATTAAGGATTTTCCCTGTTTCTAGCCCTCTAAGTCTTCTCTCCAGGGGCAGGTATTCTGGCAGGAGGATATCTATCTCATTATTCTATTAATGATTTTTAGCTTGTATTGATGTGGACGGTATTACCGCTATAATATATTATATATGTATTATTTTATTCGGAGTTAATCTTGTGGGGGAGGTGCTCATACAGCTGTGAAAATACGTGTCAAGGTCTTTTTCACGCTGAGAGAGAGACTCGGCTGGAAAGAAAAGCTGATGGAACTACCCGAGAATGCTAAACTTAAAGACTTGCTCGATCGCCTACCCTCGATCAAGGACGAGATCAACCGATACAAAGCTAAGGGATACAACATGATAATAATGATTAATGGGAGACACGCCGAGTTCCTAGGAGGACTCAATGCTGATCTCCATGATGGGGACGAGGTTGCCTTCTTCCCTCCGGCTGCGGGTGGGTAAAAGTTATGAAAAAGACCATTTATTCCCCGGGTTTCTAGCTGGATATTATTATTGGTCTCAGCGACGATAGTATGATTGCGCGGGCTAATGGTGTTAGCATATAGCCTCTAAACACTTTCTTATAGAATATGTCTGGGTGTACTATGCAGAACCTGTAGTCTTTGAGTCCATCCTCTATTTTCTCCTCTATCTTCCCGCTCTGTATCCTCGATAGTACAAGGTGCCTATATCGTAGATACTTCCTCTTCCTTAGATAGTTTTCGATCTCTTCTAGGCTAGGCTTATGAGTGAAGGCAAACTCCACAGTATCAATGTCCACGAGGCTCGTATAGCCCGTATGGAACTTGTAGGGAGGCTTGTCCTTGGCAAGTATGAGTATGTCGCGGCAATCACCGATCCTTGTCTGCGGGGTATAAAGGATCAGGCCCGTCTTCCCTTCCAGTACAGGCTTCGCAACGGCAACCAGCAATCTCTTGCTTGGCGGCAATTGTAACGGGATAAAGACTGTCTCATATACTTTTTTCTCGAGATATCTTCTTAATGCCTCGCCGGGCTTGCCCTTAATAATGTCCTTGCCAGCTATCCCAATACCCTTGGACCCCAGGATCTCCTCGGCTTTAGCAAATTCTTTCTCGAGCTTTCTCATTACGACGTCCACGTATAATTTGTTTAGCATTGTCCTGCCTCTGAGACAAGGTATTACACCTACCATGTAGACATCGTGACCAGGAAGAAGGGCATCTACATCACGGAGCATATTCTCTATAGACTCCCACTCACCATAAACAACAATCAATGCACGAGATCTAGACATGACTCACCACGTAAGATAGGAGATAACCCATTATAATCTTGATCAAAAGCGAATAAATAATGTTATTCAAAAAAGCTAGAATAAGTAAATAATCTAGAAAACGATGAATTCAGAAATCATCATAGCTATTCTGATTCCTAATAATCATTAAAAATCTCTCGAAACACTAGATATTTGTCGTAGGACACGAATGTTAATTGAATGATAATGTTGGCTATCCCAGAATAGTCATTGAGCTGGGATGTTCACTCAAACAATTTTATGTCTTTATGGTTATTATATCCTATAGCGATATTTTCAAATTGATTTGAAAAATTATTGATATAAAGCGATTCTGTCAATGCAACGGTGTTCCATGTACCCTTACGCCCTTGAAGCCTCAGCCTTGATCAATGAGATGATATCATCGACATGCGAGTATACAATTCCATATTTAAGAAATACTTCGTATCTCTGAGTATCTGTTGTCAGCAATATCATATTTTCTTCAATAGAAATAGCTGCATGGATAACATCTATAATACTGGGGAATATGTTCCGCTTCATCAAATCCGAATATATTACTGCCGCACGATGAATAATTTCGTCATCCAATTGTTTGACTTTATAGAACTTATTAAAATACTTGAAAATAGCTCTATAATCATAGTTATACTTATAATAGTTTAAGAGCGATAGAAATTCCATTATGCATAATCTTGTCAAATACACATTATACTTTGCAAGTACTATGGGGAGAAATTTTTTATAATTCCTCGAGTGAAGTAACGCAAGAGCAGGAGCATCCACAAGTATATTTGTGTATTTCTGTAGCAGACTCATCTTATTTTCTGCCTACTCCCCGCTTTTTCATACGGAAGTAATTATTAATCGCTTCAGGAGACAGATCAAACTGTAAGTTATCTATATGCTCCTTCAGCTCTGATATATGCCATTTCTCAATCAAGATATTTATTAATTCATTGTATGATTGTGTTCCAAGTTTTTCCCTAATTTCTTTAAGCTTCTTCCAAGTCTTTTCATCAACTGCTATTGTTTTCATATTTTTACAACCTCTCTAATTTTACTAAGTATTTCAAATACTCTTTCGGTATAGAGTTTGATTGTACTATCTCACTATAAATCTTTGAGGACATTCTGGGTATTCTTTCTTTTGTAATAAGGTCAACCTTGTAAAGACCAAACTTCTGTCTAAAGCCTTGCGCCCATTCATAATTATCAGTTAACGCCCAATGCATGTATCCTTTCACTCTCACACCATGTTGCAATGCCATATTAAGTACATATAAGTGGTTAACTATATAGCCAGGCCTATACACATCCCTTGCATCTGATGTACCATTCTCGGTTATGTAGATCCTCTCTGAATATCTTCTGGCATGATCGAGTGCCGCTAATAATCCCTCCGGGTAATGTTCCCATCCCATTCCATCACACCATCTGCCGATCTTAGATATTCCATGCGGAATACACGCATATCCATATCCAGGGATTGCATCAAAATCTAGAACAGGATAGTTCGGGAATCTGCCAGGCTCCCTACGAACAACAATCCTTGTATAGTAATTAACCCCGAGCCAATCCAGTTTTCCTCCCATAACAGTAGGCTTTATGATCGATTTATTGTCCAGACCTATGTCTAGTCTACCATAGACGATGGCGTTCAACATTATCTCGTTATGGAAATAAGAGTAGTGTTCCGAAGATAATGAGTCACTACCATCTAGACTGTAGGCAGGTATTATATTATATATTATTCCGACCTCGGCTGGGGACGCGGAATCGGGATCGGCCCTCACAGTATCGAACTTTTTTATCACATCATATGCTAGCGAATGTGCTAGTGCTAAGTTCTCAATGGCTAATGGAACCTTTTCTATCGCCATGACACTTGGTGGAAAACCAGTATATGTTCCCATGTATCCTAGCTCAACGGGCACCATTGGTTCGTTCATCGTAGACCATAGGTCTACAAGATCCCCTAACTTCCATGCAAGATAGGCAGCATACTTGGCGAATTCGATCGGGAATTTATCATCAAGTATTCCCAAGGGGCCTCTATTCATATTTGAGGAACGCACGCTTATTGGGTCATGAAGCCAGTAAGGTAGAGTAAAATGATTAAGGTTTACTATAACTTTGAATCCTAGCCGACGTAGATCCATTATTATTTCCCTATAGTGATTAAGAGCGTCATGATTTGCAATTTCATCAAGTCTTTTCAGAGTCTCAAAATTTATTCTAACATTTTTAATAATCCCATTTCCGTCATATTCAATATCGGTTTCAACAATCCATGTTGGGTGAGGAAATATTCTACTCCACTCTATTCCTATCCTATATATATTTAAGCCCATGTTATGGGCTATTAGATGATCTCTTCTGAAGAGCTCTATGTAGTCTATACCATCCTCAGGCAGATCTCCGCTAACTAGTTTTGATGATATATTATAGGCGTCCCTAACCCAGTACCACCAGTCAGTATTAGTGTCAATAAACCTTCTGTACGGGTCCCCCATTTCAAATTGAAACCCTGATTGGGATACCCCCCATTTGAAACCGTCGGGGAACTCAATTTTTTCCAACAAGTTTCACCCATATATTGTAATATATTGAATACTTATTATCGAGATGTAATAATGTGTCTCGTTATTATAGTTTTTTCATAGTAATATAAATTCTTAATGCTTTTATATTTTCAGTAAAATTTATATCTCTAAAAAATTCCTATATTATCATGTAAACTTTATATAGGGGTATACACATGACTGGGGAAAGTAAAGCTCTATCTCTAACGATCGCTCTATTATTTATTATATCGGCCAGCCTATTGGCAACTATAACAACAGCCTCATCAATTCCTCAGCCCCCACGCGATCAAACAGTTGTGATTGGAGGCGGTCTATGGAGTCCACCCACAAACTTTAACCCGCTAGTACCGTGGTCAGCAACTACCGGGACTATTGGGCTAATCTATGAGACCTTATACCTTTATATACCAAATCTTAATAAATGGATTCCTTGGATTGCCTCTGATATGCCGAAATGGATTAACTCGACAGCCATTGAGATAAAGCTGAGAAATGCCTATTGGTGGGACGGTAAACCGATCACTAGTGAGGACATTAAGTTCACATATTACACCCTACCCAAGGAAATACCATCACTCTACTACGCCAATATACTTAGCTATTTGATCAATGTGGCAACACCTGATGCTAGAACAGTTATATTTAAATTCAATGCAACGTCAATGAATTATCCCCAGTTCTACTACTATCTCTACACCTTACCGATTCTTCCGGAACACATATATCAACCAATAATAAAGAAGGTCGGTATGAAGATCCTGAAAATGCCTATCGTCGGGGCTAGTAAGCCAGAAGACATCGTCGGTTCAGGTATGTACAGAGTTTATTATACAACCTCGGATACACTCTACTACGTTAGAGCAGATAATTGGTGGGGCAAGGCCTACTTCGGCCTACCTGGTCCAAAATATATCAAGTACATCATGGTTTTTAGCAATCAGGTAGCAATAGCTATGCTGGTTAGAGGCGATCTCGATTGGAGCAATTTCTTCATACCAGGTGTACCAACCCTTGTCAACCGCTATAATTTCCTGGTAACATTCTACAAGACCAAGCCATACTACCTTCCTGCCAATGTAGCAGTTCTTTTCATGAACGTTCATAAGGCTCCACTGAATGACCCTAGATTTAGAAAAGCATTGTACTATGCAATAGATATTGATAGAATAATTAATGAAGTATACCAAGGAGCAGTTGAGAAAGCAAATCCTGTAGGCCTAATCAATATACCCGCATGGCAGCAGTTCCTAGCCAAAGATCTAATTGAAAAGTTCGGGTACAAGTATGATCCTAAGATGGCCGAGAAGCTGTTAAATGAAGCGGGATATGTTGATCGAAATGGAGACGGCTGGAGGGATCTTCCGAACGGTACAACAATAGATCTGAAAATAATAGTCCCTTATGGTTGGACGGACTGGATGCAAGCAGCAATAATCATAGCAGATTGTTTAAAGGCTGTAGGCATCAAAGCTGAGGCGAGCTTTCCAGCATATGGAGTATATGCCGATAAAATGTACAAAGGAGAATTCGATCTACTGATCAACAATTTCGGAAGCTTCGTATCAATATCTCCGTGGACATACTATGAATGGTTACTATGGCCAGATGCTCCAAAGATAGGGCAGTACAGCTGGAGTGGTAACTTCGGCAGATTCTACAATAAAACGATAAGGAGCCTGCTTGAAGAGATTTCGCATACACCATTAAGTAATATCAATAAATTGAAGCAGCTGTATAGAGAGCTGGAACTTGTCCTCCTACAACAAATGCCATACATACCGCTATGGTATAATGCAGCGTGGTTCCAAGCCACAACAATATACTGGACAGGTTGGCCCACATCAGGTAATCCTTACGGTATGCCACTAACTTGGCCTGGAACATGGCAATATGGTGGTTTACTGACATTGCTTCATCTAAAATCTATGAAAGTCACGGGAACTACTACTTCTCACACAGTATCACCTACGCAGACAACAACATCACCACAAGTTACTATCCCTGCAAAGACAACTACGTCTACCACCCTAACACATAAGACTTCCTCTACACCTATATCGACGACGCCTGCGATAACTACATCCACTCCAACCACCACTCCCGTACCTGCATCCAGCAATGCAACATATGGGATCATAGTTGCAATAATAATCATAGGGATAATAGTTGGAGTAATTATCTGGTGGAGAAAAAGATGAACAATATTATTTTTTCAATAATCCCAATGTTATAGGAACATTCAAAAATATTCACCGTAGATCCCTTTAAGGAGCACCGAATTAGTTTGGCGATGAAAATGGGTTTCGGTGAATATGTAGCAAAGAGAATTGTTTTATACATTATTGTTTTCTTCACAGCGGTAAGTATCGCTTGGATTATACCTAGATTCCTTGGCAATCCTATAGCTATAATCATAGCTCGACTAGGGCCAGGTCAAGCGGGAGCCGCTATAGCCGCATCATATTTTATGCAGGCATTTGGTCTAAATAAGCCATTGTATGAACAATACATATTATTCTGGATTGGCCTTTTTCATGGAGATCTAGGTATTAGTGTATGGCTTTTGGGAAAACCCGTCTCCCAAATAGTCTTCAAGGCATTAATACATGACCTAATATTGATGGTGCCAGCGATTATAACTAGCTGGTTTATCGGTAATTATCTCGGCGCTATAGCAGCTAAATATAGAAGTCTTGACAGAATCCTTTTACCTATACTTTATATCTTAACCGCAACACCTTATTTCCTACTTGCAATGATCCTCCAGTGGACGTTTTCTGTGCAATACAAGCTCTTCCCAGCTGTTATTCAAACATCGATATTAGACAGATTATTTACTAATCCGTCATGGCCAACATTCATAGCCTTCATAAAAGAATGGACCCTTCCTTTCCTAAGCCTTGTCATTGTATCAATGGGTGGATGGGCATCGGGTATGAGATCACTAATGATCTACGAACTTGAGTCTAACTACTCTAGATTTATGGAGATGATGGGGCTTTCGAGTAGGCTAATATCATCGTATGCCTTTAGGTACGCGCTAAGTCCACAGATTACCGGGCTTGGTATTCAGCTAGGAACTATGGTAGTTGGAGCTATTGCTGTAGAGTATATCTTTAACTATCCTGGTCTGGGCTACTTCTTATTTAACGCGATAATAAACAATGATCCATTTCTTCTCCAGGGAGCAATTCTCATCATTGTTCTAATGGTCATAGCCGCGAATTTCATTGTAGATCTTCTCTATGCTGCACTCGATCCGAGGATCAGGCTTGGGGTGATGGGTTAGCTATGGCTGGTTTTCTAAAAGCATTCAAGAGAAGCAATGTATGGAGGCTTCTAAAGAAGAATGCTAGGTTTTGGATATGCCTCATGATCATTATTGCTGTCGCAGTCTTGGGGATCGTTGGACCATACATGACTAAGTATGGGCCGAAGACCCCTACAGGAGAAATTATGGCACCCCCGTCATCGAAGCATCCTTTTGGAACTGACTATTTTGGGTATGATGTTTTTGCCGAAACAGTTTATGGTATAAGGGTATCTCTTACGGTTGGCATATTTGCGGCCATAATTGCGACCATTGTTGGTGTTATGCTTGGCATGGTAGCAGGGCTAAGAGGAGGAATTATAGACTATATCGTCGATACTGTAATTAATATATTGCTTGCAATACCCCCTATTCTTATAATGTTATTGATCGCAGCGTTCATGGGAAAAAGAGGGATCATTGAGCTTGGATTACTGATTGGGCTTCTTTCTTGGCAATGGACAGCCAGGGCTGTAAGATCACAGGTAGCGTCTCTGAAGGTATCTGACTACGTAGCTACATCCATGCTTAGCGGCAACTCATTTATTAGGATAATGTTCAAGGATATTTTCCCTAACATAGCATCATACTCTCTGCTTTCGTTTGTGATCCAGCTTGGAAGCGCAATGCTAACTGTTATTACTCTCGAGTTCCTGGGACTAGGGGCGTCAGAATGGTCACTTGGAGCAATTATACAGCTATCAGTTCTATGGGGAGCTATACCCTTGGGGGTATGGTGGTGGTGGTTCTACCCAGGAATCATTATTGTAGCACTGATAGCTTCTCTCTATCTTATCGTGGTATCATTGGAGGAGGTATTTAACCCAAGACTCAGGAGGGAGTAATCATTGGACATGATCCTCGAACTGGATGATTATAGGGTCTATTATAAGACGTTATCAGGATATGTCAAGGCAGTGGACGGTGTCAATTTATCGGTAGCGGAACACGAGATCATAGGATTGATAGGAGAAAGCGGTTGTGGGAAGTCGACACTTGCTCTCAGCCTCGCTCTACCTAAGCCTCCCATGAAAATAATGGGTGGTAAAGCCAATTTTCTCGGAATTGACCTGACTAGGATCCCTTGGAAGAAACGCAGGGAGATCCTACTCAGTAAGCTATCAATTATACCTCAATATGCTCTCGACTCCCTACCAGTCATTAAAAAGATACGAGACTTTCTGCGAGATATAGCAAGGGATAAGGGCGTTGATGAGGAAAAGGTTTTCGAGAGGTTCAAGGAGAGAATTAACTTTATTGGTCTGCCGAGAGAAGTAATTGATATGTATCCCATTGAACTATCGGGTGGCATGAGGCAAAGAGTAGTTATAGCTCTTGCTACACTTTTTTCTCCCGCCCTCCTAATAGCTGACGAACCCACATCAGCACTAGACGTTACAACACAGAGACATGTTCTCGAGCTGTTCTCAGAGCTTAGAGATAATAATATTGTTGGCTCAATTATATTTGTAACTCATGATATAGCAAGTGTGAGACAGATCGCTGACAAGCTAGCGGTGATGTATGCTGGCAAGGTGGTTGAGTACGGAGATCTAGAGGAAGTAATCAGAGAGCCCCTTCACCCTTATACGCGTGGATTAATCAAAGCTGTCCCAACACTTGGGATAAACTATAAGAAGAAGAGATTGAAGGGTCTTGCAGGCTCACCTCCAAGTCTACTGAATCCCCCGCCGGGATGTAGATTTGCTCCAAGGTGCCCGTATGCAAGGGAGGAGTGTAGAATAAATGATCCGCCTACTATTGTTCTAGATGGCTACAGGACTGTTAAATGCTGGTTATATACCCGTAGGTGATCATTTTGGCTCAGCATAATATTAAGTTAAAAGATCTTACCAAGATATTCAGTCTAGGCCTTCTAGGCAAGAAGAGAATAGTGGCTGTTGATAGGGTCAATCTTGAAATCAAATCTGGCGAAATTCTCGGTGTTCTCGGAGAATCGGGTTGCGGTAAAACAACTATGGCTAGGATGATCTTGCGGCTCTTAAGGCCTACGAGTGGAAAAATATTTTTCGATAACATAGACGTGTGGGGGCTAAAGAAGTGGAGTGAAATAAGGGAATACTATAAGAATGTTCAGGGTATATTCCAAGATCCGTATGCAAGTTTTAATCCTAGAAGAAGGGTTCTGGATTCACTATATGATACAATGAGGTTTCTTCCCGATATTGCCCATGATATCTCAAAATCTAGAGAATATTTAAGAGAGATTCTCAATAGTGTAGGTCTTAAGCTGGAAGAGCTGGAGAACAAGTATCCACACCAATTAAGTGGCGGTCAACTACAAAGGGTAGCTATTGCCAGGGCACTCATTCCGCATCCGATATTTATTGTCGCAGATGAGCCTGTTTCCATGGTGGATGCCTCTACACGTATAGACATTCTTAATATATTTATTGATTTAAAGCAGGAATACGGTGTATCACCAGTAATTATCGGTCATGACTACTCATTGGCCTATTATGTTAGTGATAGGATTGTCGTACTATATCGTGGGCAAATAGTCGAGGAAGGATCGCCGGAGGTTTTAGAAGATCCTGCCCACCCATATACAAAACTTCTCAAGGAATCTGTACCATTAATTAACAGAAAATGGAGTAAGAAATTCAAGCCCAATATTGTAGCATATGACGCTACGGTTCGTGGTAAAGGATGTATATTTGCACATAGATGCCCGTTTAGAAAGCCCGTGTGCATAGAAAAGGAGCCTCCTATAGTTAGTCTGGGGAGATCAAAGGTTAGGTGTTGGTTATATGCAACTAACTAGTATATCATTCTCCCATATACCATGTATAGCTTTTGTGCTATCCTTCCTAGTATTACTTGTTGTACTTCAATCATCGGAATTGGCTTCACCATTATCTGAGGATGAACGCATTATTTGTAAAAGGATAACAATAATACCAACCCTTCCAAAATACAATGGTCTCGTAGATATCGGTAATAATTCTCATATAGATAACATAAAATCTATTGGCAATGCCAGTATAGATCCTTGCCTTTGGGGTATACAAAGAATAAGTGATAGAGAACTGGTTCAAGGAGAAACGAGAATGATTATTGCCAACAACACATTACATGTTAAATCTATATTTAAAATGGACAGTATTAATATGAAGCCGTGGCAAGTCGTTGGGTACAATGAAATAATATATGGAATGAAGCCCTGGGGAATGCCGCCATATCATCGCATCCCTAGTCTTTTTAAGCTTCCAATGAAAATTGCTAAGATAACAGGATATAAACACATATATCTCGATATCGATTATGAAGTTGAAAAAGCAAATGTGGGTGTAGACCTATCCTATGACATATGGATTAAAAAGTCTATGAAAACCGATGGTGTTCGCTGCGGTGATCTTGAGCTAATGATATGGTTATATCATAAAAATGCACGACCCGCCGGTAAAATTATAGGGAGTATGCACACATGGGCTTATATTAACAATAGCCTAGTTAGAGCAAAATGGACTGTGTATTTATATCCTGAGATGAGTGGAGGGTGGACATATATTGCATTAGTGTTAGATCAACCTGTCCGTAAAGGAAATGTGATGATCGATCTTGTAGAGATCTTCAAGTACGTATCACAGATCATAAACAAGCTAGGAAAGAATCTTGAAAACATGTATTTAATGGATATTGAACTAGGTACTGAGATATTTTTCGGCAGAAATATAGATATAGAATGGCACATATCAAGCTACTCGATCACAGTTTGTACTGGGCAATGGCGTCATACAACTATGCACCAAGCCATATCATCTAATGTCAACACTAATGTCAGCAATACTACTAGTGTCTTAATAACAGAAATAAACAAAATGGCTAAAAGACAAATTAATAATGCTACATCGATCCTAACCGCAGCCCTGGCATTCATAGTAATTATTGCTGTAATCATACTAGTATATAGATCAATAAGAAGAAAAAGTATAGAAACATAGTATTTGGAGCACCTAACAAATGAAGATTATTTAATGGATTTGATTCTGAACATTATTATTTAGCATGAGGCATACGAAAAAGACATCATAATAGAAAATTAAGGCACATGAATTATAACATGTCTAGAATAGATCGTCTTTTATCCCTCTTATACCGGGCAACTTATGTGAGCATATCATTATAATCATGAGTACATCAAAGCATGAAAAATACATATTATTTTGGATTGAACAAAAATCATTCATAACTAATTATCTAGCCAAGAATAATGGACCAACATTGAAAAATTACAAGGGCTAAACATACTAAGTGTCCCAATATATAACGGCTATGAAATACCATGATTTTTATTGAGTTTTCTATACAAATCCGTGCTACCTTCTTTTTTGTTGATTACAATCCCACCACGAAGACATTATATAATTTAAGCCACATTGGTATAGTAGCTCTGCGGAAGTGATTAAATATAGAGAGCATGTTTTCTATGAATTCTGATTTATCAATAATAATATTCGATTAATACTTCGTTATTATTCATCGAGTAGGATAGAGTTTTCATTGCATCTCTCGATCGAACTGGATATATAACTTTTAATAAGAAAATAGTACTTAAGGGGTGCTCTATTTGGATTTAATAAGATATCTACTACACTCGAGGGATAAGCTTGATGACATTAATAATAAGATACCCTTGAGCTTCGTAGAGGAAATAATCGAGGAGGAGTTTCTTGGGGAATTCAATGCACAACTGCCTGATGATCTACCATTAGCCATAGAAAGAGCTGGTCACGGCCTTCACTTAATAGTTATTAGATCCAATGGGAGAACGTATAAATTACTCTTGCAACAGGCAAGAATAGCCAATATATCACTATTTGATGATGAAAGAGAGAAAAAGGGACTCAAGGCTCTTAAGAACCTTGAAGAAGAACAGGGGCCCGTCCAGATCTATGTTTACCGTGTCCATCCACCAACAGCCAAAGCAATCAAACATTTCATGACAGGCTATGAGCCGATCGATAAAATACACAAGGAAATGATATCATTGGCGAATAATTTCATTGTAGAAACAATTATTGGGAGACTAGGAGAAGCCAAGAAGGCGATAAAGAAACTCTACGGGCACACAATAGATAAGCATTTTCCGTTCGAGGAAAATCTTATGAAACAACTCCAATATCCTAATATGGATGAACATTTAAGATCTCATCAACTCTATCGAGAAGCCCTAGAACAAATCAGAGTCCTCGCTGATAAGGAAAGATACGTGGATACAATCTATGAATTATTAGCAACATTTGATTCTTACCTAAAATACTTGGGAGACGAAGATAGGAGATTAACCAGGTATATCGAAATGGTAAAAACAATGTCGTAAATACGAATAGTCCTTGAGCGAAGATATTGATTTAATCACACCTACATATTTCCGGAAGACCAAATCTATCGATAGGCTATGAAAAATGATAGACTAGGATATAGTTTTTTCAATGTCTAGTATCCATATACAGCCTTATAGGATCAGTATCATTTTATTGTAGGATCTTGAGTGCCAAGTATGCCTATTTACATCGACATGCTAATACTCAAGTTTTTCCTAAAATTTAATGGCATATAAAAATATACGTGGATCATCATATGATATTTTTAAGAAATCTGATTCGGGTAAGTCTTGTAGCTTTATGATAAACCATTATTAGTGATATCCTCTGATCTATTAACGTGCTACCATTTATAGCAATTATACTTTAGAGGACCTAGTTGAATTGAAGATGCAGTTGATTATTCATTTTCTAGATATCTGATGTTCTATGCCTCTTGGAGGAATCTTGTACTGTAGAGTATGCTTCATTTTTGAAAACTCTATTTATATTTGGACAATTGGCAAGTGCTCTATTAAGTCGTTTATTAAGTATTTATGCTCAGATTCATATACTATTCAATGAATTACTCTACATACTTTTTTACACTCTTCTTATAGATCTTACATTTGTTTGTATAATTGTATAAAAAATTATTTATTGAAAATTTATTAATTAGATATTAATTATTAAATATAAGAAATAATTCATGGGATGACAATATGAGCAAGAAGATATTTATCGATTATAACAGATGTATCGGATGCCATATATGCGAGATCGTGTGTGCTTTGAGCCATGAAGGTGTAGTGAATCCTATGCTGTCCCGGATACATGTTATTAGGGAGGAGTGGATCAACATGCCGATTGCCTGTCTTCATTGTAGTAGGGCTCCATGTATTGATGCCTGTCCTACAAATTCATTGTACCGCGATGGTAATGGAGTGGTTCTCGTTGATAATAAGAAATGCATCGGATGCGGCATATGCTTATATGCTTGCCCATTTGGAATACCGCGAATTGATACGACTAGGGGGATCATGTTCAAGTGTGACTTATGTAGTGACTTCATGGATAGTAAAGGCTCTCCGTACTGTGTGTTATCTTGCCCAACAGGGGCATTGATCTTCGGGGATATCAATGAAATAGCTGAAAATAAAAGAATGAAAAAATTTGTTAATGAATTCATTTATTCAATAAAGAAATGCCCATCACCTAAGGAGGTGTTTTAAATGGGATACACCGGAGCCATATTATTTATTGATCTATCATCAGAAAGGATATGGACCATCAGTACAAACAAATATTCAGAGCTTTTCATCGGAGGAAGAGGAATTGCTACGAGGATATTATACGAACACCCAAATGCATTGATATTTATGACCGGGCCACTGACCGGCTTTGTGCCTTCTGGTTCGAGAATGGATGTTGTGGGGATGTCACCCATATCGGGAATGATTGGCGGTAGTAGCGTTGGCGGCGATTTTCCTGTCACACTTAAGTTGGCAGGATATGACGGAATAGTCATTCTCGGAAAATCGAATAACCCGGTGAGTATAGTGATTGACAATGATGAAGTAGAGATTAGAGATGCCCATAAGATCTGGGGCTTAAACGGTTTTGAAACAATAAAAACGATCAAAAAGGATTTTCCGAATGCTGAAGTAGCCTGTATAGGACGTGCCGGTGAGAATAAGGTCAGATACGCCGGTATTTTATTCTCCGAGAGAAATATGGCCTCACGATCTGGTCTAGGAGCAGTAATGGGAGACAAGAAGGTCAAGGCAATTATTGTTCGCGGCTCCAAGTCCTTGAAACCACGTAATCCAAGTGGTCTTCTTAGCTCCTTCGAGAAGATCCTAAAATCAATTGTTGATAGCGATGAAAATATGAGATTCAAAAATTGGCATAAGCAGTTCGTTCCCACAATATTAAGGCTGAAGATGCCCTATTTCGGCGACTACGAGACCTGGTGGAATGAGGCATGTGAAGCAGCGGTTGCCGCCACTAGGTTCTTTGAGGAGAACACTATTGCACGATCAAGTTGCTTTTCCTGCCCCTTACGATGTAAGGCAATAATTTCCCTCGACGGTGAAAATGTACCAATAAATCTGTGCCAGGGAACAATCCCAGCAATAATGTTTATACTTAAGATAAAAGACCCGTATCTGGCTTGGAGAATATATGTAAAGTGCCAGTCAGAAGGACTGGATATAATGAGTACTTGCGCAGTATTGGCCTTCGCCTCGAGACTAGGCATTGTAAGGCTGGGTACCCCTGAGATACTGGGTTTGATAGAAAAGATTATTGAGAGGAAAGATGAGGGAGAAATACTTGCGGACGGGATATACCATGCATCGAGGAGATATAATGTTGAAGCAGTATATATGAAAGGCGGCCTCGAATCATGGAGTAGTGATATACGTCCATTTATAGGATCAGCATTGATATCAATGGTATCTGATTCAGGTGGTGTTAATAGGGCACTATATGGTTTTCCCGAGTTCTATTATTATCTAAAAAGCGGGAAGGCGAAGAAAGTAGCTGAGAAATTTGTTAAGGACCCTGAAGCTGCCTATCCTTGGAGCTATTCAGAAAACAAGGTAAAATTCGCAGTGATATGGGAAAACCTGCATATAATTGCCGACATATTAGGTGTATGTGTCATTGCTTTTCTGACAACTCCTCTTAACTTATGGGTTGAAGCATATAATTATACGACAGGGCACAATATTTCCGAGAATGACCTATTAATAGCCGCGGAGAGAACGAGAACCTTAGAAAGGCTCTTCAATATAAAGTTTGCTAAGGTTACCGATACATTATCGCCCAGACTATTTCGTGGAAAAAGCGGGATCGATAAGGAAAAGATCGAGGAAATGAAGCGGATATATTATAAGATTCGCGGTTGGGATGTTAGCGGAATCCCTAAAAATGAGACCATCTCAAGACTTGGACTTAATGATCTGAAATAATTTTTGATACAAACTACTACTCACTATATCAAGAGGGACAATGTAATAATAAATGATTAAAAACGATATAGACGCAATTCTGCCGATGTAATCATTACATTCATTAATGCAATGAAGAAACAATTATAATGATTTCGATACGACGATATAGTCATTCATAACATTTATTGAAGAAGATCGCTGATCTTTTCATTGAATCTCCTCCACCATTCCCTTGCTGCTTTCTCCTTGTTGAGCTGGAAGAGTGTTGTCCATTTCTCGTTGCCGAATTCCTTTGCTCCGAAGGCTAGGTAGTCTATGACCTTGCGGCTGTCCCAGAAGCTTGGTGCTGCTCCTGCTCTGTCCTGGTACTCAAGGATCTTCTTGTACAGCTCCTTGTATCTGCCATCGAGGTCTTTGAGCCCAAATAACTGCTCTAGTATTTTGTCCAGTGTTTTCTCGAGCCATCCGCGGTGGAAACGGCAGAATCCACCGTTATCGCTCCACATCTCCTTGATCGCTCTTGTGAACGCTTTCTCCGCGTACTCCTCGGGCTCCGTGAAGACGCTCTTGTATAGGGTCCAGTACCTGCCGAGAACTGCTAGTGGCGCTACCATTCCGGGCGTCCAGTAGTAGTTAGGTGTTATATGTCCTTCTTCGCCGAAGCTCGCATAAACTATTAGATCGCTGAATCTCCACCCAGCCTGTTTCACCCTGTCCTCAAAGAGTATATCAAGTATCTTGGCGGCCGACCTGAGGCCGCGCTCACCCACTAGTTTTAGAACCGGGTTCTCACCCCATGCTAGTTTCTCTAGTATGCTTACGGCTAGCTCCGCATTAGTCTTGCTGTACTCTATGTTGTATTTCTCGGGGTTGAAGAATGGCTTGCGGGGCAGACCTAGCTCCTCGGGCTTGAGAAGACCTTTCTCCATAGCGTCGTAGAGGAAGCCTATCACCTGGCCGGTCTCGATCGCGTCGAATCCGAGTGCATCCACTTTCTCAACAGCCTTCTGAGCCTCATGGATCTCGAAGACTCCTATGAATGGGCCGAACCCCTCGTAGGGCTCGTAATCGGATTTGTATCTGCCAAGCCTCACCTTCTTACATGCTATAGGGCATGGTTCCCCACAGGTCTTCCAGGACTTGGTCTCTATTGCTTCGCGGTTGAAAGGCTCCCAGATGAACTTCATGATAAGGTCGTGTAGTCTCTGCCTGAGCTCCTGTGGCAGATAGATCATGTTCCAGTTAAACATAGGGGTGAACGTTTTTAAGTGCGGATAGTTCCCTCCAAGGGTACCGCCTGTGTTGAGCTTAGGGTTGAACCTGTATTTTGTTCCAGCCTCGATCACCATAGTAACGTATGGCTTCTTCGCAATGCTTAGGAATAACTGGTTAACTGTCTTCAAGTCTCTGAGCTGCTCGGGAAGATCCCTGCTTCTATCATAGGCTCCACCATAAATTATCGCGGCAACATGATGGGCACGATATAGCACGCTTCCAGGCCCACCCCTTGCAGCGTAGTCTTCACTGCCCCAATCAATTTTTCCCTTATGGAGAGTTATGCTAGCAAGTGCTCCTAGGCTCGTATACTTAGCGGCTGGGCCGACCAGGACACTCCTACCGTCGTATTTCTCATAGAACTCCCTATATGTGTCGCTGAGGTATTCCTGGAGAGCATATACTCCCTCGAGCCCCTTGTAGCCCCTCCATATTTCCTCGAGCCTCTTCTCCTCGATCTCGATGAACTCTACCTTGACCTCCCCAGTCCCAGGATCCTCGAGCTTCAGTATCAATGGCTTATTACTCTTCCCCACAACAACTATTGCATCAACTCCCAGTCTGAACTGATAAGCAGCACCACCCATCGCCGCCACATGGAAGCCCCTCGTCAACGGGCTCTTGAACGCTGCCACGAGGCGATGGCTACCATATAGTTTGCTCCCGGCAAATAATCCTGCACCGAGAACCAAGGCGTTCTCGGGGCTGTATACTGGTTTCTTCCAAGTCTCCAGTTCCTCTAGGTGGATCTTGAGCCCCAGCTCAATAGGCCCCATAACCTCCTCGATCGGGTATTCCTTTACCCATGTCTTTCTCGTGGAAACATCTATGAATAAAGCCCTATACGATTTCTTCACCATACAAATCCCCCATAACATTATCTCTATAGACTCATAATGTACATATTATTAATCAAGTTATATAAAAATACCCTAACAAGTATCGGTGAGTCTACAAAGCTGATTAAAATAATCATATTAAAAGAGAATATGACTAGATAGACGTATGAGCTTTTAGATTAGAACAAGCACGAGAACAGCTGAAAAATATTATTCTAGGATAGATAACTACTTATTATTGCTTCTTTATACCGGCCATACACAATACTATAGCCAAAGCGCTGATGCCCAGGAGTAGTGGGAGCACATAAGAACTTGTAGTGCTGTAGGGTGACACATTACTCTCTGCTGACGTGCTGGTGTTTAACGGAGGTAAGCTACCCGGGATATTTCCGAGAGGAACGGGTGATTCTTGGTCTGCCTCGATCACGATTGGTACGCTGTAGCCAATAATATCCCTTAAGACCTTGAAGAGACTCTCCACGCTCTCCCTGGAGGGCTTGGTTCTAACTCCATCGAGTACTATGCCGAGGCACCCGAAGGCCTTGTACCTGCCCGAGAAAGATATCCCGGGTAGCTTACCTCCGTTAACACCCTTTAAGGCTTTCTCGAGCTCTATAGACAGCTTGCTGGGCTGGGAATGCCCGTTGCTAACATTGTATATAGTGTCCAGTATGGGTACCAGCTTCGCGACCGCTTTATCTACAGCGCTTGGATCATATACGAGGCTCCGCGGTATAAGCTTCACCACAACGATGACTCCATGGCTATGCGCAATAGGCTCGATGGCGCTGATTGCTCTTTCAAGGCGATCCTCACTGCCGGGCTGTATTACTGGTAGGACTATTACCCTAACACTATTGTTAACAAGGTATATTGATCCCCTATATGGGATCTCTAACCCACATTTTTCACGGAGTAAATCAATGACCCTGTCCTCGAGAACCCTGATCTGGCTAAAGCTCTTGAACGATGCAACGGATACTATGGGTTTGAACCTGCAGTGCTTACAGCCACATATATCGCTGACATGGTAGTATCCGATGAAGCCATCGCCGGAGTATATGAAGTAATTTACTCCATGAATACCGCTGATCTTGTATGTGTATTTGAAGTCCTCTACTCTCATATATGTATTGCCTAGACCAGCGGCAACACTGCTCGAAAGCGCGGAGAGAATAACTAGTATTAATACCCAAGATACAATTTTGGTTTTATACATCTGATCTGCTATAATGGGACACCTTTTCTGGTTCTTTAACTATATGCTTGATTATTTGTATATAGATATCTACATATATATTTTCCTGTATTCATAGTGCTTCAGCGGCCTAGATCTTGGCCATCCTTGAAGAAATGCTTATCCAAAGATTATCTTCTCCATGGTTCTGCCGCTTAAGAGGAGCCGCAGGTATATCGTGTAGAAGACCAGGATAATGATGAGCGCTACTATTGATGTAACCGGGCTAACCACATCATATATGCCATAGAAACCGTACCGCATAAGCTCAACCACATAAGTCAAAGGCAATACATAGGATACTGGCTGGAGAAACCATGGAAGCATAAACACTGGTATGAATATCCCTGACAAGAACATTATTGCGAATCTCAATATGTTCATTATAACCATACTATTCTCAATGCTTGCATGAAAAGATAATTATTTTGGTCGGACTCAAAGATAATTTAGTAAAAACATACTGATCATTAATATTAGTTATTGTTTATGTTTTTGATATAGAACATAATGAATACTTAATTGTGAAATATATGATCTACACTGAAACACTAGAGGAGTATGAAGGAAGATGAATAAGAAACAAAACGAACGAAGAACACTTGGTTTAAGGATAGCCATGTTTCTTTCTCCCTTACTAATTATACTGCCATTTATTTTTATGCCTATTTTATTTAGTAGCACTTATAATGGCGAGCTAGTGATCTGGTCGGGAAACCATGTAATTAGTAGCTACGAATTTGTCACTAACAAACCATTTAATGAAATTATCAGTTTATTTCAAAACTCATCGAATATAACACTTACTGCAACAAATATAATCTTTAATCAAACAACCATTATTGGAAATAACAGTGGAATGCTAATTACAAATAATATCTGGTATCTTTCAAATAACAATATTACTATACATATGAGTAAAAATAATTTAAGAGTATACACTATTGAAGTAAAAACCCTGCTAGTCATGTATCACACAGAAATACTCTTTAATAACTCATTCTCACAATCTGTTAAGCCTATATTTAATAACATAAAGATAAGCATTACCGAATACCCAATCGAAACCCCCATTATAGTGATAATAATGTCATCCTTATTCATAATTGGTTTAATTTCTCAAAACATGAGATTACGTAACTTCGAGAAATTTAGAATAACTCTTACATTATTATCCAAACACAGAGACATATTTATAATATTAAATGTCTCTCTTGCATTATCTATGATTCTGCTAGGAGTAGGTCTTTACATCTACGACTTTCCATTGATGCTCGTTTCGAGCATTATGTACTTAATCATCTTATTTGTCCTTTTAGCTGTATTACCGTTTATT
>WAPN01000020.1 GCA_015520735.1 Desulfurococcales archaeon
CTCATGGGGAATGGGAGCCACCCTGAGCAGACTCGCCGTCAGCTATGGAGCACCACTAGTAGTAGCCCTCTACAGGAACCTAACAGTACTCCTAATCCTAGTAACAGTATCATACAGGGAAACGCCCTATGTCTTTACGAAGAACGGCTTCATACTGGGATTCATAGCCGGGGGACTAGGCTTCGGCATAGGCATGACCCTATTCCTATACGCGGTAAAAACAGTAGGCGTAGCAGTAACAGCGCTGGCAACCAGCATAAGCCCCGTCCTAGGCAGGATATTCTCCAGGATAATAGCTGGAGAAAAGCCGTCCCCCAGAGCAGTCTATGGCACACTGGTTTCAGCACTAGGGATCTTTATAGGTGTGTACTAGAGAGTTAGAATATAATTGTAGTGCAACAATATCATCATACACGGTGTTCTGGAAATACGTGTTATCTAATGATGTGGCCGAAAAGAGATGATGGGTGTGGCGAGAAGGATCTGGATAGTTACGGGAGAGTATGCCTATCCCATGGTTAAGGAATACGTTAATAGGTATGTAGCTCCTCTCTCAAGGGATATGGAAGTAGAGGTTGTGAAAATACCTGTGAAGGTCATAGGTCTCGCTACGAGCAAAGTAGTCCTATATCATCTTAAGAGATTGATAGGGAAGGATAAACCAGATATCATAGTGGTTCCTGGTCTGGTGAGAGGCGACTTAAGGGAGATAATGGAGGAGCTGGGAGTAAGGGTTGTACGTGGGCCTAAGAAGCTTGAACAGCTCCTCCTGGCCTTTATGATAGGTATCGATAACTTGGAGCCTGATCGTCCTGCTGAGGATATCATCGGCGATAAACTGGGAGAGATCATAGAGAAGGCTCGGAGTGAACGGCTGAAGGAGTCGATCATGATAAACAATCTACGGATGCCATTGAATCCGCCTCCCTTCATCACCGCTCTCATCCTAGATCACGGTCTCGGCACTGATTGGCTGAAAAACTATGTTCTAACCTATAGGCCTGACATACTCGCTCTTCCACCAAGAGAGCCCGACGAAGAAATACTTGGCCTGGTGAAAGATCTGAGAATGTACGATGGAAGGATAGCGGCGCCGTACCAGTACCTTGACACTATAGTCGGGGAGGGTGTAATGGTTTCACTGGTTTATGGTGTCGCGCCCGAACAGGTTGATAGTATTGAGGACAAGTACGGAGTCGTTGTAGAGTCATATAGTGATCTAGCCTCAGCGGCTAGAAGAGCGGAGGATGAGCCACACAGGGTTATTCTCGACGCATCTCTGCCGCCTAATCCGTTCAGCCTGTTTGATCGTCTCAAGCAACTAGAGGTGGTTGAAGGTATTGCTAAATCGGCTTGGCCCACCAACCTTGCATGGGGGGTCGACGTCGATAGTCATGGGCTCTACGGACTGCTCCTTCCACTACTGGCTAGGACGGGCGTGGGCCTACTGTTTATCTGGGAGCTCGAAGAGAAGCTCTACTGGAGCCTCCAAGAGATCAAGGCTCTGAACAACTTGTTTCTCCTCTCAGCATATCTAGGGCAAAACCCTCGTGACCTAGGTATCGATATGCTTCTAGTAAAGCCTAGAATACTTCACTGGGTAGGCTTCGAGAAGCCATATAGGGTGGTCGAGGCTGTACCCAATGAGAGGATCATTATGGATCCTATGGGTATATTCAAGATAAGAGTTAACCATCGTGAAGGAATTATAGAGGTGCTCTACATAGGTAGGAAAGGCAGATTATTGATCAGAGGGAGAACGGCAAGAGAGATCAGAGACACCATTATCCGAGAAGGACTCCTGTCAAGACTCGATCACGCCTCCTACATCGGCGGTGAACTAGCAAAGGCTGAGGAAGCCCTTAGATTAGGGCTTGACTACATCCAGGACGATGCTCTTCTGCCTTCCAGGAAAGATAAATTGGAAATCATACGAAGTACTCTCGAGAACAACACTTGAACATTTAAATTAACTTTGATATCAAAGATATTTAGGAAAAATCACCCATATTATATCTCTGGGGTGTCCGGGGAGATTGTCCAATCCTATTAGATACATACCCATCCCCGAGAACAGTACGGCCCACACAGTCATAACTAATTCCACGTTTCCTGAGGGCAACCTAACACTAAATTCTACAGTAGCATTAATGAACAAGCAACCCCCGGTTGGGCCTCTACATTTTTCTTTCCTCATATACTACTTGTTCTTCGCCACAGTGATCGCCGTGATATTGATCTTGGCACACTACTATGGCGGTGGGATCCATGCTCCTACACGTGTAATAGTTCAGCTGGCCGCTGGAGAACGCAGTTCCTTTATCAGGGCGATCTACGAGTATGCTGGGATAAAGAAGACTCTGAGAAAATATTATCTTCGACTAAGGGAGATCTTCGGTTGCGCCTCATGCACGCCGAGAGAACTGGCGTTGATGAGCGGGGATAGGAGGATCTATGGGTTCGCAGAGGTCTATGAGGACGTAGTTTATGGATCTAAGAATAGAGGCGATGTTGATGAAGTAGTAAAGGAGATAGATAAGATCAGGGGTGGTGTTGGAGACTGATAGGCTCAAAAGCTATTAGCGTAAGTATAGCTACTGTTCTGATCTTGCTGATAGTTTACTCAAACCTAATGGTAGCTCGCGCGGTAATAGGGGATTCTCCATCAATATATAATAATGGCCCGGGAGGCGTATCCTATTTCTTCACGATAATGATGTATAGGAATAGCCCAATAGCTATCATGAACTTCGATGAACTCCACCAATACTCACCATGGATTCACGTATTGTTCATTATAAGCCCAGATAAGCCCATAAGCATAGATGATGCCCGCAAGGTGCTCGAATGGGTTAGTAATGGCGGAGAAGTAGTAGTTATGGATGAAACAAATAGTACAGAGGCCCTCTTAAAGCTGCTGGGAGTTAACAAGAGTGTTTTTGCCGGATATATTGCTATGGGTATATGTAAAGTGGATGATCATGCCATGCCCATCCTATTCGATGTCTTCAAGACTTTCCCAGAGCCTGGGAAAGCTAAGCCTATCTGCTGGACTAGAAATAGCGTTGTGGCTTTCGAGAAGAAGATCGGTAAGGGATCAGTAATAGTGATCGGAGATTCAAGCCTCGTAATAAACTACATAGTGATGGACACACGTTACGGTGCACTTGATACATACCTCATAAAACGCTTGGTTGGGAACAAGGAGATCCTGATCTATGAGGGTAATAGAGCATACAGGATAATGTACTCGATAAAGGGAGTGACGACAATAAACGCGATCATGGCTATGATCTCGGGCTTTCCCGGAGTATTCTTTGAACATCAGGGCCTGCTAAAAATAATCTCTCTAATGATTCTATGGATGATAATCACGGGGTTTGTGTCAATGTACTTGTTCAGCTTTCCCCGGGCACCCTACCCCAAACTCAAGAAACCTGCAAGAAGTGAGGCACTGATCACCCGTAAAGAAATTCAGAGGGGGCTAAAAGATTGGGGAGTCGAGACCTCGAAGAAAAAGTAAGGGAGTATAGCAGACTATTATCCCGCGTTATAGACAATGTCTCGAAAAAAGTGATCGGCAAGAGGAAGGAGCTAGAACTGGTCCTGGCGACACTGTTTTCCGAGGGCCACGTCCTCCTCGAGGGAGTCCCCGGTGTAGCGAAGACCCTAATGGCAAAAACTATAGCCAGATCCCTGGGCCTGGACTTTAAGCGGGTACAGGGAACACCGGATATGCTGCCATCAGATATTATCGGAGTACAAATCTTTGACCCATCCAGGCAAGGCTTCGTCTTCAAGCAGGGACCCGTGTTCACCAACATCCTGTTCGTGGACGAGATAAACCGTTTGCCTCCAAAAACACAGGCAGCACTACTTGAGGCGATGCAGGAGAGACAAGTTACCATCGAGGGCAAAACCTATAGGTTGCCGAGCCCGTTCCTCGTTATCGCGACGATGAACCCCATTGAGATCGAGGGAACCTTCCCCCTGAGCGAAGCACAGGTTGACAGGTTCCTGTCCAAGATCATCATAGGGTATCCCGGTGTGGATGAAACCGTCGAGATCCTTATGCGCTACTACGATATAGTCCGCGAAGAAGATGTAGAGCCAGTTCTTACGCCGAAAGAGATCTTGGAGATAATCGATACGGTTAAGAAGATCAGGGCCGATAAGAACGTGTTGAAATACATAGCATTGATCGTGGAGGCTACCCGTAGCCATAAAATGGTGAGGCTGGGAGCATCACCCCGTGGAGCAATAGCTCTCCTACTGCTCTCTAGAGGAATAGCTCTTATGAGGGGGAGAGACTATATAACACCCGATGATGTTAAATACGTTGCCCACGCCGCGTTGAGACATAGGATAATGTTGACCGGTGAAGCCATGATAACAGGGTTGACGCCTGACAAGATCATCGACTTCATTCTCGAAAGGGTAGAGGTCCCTTGAAGATAACTTTTAGCGGATACACACACATAGTTGTTGCTCTAATGCTTCTCCTCTACAGCTTATACTCTAGATCCCTGGTCGGATTATCCATAGCTCTCGCACTCATACTTGTTTTCTACTACGAGTACCACGTGTTTTTCCAAACAAAAAACTATATACGGAACATCATCGTCGAGCGAAGCGTTGACAAGAAAATATGTGGCGAGCTTGACAAGGTGAAAATGATCCTCCGGATCAAGAACCAAGGAGACAAGCCTATCCCGAGACTAATAGTGCTCGACACACTCCCCAAGTTCACAAGCACCAGGAAGAAACCCGTATTCACGATAGCATTACCTCCGAGATGCGAGGCCGTAGCAGAGTATTTCTTTAGAGTCGAAGCTCCTGGAACCCATGGCTTCGGAGAGCTCTATATGTCGATAACCGATCCACTGGGCTACTTCTTCGAGCAATACTCTTATACAGCTAACGCGTATACTGTGGCTCTTCCGAGAACTGCTAGGACAAGGGTTTCCGTTAAGAGTCTCCAGAAGATCATTGGAGCATATATTGCTGGGAAATCATTGTCAGGACTATACGATCTAGCCGGTTATAGGGAGTACCAGCCAGGCGATGACCCTAGAAAGATCCTGTGGAAGGAATATGCAAAGACGGGGAAACTGGTTGTTAGACTAGATTACGGCGAGTCAAGGGCTAAGACCCTCTTACTAGTCGATATAAGGAACTATTTATGGTACATTGGAAGATCACCCAATACTCTCGCCCACGCACAACTAAGGCTTGCACGGGGAATACTAGAATATCTTGCCAAGACAGGCTCCCATATCGATATGGCCGTGTGTTGCGACGTATCCCCTAAGCTCAGGATAGGGGTTGAGAAAGACGTTCTTGAAGCAATATATGATATGTCCTCACTAATAAAGCCAGGCGAAGGATGCCAGTCACCATTGTCAGTATATGCCGAGCAAGCACAATATCTCGGCATAGACCCTATGCGGTACGATCTAGTAGTCCTCGTCACTAATCCACTGACATTATTACTGGAGGGACCCGATCCACTGGATAAGCTGCTCCGCGTATATGCCGGAAAACTCTTCCTCATCTTCCCAGACTATGACTACGGGAGCCTCATAGGCAGAGACGAGTACAAGGCCCTCCTCTCAAGGATAGCGGCTAGAATAGCAGGGCCGGGCTTAGGGTTGGAAATACCAGAGATTGGTGTTAGGATAAATGTTGAGAGGCACCGGTAATGAATGATCTATTGATATTTATCACTATGCTCACGGTAATAAGTATAGGTATCATTACGGAGAAATACACTGGCGCAACAGAGATAACGCCAGCTATAATTCTAGGGTCAGTGTTTGCGGGCATCTATCTCGGGCTTAACCCAGTCTACATAGCACTGATAGCTGCATTGATCCCCGGCTATAAATACGTGCTTCTCATGACAAATAAACCATATAGAGCCAGCGGCGGCCTCAAGATCCTCTGGGGATCATTATCGAGGTACTCGGCCTATATAATGCTAGCTATTGGGTTATCTCTTGTCCTTGCCGGGAAGAGGCTGGAATACATTGGCGCATGGGAGTCCGAGATGCTGTATATACTCATAGTGTTCACCGCCCTCACGGCAACCCTTGATCCGAGACTAGGGCTCTTCACGTGGATCGGCGATAAGCTGAAAAGAGATCTGTCGAGCATCGAGAACGGCCTTATAAAGCTTGCTTATGTGCTCGGCCTAATGCTTCTACTCACAACAATATGGCCTTCTTATAATTCAGCAGGTCTTCCCGGCCTTTTACCCTATATTGCCTCTCTAGTCCTGAGGCACAAAGGGCAAAGGGTATTATCCAACATTGCTTTAGCCCTGTCTATGGTTCTTACAATATTTTTCTTACCATAAACATATACTAGGATCTTAGATAGAGGTGTGTAAAAATGGGGAGCCAATCACGCGGGTTCGGCCTAATATATAGTTTGATATCACTACTGGCCT
This sequence comes from Desulfurococcales archaeon, assembly GCA_015520735.1. Lineage (GTDB taxonomy): Archaea > Thermoproteota > Thermoprotei_A > Sulfolobales > Desulfurococcaceae > JAADCY01. The sequence continues at coordinate 6,452 of WAPN01000020.1, forward strand.
CAATAGGTTTCTTCTCATTTGCCGCATATGTTCTCATGAACAATAAGCTTCTTGAAAGCTTATTATCGTTTGTAACCGGCATTATATTGTTGAGCACAAGCCTATCAATATATCGTGATGCCGTCAAAAAAGACTGATCACTGATCCATGAATTGACTATCTATATAGTGTATTTAGTTTTTCTAACAAAATATTTTGTAGAGGTAATCCTTAATAAAGGGAAAAGACAGAATTTGATAAATGGTGATAAATAAATGCCTAGATTCTCCGAACTCATATATGCCTCGGAAACAGCGAAAGGCCAGGCAATAACTAAGGCGGAGACACATACCCCTAAAATAGAGGTCCCTGAACAGATCAAGCCCGGTGAACCATTTACAGTAAGAGTAGGGGTCGGCCCCCATCCCAACACGGTCCAGCACAGTATAAGGAGGATCGAGCTATATTATTACGAGGAAGGCCGTCCCTTCAATCCCGTGAGGCTGGTAACAATAGATTTAGAGCCAGGATACGCCGAGCCGAAGCTGGAGATCACCCTGAAGCTCGAAAAGCCGGGAACACTTTACGCCATAGCATACTGCAACCTGCACGGATTATGGGAGGCCAGAAAAGAGATCAAGTTCTAGACCTTTTTACCGGGCCCGATACTCCTCGGCAAAGAAAACTCTTTCCCAAAATCCTCAAAACCATTACAGGTGATCCCGGAATGGAAGATGGTGGGCATAAAGTTGAAGTGCCAGTTGGGATCATTGAGGCGATCGAAGATTATAACAGGTACCGATCACCCGAAGCAACCGCCGAAATTATCGATTACAGAGACAAAGAGCTGACAATCAGGTTCATCGGTTCTTTCTGCTTCACATGCGGAATTAATGACTGGATCGAGGATCTGAAATATGTGCTAGAAGATCACGACATCGAAGCGGAGATAACTGAGATCATAGAAGATGGCGAAACCAGTAGGGTCGCGAAATTCCATGTCAAGAAAACAGCTTTAGAGAAATAATAATAGTTTATCAGATCTGTTTGATCGTTATCTTGTAGGTTTCCCCCTCGATCTCCCATTCCCTAGTATAGGCGTCGCCAGGGTGTTTGCTGGTTATCAATATTTTCTCCGCACGCGTCTCACCAGCTATGTAGCTGAGCTTTTTCTTGATCAGCCTCACATGTGGCTCTGGCACAGTTATCCAGACGATTATCTTGGCGTCGAGCGGCAGATTTAGCTCTTTCCTCATGACCTGTATGCGTCTTATAACGTCTCTAGCCAGTCCTTCCGCTAGCTCATCCTCTGTTAGCCTCGTATCTATTACTACGGCTCCCCAATCTGTATCCTCTACGCTGTAGCCCTCAATGTATACTGGCGTTATCTTGACATAGTCCTTGTTTATCTCGGCTTCGCTACCGTCTTCCAGCTTGATCAGGGCCTTACCGTCGGCTAGTATTGCTCTGGCTACTTTGTCCTGGTGCTCTAGGAGATACCTTATCACCTTCCTAGCCAGTTTGCGGAATCTCGGTCCTATCTCCTTGTAGATCGGCTCTACCTTGTACTTGACTAGTTTCCCTAACTCACTTACGGGTCTTACCTCCACGTTCTTAGCGTTGGCTATCTGCTTTATAAGATCGGCGTATTTCTTTATTGTCTTAGCGATTCTTTCCTCGTCACTATATATTATTATGCTTTTTACCGGTTGTCTCAGCTTTATCCCAGCCTTCATACGCGCTGCCGCGGAGGCCTCATAGATCTGCTTAACCATCTCCATCTCCTCCTCAAGCACCGGTTCAATGTATTCTTCGTCAATGCTCGGCCACTCCATTAAATGAACTGATTCAGGTGCACCAGGCTCCGCGGGCCTTATGAACGCCTGGTATATTTTCTCCGCCATAAAGGGTATCATCGGGCTTGCTAGGAGTAGCCATTTCTTCAATACATAGTAGAGTGTGGCGTAGGCTGCGAGCTTGTCGGGAACGTTTTCTTCAATCCATACACGAGGCCTTATCAGCCTTATGTACCAGTGGCTCACATCTTCTATGATGAATTTCCTAATGAGTCTCGCGGCTTCATGGACATGGTATTCCTCAAGGTACTCCGTAACCCTCTTGGCGAGGGTGTTTATTCTTGACAAGATCCACTTGTCCTCTATCCTTAGATGTTCCCTGAACCTTTCCAACCCCTGCTCTACAGGATCGTAGCCGTCGAGCTCCATATATGTTGATGCAAAGACATATGTGTTCCACGCTATACTTAGATCCTTCCTAGTCTCCTCTATACCCTTCCAGCTAAACCTTAAGTCCTCCCACGCAGTTGCCTGTAGAACCCATAGCCTAAGAGGATCTCTACCCATCTTCTCTATGGCTTCATCTGTGCCCACATAGTTTCCAAGGCTCTTATGCATCTCTCTTCCATGCTCATCTAGGACAAAGCCATGGACCAGCACGTTTTTGTAGGGGGCTTTGCCGAAGCCCAAGACACCGGATCTTAGGAGGCTGAAGAACCATCCCCTAATCTGGTCATGTCCCTCCGTTATGAAGTCTAGGACAACCTCATCCCTAGGGAGCCTCTCAGGATGAGCTCTTGCCGCGTAGAATGCTATTCCACTATCAAACCACACATCTGCAACGTCCTGCACTCTCTTCATGGGTTTCCCACAGACAGGGCATTTCAATACCACTTCGTCTATCCACGGCCTATGCAGTTCTACCGGTCTTTTACCACCGTGTTCTTCGAGCTCCTTGATACTACCTATGACAAGCCTGTGGCCATCAGGGCATATCCATATTGGTAATGGTGTTCCCCAGTACCTCTGCCTGCTTATCACCCAGTCTTGCAGATTTTCCAGCATGTTCATTAGTCTTTCAAGCGCCCATCCGGGCATCCAGTTAACTCTTGAAGCTTCTTTTTTCAGCTCTTCCTTGAGCTTCGTTACCCTAATGATCCACTGCCTCGTAGCCCTCTGGAGTACAGGGGTCTTACATCTCCAGCATACGGGATACTTGTGCTGAACAGATCCACTCCATAATAGAGCTCCACGCTCCTTAAGGTCTTGTATTATAACCGGGTTGGCGTCCCTGACGTATAGGCCCTTATACTTGCCTGCCTCCTCGGTGAATCTTCCCTCATCGTCCACAGGACTAGCGATAATGTCTATGCCGTATTTCTTCGCTATACTAAAGTCTTCCATACCGTGTCCGGGCGCTCCATGTACTAGCCCTGTACCCTCATACATCGTGACTACTTCTGGGGCCATGAAGACCTTGTGATGTTTTGATAGTTTCTCCTGCAGAGGAACAATGTCTCTCAGCGGATGATCATATTCAAGCCCCTCAAGCTCCTTACCCCTGAACTCCTCGATTACCTCGTATTCTTTTATCCCGGTCTCCCTGACGACATGTTCTAACCTTGCCTTGGCGAGAATGTATTTCTCGTCACCAACCCTTATCTTGACATAGGTCTCGTCTGGGTGAGCCATTACAAAGGTGTTAGCCGGGAGCGTCCAGGGCGTCGTGGTCCAGATCAGGATGTATTCTTTTTCCCTACCTCTTACGGGGAACTTTACGTATATGCTCGGATCCTCTAATACCTTATACTCTATCTCGTACTCGGCAAGGGTCGTGGAGCACCTTGGGCACCAGTACACTACCCTCAGCTCGCTGTCCAGGAGGCCCTTCTCATACACCTTCTTGAAAAGCCACCATCCAGCCTCAATGTACTCGTCTCTCAGCGTTAGGTAGGGGTTTTCCCAGTCCATGAACACTCCTAGTTCTCGGAACCATTTTGTCATACTTGAGAGGTTGCTGAGGGCCAGCTTCTTACACTCTTGAATAAACTTGTCTACGCCTATCTTCTCCTCTATCTCACGCTTGACCTTAATCCCTAGTTTTTGTTCGACCTTCACCTCAATCGGGAGGCCGTGACAGTCGTATCCGGGGCGATCATATACGTTGTAGCCCCTCATCCTCTTGTATCTGAGGATCACGTCTTTGATGGTCTTATTCCAAGCAGTACCTATATGGGGTACATCCCCACTGGGATAAGGGGGCCCATCTATGAATAGGAATTTCCTAGGCTGAGACAGGCTTTTCTTCTTGACCTTATCGTAGATCTTGTTCTCCTCCCAGAAGCGTTTAATCTCATCCTCCACAGCCCAAGGACTATAATGACCATTAATCCTGCCCATTCGGCCCAAAATCATACACCTTACAAGCTTCCTTGAGAGACCAATACTACCTACATATCATTATTAACATATAATAAAATCTAATCGGCGAGCAGGGGCAGACGGGACTTCCGATCCCCCCTTTGGCCATGTTCTAGCCGCTCTTGATATGTAATTCTCCATTATTAGCGCAGGAATCATATGTTTTCCTAGTGGAAGTTCTAGACGATAAGATGTGGAGCGTGCTAGACAAGGTCCTATATTCCACCATGGAGACCTCTCCACATATGCATTATAAAGAATAACAAGCTAAACAGGACATAAGGGGTTTCGCTGTGCCAAGGTCTCCCAGCGTTGAGGCAATAGGTCTTATCAAAAGATACAAGACTAAGGAGAGGAAAGGATTATTCAAGGGCCGAACCATTGTTATAGAGGCTTTGAAGGGCGTTAGTTTTAAGATTTATCCGGGCGAAGTAGTGGGGCTACTTGGACCTAATGGTGCTGGAAAGACAACCACGATCAAGATCATATCCACCCTCCTAATTCCTGATGAAGGAGAAGCGTATGTTAAAGGCTATGATGTGGTTACGGAGGCGGACATGGTTAGAAAGAATATTGGGGTAATGTTGACGGTTGAGAAGGGCTTCTACAATAAGCTGACTGGAAGAGAGAACTTAGAGTACTTTGCAGCGCTCTATGGTCTCTCCTCCAACATCATTAAGAAGCGTGTGCAAGAGGTTCTCGAGATAGTAGGTCTTGAAGAACTAGGTGCTAGTGATAGATTATTCGAGGAATACAGTCTCGGCATGAAGGCAAGACTTAATCTTGCCCGAGCACTCCTGCGCGATCCCGACGTCGTATTATTGGACGAGCCTACCCTAGGCCTAGATCCTCCTAGCGCCCGCAAGATCAGGGATCTCGTCAAGGGCTTGGCCCACCGGGAAGGCAAGACCGTCCTATATACCACCCACAACATGTTTGAGGCCGAGATAGTCTGCGATAGGATCATACTGATCAATAAGGGAATAACAGTTGCTGAGGGCACGCCGGACGAGCTGAAAGACAAGATCATGGCTTTCAGAACCGTAAAGATCATGGTCAAGGGAGAGCCCTATAGATATGATAAATTGAAGGAAATAGTCGGTATTGACCTCGAAATACGCAAAGAGAATGGGCTCACAACTATTATGTTCAAGGCTAGAAAGCCAGAGGAATTAATTGGCGATGTCATCCGTGTGCTGGTTTCCAATGGTGCTGATATAGTGAAGCTAACCGTAGAAGAGCCGACCCTCGAGGATGTCTTTGTCTACTATAGCGGTAAAGGGTGACGACTTCCTTGGGACTCAGAGAGATCTTATGGGCTGAATGGGTGGCTTTCTACAAGGATTTAACTAGGCGGAAGAGCTTGATCGTATCGTTCATTGTTTACCCATACATATTGACCCTGTTATTCATTATCATGGGTTTAGCTGTAGGTGGCCTGACAAGTTTTGGCCAGCGGTTCCATGTTTCCGCCATAACTTTCTTCCTTACGATGAGCTACCTGATGTTGACCCTCCTCATAGGTGCCGATATGATCATGCAGAGACCCTCATCAGATATGTGGGCTGGAACTCTACCCTACATCCTTGCTTCTCCAGCCCCACGAGTATTGAGATACTTGGCTGTTGCTCTCCCAATGCTTGCCCCATTCATTGTTCAGGGGATCGTTTGTCTCACGCCCGTCTACGTCTACTACTATGGCGTGGAAGGCTCTGTCCTAGCATTACTCGTGGTATTCTTATCTGTTCTCGCCGGACTGTTCATGGTCCCCATAGCAATGGTTATCATGGGCCTAGCGTACATGGTGTCGGAGGAGGGCTGGAGAATAATCAATATCGCTAGACCGCTACTACTGATACTCCTAGGCGTATATTATCCCCGCTACCTTCTCCCCCTGGTCTTCAGAGTAGCCACTATGATTATCCCTAGTAGCAGTCTCGTTGAAATAATACAGTACATGCTGATCAATAATCTCACCATGAGCCTTGCCAGCGTCCTACTGGGCATCGCAACTGCCTCCTTCATTCTACTCCTCCCCATAGGTAGTAAGACTGTGGCGAGATGGGAGGAGGGGTTGAGGTTTAAGGGGGTGAAAGAGTATTGATCCGCTCCTTGTTGGCCATACTTAAGGCTTATCTCGTCACGTCACTGCTTAGGAATAAAGCGATCATAATTGGGGTTTTACAGATGACTTTATGGATGATACTATTTATCTCTCCGATGATCCTGTTCAGCAGGCCCTCGATTCCCCGTGAATTCACTGCTGCCTATGCTTTCATCGCTATACTGGTCTTTATATCGTACAATATGGCTAGCTGGGACTGGGCGTGGAGCCTCCGCCAAATGATGATCAGGGGTATTCTCGAGCACTATATTATAAGCGGAAGACCAGTAATTATGGTCTACGTCGGCCTCATGCCCGTCGGGCTATTATGGGTTGCTCTGAGTCTAGCCATGGTATATGTTATCATGGCAATACTTTATGCCCCTCCGGCAATATGGGTCCACGACCCCCTAGCTTTGATCGTCGGTTTCGCCTGCCTTTTAATTGTCTTGTGCGGCTATAGCTTGATCCTAGGCTCGAGCATGCTGTTGAGCGGTACAAGCGGCCCAGTCGTCGAGATACTTTCATGGGTACTCCCTATAGCGACAGGAGGCTTTACACCGCTAATAATGTACCCAGAAATACTCAGGATTATCGCCCTCACAACGCCATTCAGCTACCCAGCCGAGCTCATCAGATACGGGTTGATAGGGGTAATACCTGCCCTACCGACCAACAAGCTTATCATGATCGGCCTGCCATACTCACTGTGCTTCCTAGCCGTGGCACTATTACTCCTACGCTACAGCATCCATAAGATCAGGCGTGACGGCGTTAAAGCCATAGGGATCATTTAGCTTTTCCCACACAATTAAAAATACCTATGTAAAAACCATGGCCTCTTCTTCGATGCTTTAAACACATCAGTTAAAAAATTAATTAGCATGAGGCGACAATAGATTACCAGAGAACCCATTTACATGGTTAAGGGTTGTTCCTCCATGAAGTATAAGAACCAGCTTAAACCCCTTATGGAGGATGAGCCTAAGGGTAAAGGACTCAAGATCGCCTTTGTAGGCGCAGGAAGCGCTGTATGGAGCTCGAGGATCATCATAGACCTCATACTCGCCAAGAGCCTCCATGGAGCCAAGGTTTACCTCATGGATATAAACAAGGAAAGGCTCAACCTAATAACAAGCTTCGCCAAACGATATGCCTCAGAGCTACATGCCGACCTAGAATTCATACCAACAACGGATCGCATCGAGGCGATAAAGCACGCCGACTTCGTCGTGAACTCCGCCATGTATGGTGGCCATATGTACTATGAACGTATGAGAGAGATATGTGAACGGCATGGCTACTACCGTGGTATAAATAGTGTTGAGTGGAACATGGTCAGCGACTACCACACGATCTGGGGTTACTACCAGTTCAAACTAGCCCTGAGCATAGCAAAGGACGTCGAGGAATACGCTCCTGATGCCTGGCTAGTCAATGTCGCTAACCCTGTCTTCGAGCTCACAACCCTGATCCAGAGACACGTCAAGATAAAGATGATCGGTCTATGCCATGGATACCACGGTATCTACAATGTCATGAAGGAGCTCGGCCTACCACGGGAAGAAACCGAGTTCGAGGTCCTAGGGTTCAACCATGTGATCTGGCTGACAAAATTCAAGTACAAGGGTGAAGATGCTTATCCATTACTGGATAAGTGGATCGAGGAAAAAGCCGAGAAGTACTGGGAGCACTGGAGAGAGACACAGGTAAACCCGTTCGATATAGATCTATCGCCGGCAGCCATAAGCATGTATAAAAGATACGGCCTCCTACCCGTAGGAGACACTGTACGTGGAGGCACATGGATGTACCACTGGAACCTTAAGACGAAACAGAAATGGTATGGTCCTACAGGAGGGCCTGACTCGGAAATAGGCTGGATGATGTATATTGCCTTCCTAAATATGCAACTACAAAGGCTATACGAAGCCCTTAAAGACCAGAAACACCCACTCGCCACACATATACCGCCGGAGTGGAGTGGCGAATCAATCGTGCCAATCATAGACAGCATAGCCAATAATAGGAAAGGTGAATACGTAATCAACACATTAAACCTGGGCAGCATACCAGGAATACCCGATAATGTAGCGGTAGAGATGCCTGTGCAGATCGATGAGAAGGGCGTGCACCGTTATATCTTCGAGCCTCTCCCCAAGAAGATCAGGGATCTAGTCCTATTGCCGAGGATGACTAGGATGGAGATGGCTCTCACAGCTTTCCTAGAGGGTGGAAGAGAGATACTCGAGGACTGGCTACACATGGATCCACGTACAAAGTCCACAAGACAGGTACAAGAGACGATAGACGATCTCCTTAATATGCCGGGTAACGAGGAGATGAAGAAGCATTTCGGCTAAAACGAGGAAGAGGGTTTTTCGCAATCATGTACTATTGGAATGGAACAAGTTATAGGATCTATGCATCCTTATCTCCTAAAATCAAGTGAATAATAACGGATACTAATATATCCCATTCCTAATTAATTTTTATTTTAAGTGTTGTTCTCATACTGGTTTTTGTAGGGAAAGACATTGGAAGACCACAAAGAGGCAATAAATGATCTATTTAAAGACCTGATCCCAATCGTTCTCGCAGGTGGTTCATCTAGGAGATTTGGCGGAGACAAACTATTTTATAAAATAGCCGAAAAACCATTGATTAAATATACATGCGAGAACATTGAGAAAATATTTGGTAAAGAACCCGTCATTATCGCCTCTAAGGCGAATGCTGAGAAGGCAATACAGGCCAAGATTTCCTCGAAAATACATGTTGATAATTTACTCGGTGGGCCTATCACGGGTATTCTAAAGGCACTAGAGCTCTACGATCGGATAATGGTTTTCGGTGGGGACATGCCATGTGTACGCATGGAGCTGGTATCCGAGATCCTCGATGCCGCTTTGCAGGGGTTCTCTATAGTTTTGCCTGGATGGAGGAACGGTTTCCTCGAGCCACTGCACGGATATTATTCTAGGGGGGCCGTAAGCTATCTCCGTAGACTCTACCTTCACGGGATAAGGAGTCTTACCCAGGCTGCTCGCTTAGTCCCCGGTACTAAGATCTTGTTGATCGATGATCATTCAGCCCTTGTTAAACTGAGTCTCTATAATATAAATGATAGGGACGACGTGAGATGCTTTGAGGACGGCGTATTGGCAGGAGAAGAAGATCCTTGCCTGAGATGTGTGCCATGGATACAAATGTATTATGGTGGGTAAAAATTAATCGTTGATGTTTGCTACACCTATCTATATTAGGTTAATTCTTGCCGGTATTCCTTTATACTCGGGTATCCCCGAAACAGGATCTATTATATCGCCGACAAATGTGTTTACTGGCGGGTCTATGAAGTGATTCGGCACAAATAGCACGCCTCTTGGTACTTCCGTCGTTATCTTAACTGTTATTCTCTCTCTGCCGTAGGGTGTCTCGAGCTCTACTATGTCTCCGTCTAATATTCCTAGGCTCCTTGCGTCGTCGGGGCTTATGTATAGAAGGCTTGAATCATCCTTTAGTAGGAGCTCCATTATGCGTCTCGTCATTGTCCCTGTGTTATAGTGTGTTATGAGTCTGCCATTGATGAGTATGAACGGGTATTCATTAGTGGTCTTAACAGTTACCTCGGGCCTAACCGGGATGATCCTTGCCTTCCCGTCAGATGTTGGGAATCTCTCAGTGTGGAGTATCGGTGTCCCCGGATGATTCTCATTGGGGCACGGCCACTGGATACCATAGCGCTTCTTTCTCAGCCTCTCATAGGTTATCCCGCGATAAGTAGGTATTGTTCGTCGGATATCCTCGAACACTTGTTCCGGCCCGTCGTAGCTGAATGGTGACCCGAGCTCTTTGAGTAGTGCCAATAGGATGTCTAGGTCGGGCCTAGCCTCTCCCGGCGGGTCAACTATTTTTTCGAACAGCTGTACTCTTCTCTCCGTGTTTGTCATGGTGCCTGTTTTCTCTGCCCACAGCCCGGCCGGCAATACTATGTCTGCGTGTCTGGCTGTCTCAGTGAGGAATATATCCTGCACCACGACCAGGTCTATTCTTTTGAGTGCCCTCATTATACGGTAGTATCCTGGCTCGGAGATCAATGGGTTTTCACCCATTATATAAAGCAGGTCTATGCCTCCTGTCAGGGCTACATTCCACATCTCGGTGCTGAACAATCCCTCCTCAACCGGTACTGGTAAGCCCCACATATGGCTGAGTTCACGGGCGTTCTCCGATGTTATCTTTCTGTACCCGGGATAGAAGTCAGGTAGTGCGGCCATATCACATGCTCCCTGCACGTTGGCTTGCCCCCTCGCCGGACATATTCCTGCCCCTGGCTTGCCTATGTTACCTGTTATTAAAGCCATGTCTACGAGGGCTTGGACGAGGGCTGTACCATTCCTGTGCTGTGTTATTCCCATCCCATAGTATATCGTGGAGGGCTTATTCATCGCATATATTATCGCTGCCTCCTCTATGAGTTTCCGTGGCACCTCAGTAATCCTTGAGGCCTCATCTAGGTCGAAGTCTTTGAGGCTCTCAACTAGTCTCTCGTAGCCAGTTGTTCTCTTCTCTATGAATTCTTTGTCCACGAGGCCTTGATCTATGATCGTTTTTATCATAGCGTTTATCAATACAGCATCTGTTCCCGGCTTTTGCTGGAGATGAATATCGGCTTGCACGGCTGTCATCGTCTTTCTCGGATCGGCCACTATCATTTTGAACTCTGTCTCTCCGAGTCCTAGGCCAAACCTCGCGATTGCGATCTTCCGTGCCGGGACTGATGCGTATCTCCTACGTGCATCTTCTATGAACCTGAATATGGCGGGATGAGTCTCTGCGGGATTATAGCCTATAATGAACAGTGTCTTGGCGTTCGCTACATCGTTTATAGGGTTAGTCATAGCCGCTGATCCGAGGCTACGCGCCAAGGCGGCAACGGTTGGGCTATGACATAGGCGTGCACAGTGATCTATATTATTGGTCCCTATGATCGTCCTCGCTATTTTTTGTAGGAGGAAGTTCTCTTCGTTTGTGCACTTAGCGCTCGCCAGGAAGTATGCTCTGTCTGGATCGTCTTTGGCTATCCTCCTCATCGCCTCGGCTATTTCTCTAATTGCTTCTCTCCATGTTATTGGCCTGAAACCCCTCTCGGTCCGCTTCAGCGGCGCTGTGAGCCTGTCAGGGTGATTTATGATCTTCCACGCATATGCTCCTTTGGGACATAGTACTCCGGCAGAAACAGGATGATCATATATTCTCTCAGCACCGATTACTCTCCCATCACGTACAACGAGATGAAATCCACAGCCAGCTCCACAGAAGGGACACACAGTATATCCAAGCCTTATCTCTCCTACCATGGCTAGAGACCCAGATCTCTTCTTAGGTCGCGCAGACGCTCCATGATGAGTGCAAACGGTATCTTGACGGGACAAACATCCTCACAGGCCCCGCATCCAACACATTTATCGTACATATATGTGATCACGCTAATCTGCCACAACGCAGGATCGATCTTTTTCTTCCACGCATAGATCTCTTTCTCACTCCTGATCGGGCAGGCATGCCAGCACTCCATACACATTAAGCATTTCTGGAGAAACAGTACTATACCAGCCTTATCCAACACCTCGTATTGTTTCTCTCTCGCGATCATGCTCGCCTTCCTAATAGTCTCTATGATCCTCTTCCTAGCTTCTACGGCGCTCGGCGGCGCCGGAGCCGCTTCGATGTAACCATTATAAAGCATCTCCTCTAATACTCTCCTTCCACGCTCGGTCAAGGGGATGGTATAGGTGTACTTGGCAGTCTTGATTGGTACGCCCCAGTATCCAAGAGCTACATCTGACAGCGAAGGAGTATGATCTAAGCATCTCTTACAAGCGTCTCTCTGCCCTAGTTTCTCATATCCTCTCACATAGTCTATCCTGAAGGATTTCTCATTATCAATAACTATCTCTATCGCGTCGTCATGATACCTGATATCAGTTATCTTGTCAGGATCCACACTTAGCTCCTCCATGGTCTTCTCAAGGCTCAGCGGGTCAAATAACCCGCCACAATTCAATCCTATCAGGAAGAGATTCTCCCTTCTAACACGTCCTATTCTGACCAAATAGTCGATCGCCTTCTCCTCGCATGGCTTAACCGTTATTGCGACCTTCTCGTCCCTTGAGACGTAGTCCCGTATAGCTTTAGCCATGTTTATAGGGGATAAGCAAATACTCCCAGCAGACTCGGTTACCTCCTCGGGGTCGCGTGTAAAGAATAGTCTACCACCAGTGATTCCATCGGATCTGATGAGGAGCGCCATGTCCACAATTCTTTTCTCGAGCAAATATTTCACGAGCGCCGAGGCTACGCCGCCGCTAAGCGCCCGTTCAAATATAACCGGATCCGTTGAGCGTACTAGGTATTCACCGCCGACTCTAAACATGGGGGCCCACCTGATCCTCTATGAATGCCTTATCTTAGAAGGATTGAATAAATGTTGCCGGGCAAGCATTCCCACTCACATACTGTACCGCAAGACCTGTATATGATCGTGAGTCTATCCACTGCTTCAAGTATAGCTGTTATTAACCCACATAAAAGGACGTGGACATGCTGGATCACAATGTATTTTCTTTATAAAGGTGGATCATTGTTGATATGGTAAAGTGATACCGTTAGGCCTGCATGGTCGGTCATGAGTGTGAGCGACAAATAGTGCTCCCCATAGACCTTCCCAATGTACTCCCTCAGCTCGATGGGATGCGATAATGTGTTATGGGAAATAATAACCGTATTGTTCATAAGAGGCTCCAGTGTTTGGATATATTTTGCATATTCTGATTTCTCAGCGTCTATGAACACTAGGTAGTAGTCGTTTTCCTCGACGCCTTTTACGGCATCGTCGCATACTAGTTTCACGTTTTTCTGAAGATTAGAGACGACAATACGTGACCGAACAAATTCCGCGAGATCAGAGTCCTTCTCGTAGGATATCAGCTTCGCACCGGAGTGCTGTGCTGCTAAACCTAGCCATAATGTCGAGAAGCCTGTTCCAGCACCTATTTCGAGTATTGATGTCTTCCTCCTTATCCCCATAAACCTTGCTATTATATAGAGAAAACGGCCTGTGTTATACGATACTGGATAAGCTCCCCTCGGTAATGCTTCGCGGTAGGCTCTCCCCAGCGCTCCTAGGAGCTCACGGGGGATATGCGTCTTCATCATTAGAAGCAAGCCATCATCGAGTGATAAAATTGATGACACGTAGTAGTTTGTTTTAGCAGCATACATGATTTTTGGAAGCTTCACAATTTGATCGAATACGTGGGGTATAGCCACTATTGTGTCGGGATCGGCCCTTGGGAGGACGTTTACGAGCAAGTCATGATAGAGTATCCGGGCGTCCATTACAATTATATCAGAATCAACAATATTATCCGCTAGGCTGAAAACCCTACCTGTGAAAGGGTTTTTCGCGCTGGACATGTAGGCTACACGACATGGCTGAGGAAGAGCCCTGCAAATAATCCGGAACAACTCTGCTGTTTTCTCCATGAACCACACCACTTCAAATATTCTTAACACTTGTATCATCTAAGCAGGAAGGAAAAATAGTTGTATTGCTTATTACCTTAGGCAAAAGAAGAACGGCGCATCACTCTTTCTAAATTTTCCCCTCTAAGTAGTCCTTGTACCCCTGTAGATCGAGCAGACCGTGCCCACTCATATTGAACAATATTACCTCCCTTCTACCCTTTTCCTTGGCTCTCAGCGCTTCCTCGATCACCGCTTTCACCGCATGCGCGCTCTCAGGGGCAGGGACGATGCCCTCGAGCCTGGCAAACAAGGTTCCAGCCTTGAATACCTCCCTCTGACTATATGCAATAGGCTCCACTATACCATGATTTATGAGCACGCTAAGTGTTGGTGCCACGCCATGGTACCGTAGACCCCCCGCATGGATCGGTGGTGGCGTAAACTCGTGGCCCAGGGTATGCATCTTGATAATTGGTGTCATGCCCGCAGCGTCTCCGTAATCATACCTGTATTCTCCACGAGTCATACTCGGAACAGTTTCTGGCTCGGCTGCCATAAACCTCGTATCGCTTGATCCCTTCAGCCTATCTTGTATGAAGGGGTAACTGAGCCCAGCATAATTGCTCCCCCCGCCAACACATCCTATGACGACGTCAGGATAGAGACCAAGTTCTTCAACCTGCTTCTTGGCCTCGAGCCCGATAACCGTTTGATGAAGAAGGACATGGTTCAACACACTCCCTAGACAGTATTTTGCCTTGCCACCGCTTGTCACGACGTCTTCTATGGCCTCACTAATTGCTATGCCTAAGCTGCCCGGGTGATCAGGGTTTTGTTCCAGGAGTTTGCGCCCGAACCTCGTCCTGTTGCTCGGGCTTGGATATACTTCAGCACCATATATCCTCATAAGTACTCCACGATAAGGCTTCTGATGGTAGCTCACCCTAACCATGTACACCCTGACATGTATCCCAGTCAGTGCTCCAGCGAGGCTCAGCGCCGAACCCCACTGCCCCGCTCCTGTCTCGGTCACTATTGTCTCTACTCCCTCGAGCTTGTTATAATAGGCCTGGGCCAGAGCCGTGTTTATCTTGTGGCTACCAGTTGGCGTTGCTCCTTCGTACTTATAGAGTATTACCGCTGGTGTTCCAAGGTATTCCTCCAGGTTCTTGGCACGTAGAAGAGGTGTAGGTCTCCCCAGCTCAAGATATTTGCTGCGCAACTCAGCGGGTATCTGTATGTATTTCTCGCGGCTGTATTCCTGTTCGACAAGTGTTTTAGCGAAGAGTTTTTCCAGCATGGGCTTCTCGACTATCTGGCCATTTGGCAGTTTCATAGGGGGCAGTTTACCGGGCAGGTCTGCGAGGATATTATACCATGAGGAGGGGAGATAATCTAGGATTTGACTCGCTCTTAACTCCATTGGCGCTGCAAAATACCACCTCAGTCCCACCATTTTGTTCCATTACAGTATTTAAGCTTTACGTCATGTTTCAATTTTTCTTAAACTGTTAAGAGTAATTGAATAGTATTGCAGCGTTATAGAAAACAATCAGCATACCTACCTGGCAAGAACTACTGTAGAGACATCACAATACGGAGAACCCTACCTCTGCTCTTAGAATCGATGATATAATAATGCTCAACACCAGCATGATCGATGAGGACGAGGACAGGCTTAGGCCTCCAAGTCGATATGAGAGTGAAAACCACGAATATCGCTGAGGCGATGATGAGAAGAGTGAATAGTCTGAAGAACCCAGATGGGCTTGTCCCGAATAATAGTCCAAAATCAGAGTTCATGATGCTTAACACAATTAATGCGATTATTACGAACATTATTGCGGTGAAAATCATAGTGATCTTCATGTTCCTAGGATCAGATATCCTAAGGTACTTGACAGAAATACCTGCATATTTGTATCTTAGAACACCATGATTAGTATGAAGAACAGCCACATCTCCAGAGAAGTTAAGATCATAAACAATTCCCCCAATAGGATAGTAGTACCAGGGCGCTCTACCGAGAACTATTGGCAGTGAGGTAGGCGGAGCGGTTGTCGCCAAGTCTATATACACCTTTAGTATTCATGGTAATATTTTGAGAACAATTGTACTAATATTGGTTTCCTTTTGAAACCATATTGATAGAAATTTATATCGATAACGTACAAACCCTCTTTAGCAGTGTTACTACATGAAAGAAATTATTACTCTAGCAATAACTATTAACATGTGATAATATGACCATAAAGATTAGCAAGGGATTAAACGATCACGAGATAGTCACTATAACAAACAAGCTCCTTCCCCACGAGTTTATTGACTATGAACACGTAGAAACATGTGTCTATAAAGATCCGTTCACAAAGCCCGACTACATTGTAGCCTGCATAGAAAACGGTGATGCCAAGGGACTACTCGTCTATGCAGAGCCCATACCGTTACCCGGCTTAAAACTACCGAGACAAGCACTCGACTACTTATGGGTCAAGCTATTAGTCATCGGTAAAGACTCCAAAGAATGCTTCGAAAAACTACTATCTTATATCGAGGAGCTCGCAGAGAAAAAGGGTAAAAGAGGTGTCAGGATATACGGGTATGCTCCCTGGTACTTCCTTACCGGGGTAAACTCCAGGATCCACTGGCTACGAGAATGGCTCAAAAACCGAGGCTATAAGATAGTATCAAGAACGGTTGATTACACCATAGATCTAGAGCGATACTGGATCGAGAGGCAAGACATAAGGCTTAGAACAGATGACGTAGAGATCAGAGAAGCAACAAGTATAAATGATCCCATATTCAAGTGGATCGAGAAGAACTTCTCACTACAATGGAGTACAGAGGCCCAGTTAGCCCTAGAGAAAAAGTATGGCAGAATATACGTGGCAGAAACAAAGAACGAGATAGCAGGATTCGCCGTACACAGCGCAAGCCACAAGTACAGGTTCGGCCCAATAGGCGTCGACGAGAGATACCGGGGCCGAGGCTTAGGAAAGGCGCTCCTTATACATGCACTGGATTCTATGAGACTCCTGGGAATACGCTACGCGATCATCCCATGGACAACACATCTATTCTTCTACGCATGGATACCAGGGATCATAGATATAAAGGAATACCTGATCTATAGTAAAATTTTATGAAAACAAAATAGTTGAATCCATGACTATATCAATGAGTTGGAAAAATAGGTCATACCATAAAATAAGTCGACGAAATAAAGGGGATGAACATCCTAGTGTCTTATACTAATTTAATGGGAAAAATTATACCATGTTAGGATCTTTTATTCTTTATCATTTATACCCTGGTATGAGTTGAACCGGGTATTTTCCTGCTAGCAATATCCTTGGGTGTGGTTCTGCTTTTCCTTTGAGGCTTTGTACTAGTTGTTGTGCTCCTTGTAGTAAATAGGCTAGTTCATGGAGCATCTTCTTGTTTGTTAATTTTGTCTGTAGCTCCATCACTGCTTTCATTAGTGTGTCTGCTTCTTCGGGTCCTGGCTTGTGGTCTGCTTGGGGATCCATTGGCGTCGATTGCTGTAGCATTACTATGATTCTGAAGGCTTGTCTTGCCTGGGGGTTTATATTATGTGTTATTGCTTCTTCTAGTGCTTGCAGGGGGTTGTAGTGTTGTGGATCTTGTAGGAATATTCCCGCTGTGTGGATCGGGATTTTCGATAGTTCTGCCTGGTTCATCGGGTTCAATAGGATCCCCTCGATCCTGTCTAGTATTTTGGGGTCTCTGCCCGTGTATGGTCCTAGGTGTAGGCGATAGTAGCCTTTTACTAAGAAGTAGTCGTTTACCGGATAGTTATCCCAGATCAGTGGCTTCCTATGTGTGATCTCGATAAATTTCTCGATGTCTCCCACCATTATTTTACAGGATACTATTCCGGGGCCTGTCCAGAATATCTTGACCTCGGGGTCTAGTTTCTCGCCGAGCTCCCTTAGGTAGTCTTCGCGGAATCCCCAATAGTATGTTGGGCATAACATCATTGTCTTTGGCTTTAGCTCCTTGTAGACTTTGTTTGCTAGACTTGCCTGGGCCTCTGCTAGTGTTTTATAGCCTCTACCCCTCAGCACCGGGGG
The DNA here is from genome assembly GCA_015520735.1 of Desulfurococcales archaeon. Classification (GTDB taxonomy): domain Archaea; phylum Thermoproteota; class Thermoprotei_A; order Sulfolobales; family Desulfurococcaceae; genus JAADCY01. The sequence continues at coordinate 24,382 of WAPN01000020.1, forward strand.
GATATCGTCTAGGAGCAGTGCTATCGAGTCGTAGCCAGCATTCATTACCTGCTGGTATTTCCTCAGTAGGACTACTAGGTCTTCCCTGCTCGAATAGCCTATGTCTAGTCCCGGGGATAGCGCGTAAACTGGTTCTACCCCCCTCCTCCTAGCATGATCAGAGAGTATTTCCAGTTCGAGGAGAATGTTTTCCGGGTAAGGGCTCCTCCACCTCTCCCTATGGTAGGGGTCCCATTTCGGCGCGTACACGTATGTGTTCATCTCGAGATAAGATAATAGGTCTATCATTGAGAGCCTGTCGAGCAGATCCCATGTAGGCCCGTAGAACCCCTCGACTACTCCCTTGATCATTCCCTTTGCCCTCTTAGATTATCTCTGCGAGGGGTATGGCGTGCACGAGTATTCTTGGCAGGATCTTTAGTGGTTCCGCGTATTTGACGCCTATTTTCTTCCCAGCCTGCTCTGCATAGACGACTAGGAGTTTGAGAAGCGGTTCTAGGCCTTCTAGCTGGCTCTCATGCTTCTTCAGGGCTTCAAGCTTCTTCTCCAGATAACCAGTTATATCAACGTAGACGTTCGGCCTGCTAGTGTAGTAGTAGGCAATATACTGGGGGCTCCAAGGATCACCAGTCTCGGGACCGTAGAGGGGGAAGCCCGAGTAGAGGGAGGCCTCTGAAACCAATAGTCCTGCTCTCCGATGATCCGGATGGGCCTCATACATCATCCATGGATCAGGGGCTAACACGAGATCAGGTTTAACCCGTCTTATGATGGTGGCTATCCTTAATCGAGCCTCATCAGTATATGGAAGGAAACCATCCCTATAGCCTAGCCAGTAAACCTTCTTAACCCCTAAGACTTTTGCTGCCTCCTCCTGCTCTCGACGCCTTCTCAGCGCTAGTTCATCCCTACTTATGCCTGGCTTGCTAGTGCCCATTGATCCATCTGTGAGGACGAGCATGTAGGTTTCTGCCCCACGATCTGAGGCTTTAGCCAGCAGGCCTCCTGCTCCGACCTCACAATCATCAGGGTGAGGAGCAATACAGAGTATTCGATTAGCAGTGTATGGAGCTTTGTCTATATCGTAGCCATATTGTTTTAGATAAGAGCGTATCAAATCCGCCAATCTACTAATTTCTTCATAGGACAAGACGCGAACACCTGACGTTATTGTAATCACTATATAAATATAATATGTATTTATTATATAACTATGTAATGAACATCACGAGAATAACAAGTATTAGATTAACAGAACAAACAACAGTGATTCTGTTTCCTAGGTCTCAGTAGAAACGGTGATCTAGTCTAAAATTCGTTGGGGATGGCCATATCTCGTATGATGTTAGCTCTCAAGGAGGAACCTTGGCATATGTCTTGAACACTATAGATACATCGTATGGCTCTCATGACCTCTCTATTCTTTCTTTGTCAGAAATGATAGATACATCGGTATTGTCACGAGTAACAGCGTCATGCACGCGATGTATGGTGCACGGGGATTCAATGTGGAAAGTAGGGATGCTAGACCGGGCGAGAATAAAGATATTGTCCGCCTTATGCTCGAGATCATTGCGGATGCTATGGATGATTCTCCTCTACTCATTATGCTGTATAGCCATAACCGCTTGTAGACAAACACGATACTATCCCCCAGCCTAACTATGAAGAAGGCAAGCAGTATAATTGGAAATACACTGGTTGCTACGGCCATCCCTAAACCTGCTACTGTTATGAGTGTTCCGGCCGCCAAGTATCGCCCGGGCTTATCTCTTGCTAGCCTATCAACTATGAGAGTACCGATAATTGTAGCTGTGGATATACTGGCCTCGATCAATGCTACATGGAATATGTTTCCATGCAACCATTTGAGGACATAATATACGAGAGCTAGATTAGGTGCCAGTAGCCAAGCCAGAATAAATAGTATATCGGCTATGATGTAAGCCAAGTATTTTCTGGGAAGACGGCCTAAGGAAGGCATCGAAGTGTTAGGGTCGTCTTTCTCTTCGCGGGATATCTTTACGGGTTTAAAGAACCATAATATATAGGGTACTAATGCAAACTGATATGCGGCGAACATGAGAAAAGAGTACCTTATCGAGGATGGGGAAGACCATACGTAGCCAAGCATGAACCCTATGATGGGGTATGTAAGAATTATTGTTAGCTCTGGTATCCTCAAATGAATAGATAGTGCTTCCTTCATCCTATCCTCAGGATATATTATCCTCTCGTAGGCCGGATATAGAAAATATAAGGTACCGCTAGCTTTCCCGATAAGCCCACCAATAACGATCATCAAGGGCGCTACGGGACCGTAAGCAAAGCCATAGGCTACATTGGACATAGATTCGAGCACGTCAATAGTCGCTAATCCCTTCCTAATATCAATGCTTTGAAACTTCTTACCGAGCCAAAGAGTTAGAGGAACACTTAAAACATTCACCGCCGTAAATAGAGCACCTACCTCTAGGACACTATATCCAGTCAACAACAGATAATATGGTAACAAATACCAGGTAATAAGAACCGGCGAGATAAAAGCGTGATACAATATGTACCTACGAGCACTAATAGGAAGCTCTTGAAAACGCATTTCCATATCACCCCTTAGCGGATCACTAAATAGTTTTCAATAATATCTCTGCGATACTGTATTGTCAGAACACATTTGTTGATGACCGATAATTATTTTTCTTTACGGTCTATATGAACCGTCCTTACACAGAGCCCTTTAGCGGATTCTTGCTTGCTTCTCATCTAGAGCCAATAAGGGTAGATCTTTTTCCTCGGCAAGCGCTATATATAATGCATTATCATTTTATTCTAAAGCCTAGCTCTTCTGCTAGTTGTCCCATACATCGTGTTTCTTCATCTCCGCCTCCCCCTTAATCTCCTTTCTAATCTTGGACTCAACAATACTTATGGTAATTCTATAGGTAAAATTACAGGTAGACCTTGTGATAAAATATACAATGAATCATGTTTTGAAGGACATACAAATATATGGAGTGCTAATGGTTTGTAAAAACTTGTGTGCCTATTGGCGTTCTATATACCAGAGATTTTAACAAGCCATTATTTTTCAATAGGGTACTTTCTGAATATTAGTGCGGCTATTATCAGTACTAGTGCTGCTAGTATGAATGATGCCCTTATTCCGAGGTCGTTGCCTGGACTGTATCCTAGTTTCCACATTAGTGTCCCTGTTAGTACCCCGGCTAGTCCCGCCATTGTTTTTGTGATTAGTCCTTGTGATCCGAAGTATATTGCTTCTCTCCTGTATCCCGTCATCTGCTCATCTATATCGGTTATGTCTGCTATGATCGCATTGGGGAATATGTAGAGCGGTGCTACGAATATTCCTGCTAGCGCTCCGAGGCCTATGATCATTGTGCGTGGGTTAACAGGTATTATTCCTATGAATGCTGTGAGGAAAGCTGGTATCATGAAGCATGTCATGGCCATCAGATATAGTTTTTTCTTACCATATTTTGAGGCGAACTTCTTGTAGAAAGGCAGGGATATGATCGCTGTGATTATTAGTGGTAGGTAGAAGAGCGAAACCTCCTTCTTATTGAGCCCGGCCAATACATTGACCGCATAGGGTATCTCCATCTGGATCATCGTGGCGCTTAGGAATAGTACAGCTGTCGGGATCAAGTAGAGGAGGAATATTCTATTCTTAAACGTTAGGAGTAGAGCACGGTACATTCCCATACCCGTCGCTATCTTCTTCTCTTCCGGTGGCTTTTCCTTAATCACTATGAGAAGGGGCACCATCACGGCAAATCCTATACCCCCCAGAACAACTGCTGTGCTTATAAATCCTATAGCCGCAAGTAATAGGGGTACTATCACACCACCTATCACGAGGCTTATCTGGCTAAAGAAGGCCTGGAATGTGGTGAGTTTAACTCTATCATCAGGATTTTTAGCGATCTCTGGTATAAGGGCTAGATAAGGATTTATAGCGGCAGTATATCCGAACCAGAATATACCATCCATAACCGCTGCGTACAGGACATTGATTAATGATACCCGGTGCACAAGGGGTATCCAAATCAATATCTGGCTAAATAACATCGCCAAGAAACCAAAGAATATGAAGGGCCTTCTACGGCCCCAACGGGTTATTGTCCGGTCACTCCACCATCCAATAATAGGGTCGCTTATAGCATCTATGAACCTTCCAAACAATATAACAACACCCATCGCGAAAACAGGTGCTAACGCGATAAGCCCAGCCTCTGGCGGAGGACAATAATAGTACATGAGCCACGATACGATCATACTGCTACCGACACCCATGAGTGTGCCGGCACCATAGACAAGAGCTTTAAGAGAAGATATACCACGAGGATCCTCGCCCATCTTACCACCAGGGAGTATCCGTGGTAATCCTGTGGGATTAATTATTACACTGTAAATTATGTGGCCGTGGAAAATAAGGGCGACGGGTATAGATTATCGCCAACAAGGTTTAAACGATCACTGGGTTAAAAGAACAGGGTTCATTTCGGAAGCATGTATGTAGAGAAGGTAGAATCTATGTATTGAACTAGTCCTTTAAGCGTTGTTGAAGGCTCTACTATTGCCTGCAGGGTGTTTATTCCTCCTGTAAGGCAATATATGCCTATGATTATTATGATAGCCGTTAGTACGCTGAGTATTGTCGTGGCTGGTATGCTCTCCCTCGCCTTTCCAATTAGCTCCGGAGGCCTTGGAGGAAGGATCAAGTTAACTATTATCCTCATATATCCCAGCATGCTTATCGCCGTTGATAGGATGAGTATTAGCGCGAAGGCTACTTGCCCCGCCCCTATCAGGGCATTATATATTAGGAGCTTGCTGAAGAATCCTCCGAAGGGAGGTACTCCTAATAGGTGTAGTAGCCCTACCACCATGACCAGGCTCGTCACAGGCAATAATCTGCCAATACCCCTCATTCTCGTTATGTCTCTTGTACCGCTATTCTTGATGTATATTCCGCTCGCCATGAAGAGCATTGTTTTGCCGAAGCTATGGTTTATCATGTGGAGGACTACTCCTGTCAAGGCTATGGCTACTACTGCTTGGCTCACACCGTGCATAGCTACGCCTATTCCCATGAATATTACTCCTAGATGATCTATTGTCGAGTAAGCTAGGATCCTCTTGATATCATTCTGGATGATCATTACCAGGCTCCCTATCATTGCCGATATAGCGCCCAGTAACAATATGATAAAGAGTATTACGTCGCGGAGACTCCAGCCACCAGCAGCCGATGCATCTATCAGTGACCCGACACCGAAGATCGTGTAAAGGAGCCTTATAGTTGCATATGCACCCATCTTCACTACTAGTCCCGAGAGAGCCGCGGACACCGGCGTAGGGGCCTCGGGGTGGGCGTCAGGGAGCCAGAAATAATTGGGGAACACGGCTGCTTTGAACGTGAAGGCCCATAGTGCTAGCGCTATAGCTATGGCCGTTGCCACTATCGGGTTCCCGTAGCCTGTTCCACTGAGATGAGCGAAGTACATGGTTGCTTGCGGTATATACTGTGTTATCCATGGTAGCCTTGTCTTGAGTGCCAGGTCCGCCATGTTGACAGTGCCGTAGGTTCCATAGATATAGACTATTGATAGGAAGAACATAGTTGTTGCTGTGGCTCCTATTAATGCATATTTTATCGCCGCCTCTATGGCTTCTCTTTTGTGCCTATAAAAACCCACAAGGCCATAGGCGCTTATTGCTAGGAGCTCGATCATTACGAAGAGGTTGAATATGTCGCCCGTGTACACAATCCCTATCATGGCCGACTCGAGGAGGAGTAGGAGTGTATAATACCATTCTATGCCCTCCTCTCCTCTCATGTACCATATGCTGTACAGTACTATGAGCACCATGTCAATGCCTATTAGGAGGCCAAGTACCGCGCCAAGACCGTCAACCGTGTATACTATGCCTAGAGGCGCTATCCATCCACCAAACAAATAGGATATCGGCTGCTTGACACCATATACTACTAGCCAAAAGTTCTCGGCAGTATAGCAGAGGGCTACGACGCTGAAAAGCAGAGCGTAGAGGTGGTAGAACCACTTCTTCTTAATAATTAGTGTTAGTAAGGGTATGGCGAAAGCCGCGAATGTGAGCATTAAGGGGACTATTCCGAGCGGTGTATAGATCATCATTCTCTACCACCCCATGGTCTAATCAAATATCTTTCCTGCATGCTCTTCGAACTCGAGGCTGATCATCTTCCGGGCCTCTCCCGGATCGCTGGTCTTAGCGTCTATCCAGTGCACGTAGAACACTTTGCGGTCATAGTCTATGTCTACGACGACGGTGCCAGGGGTGTTGGTAATGCTGTTCGCGATTGTTGTCATTGCGTAGTCTGTCTCAACGTAGTAGGGGACACGTACGATCGCAGGGTTGAGGGGCATTCTCGGGCTTAGAGCCCTCTTAATCACGTCAACGTGGGCCTTCACTTCCGCTACTAGGAAGTACCATATCGTGTACTTGATCAGCCAGTAGAGCCTTCTAGGGTCAAAGGTCTTTCCAGGATCCTTGACAACTATTGCTCCTGTAAGTAGCCCAATTATGACTGCCACTATTGCTCCTGTTAATATGTCGTAGGGGCCAATGCTTCCCGTGTAGACTATGTATATTATAAACGACAATACCATGGCAGGTATTGCTGACTTCAGGTTCACCACGATCACCTCCGGGCTTTACGGACATCCACTGTCCCGTGAAGCCTATAGTACTGGATTATGATGAAGGCTATGAACACAGTGACAGCCAAGCCTATCACAATAGCGGTAAGCACTAGGGCCTGGGGCAAGGGGTCCACGGCGTGGCTAACATAGTAGTGGAGGGTCTGGTTATTGAACGTCGTGTTAGTGTATACGGGTGGTTTAGGCGTCCCCGATGCAGGCCACCGGTAGCCGACCAGTACGGCGAAAGCATTGGCGGTATCGCTGAGAATTGTTATGGCCAGTAGTTTCTTGACCAGGCTCGGCCTGGCGAATACGCCATAAAGTGCTATGCCTAGGTTCACGTAGAGGCTTATGACGACCACATAGGCAGTCATTAGCGACAGGTTCACTTCTCCACCACACCCCTCACTTCTTCTTCCCCAAGGCTAAGCAATAGGAGTACAAGCGTGAAGCCAGCGGTCACTGCTATGAATTCGAAGAGGTTGAAGAGAAGCAGGCTTCCACCGAGTATCATACCATCATATAGCTTGGGGAAGCCGAGCGGCGCAAATGGTTTTGGCTGGTTCTGGAATACATAGGCATTTAGACCTAGGGCGGTGCCTGCCAATAATATCGCTACTGCGGTGAAACCTATTCCTAGGAGGCCGAGACTCCTGAACAGCAGTATTCGGGCCTTCGTCATCCCCTTCCGGATCAGGGCTTTCCTTCCGAAGACCATAATGATAAGCACCACTATCACTGTCGCGACGCTCCCTGCTTGGAAGCCTCCGCCAGGGGTTAGGTGTCCGTGAAGCGCTATGCTCGCCGCAACCGTCGGTATCAGTATTGTGCTAAGTCTCGTGATCGTTCTCGCTATTGGACTCATACCGGTTGTTCTTCCCTTACCGCTTATCTTGACTCCCCTATAGATCGCTATGGCGGCTATGATTGCACCGTAGAACACTGCTGTTTCGAAGAATGTGTCTAGGCCGCGGAAATCCCATACAATAGCCGTTACACTCTCGTAGCCACTGCTACTCATGAATGGTTTGAGCGGGTTCCATGTCAGCTCAAGGTAACGTTGAGCAAGCAATCTAACATTTACCGGTGGTAGCTGGCCCAGCCCCCCGAGGCTTGTGATGTAGGCTAGGCTGAATATAAACACTATTATCGATACCAGCACGAATAATTCGCTGGCCCTCATAGTTAATCACCATCATATCTCTCAGTCTTCTTCGTGACAAAGAGCAGTACAGCAGGGGTTATACCCACAGAGACGGGTATGTAGACCAGTACTATGTCGGGCGCCATAAGGACATAGAAGATCAGGGCATACATAGCGCTCTGTATAGCGGAGTACACGATGGCTTTAACCATGTCTCGCTCACGTATTGCTAGATAAGCAGCTACAACGCTCGCCACACTAACAAGCATCAGGAAAGCCAGGGTGAATACCTCGATCACTCCTTCCCACCCCTCCTTCGATCCTCCTCGAGATGATCGAAAGCAATAGGTTCACGGGGAGCCAGCCCAGCCCTATGGGCAGCCTGTGCAAGTACGTGGGAGCCTACGGGGGCTAGGAGGAGGATCAATATCCCTGCGACAATACTAGCACCCGCCAAGAAGAACCTGTAGTTGCCGAGCCAGTCTGCGCCTAGAGCCATGAGCGCCACGCCGACCAATGGGAGAACTGCTCCACCTATCGTGCCTACTGTGGCCGCGTGGAGCCTAGTATAGAAGTTCGGGAACCTTATAATGCCTATGCTGGCGGCTAGGTCGCAGAACACTCCTATTGCTACTAGGGCCTCGCCAATGTATACGAGTATGGCGTTTAGTATCACGGCTAATCACCCATCTCCTCGGCTGTAAAGTATTTGGATACATAAATGTCGAGGGCATAGACCCAGAGAGCCAGGACTATCGTGCAGGCGATCAGTATTGGGGACTGGTATATTATTGCTAGTAGTGCTAGGAATGCTGCTATATCAAAGCTCAGCGCGTCTATCGCGAGAACCGTGTCTGGTATAGTGGGTCCCCGGACAGCTCTTATGATGTAGAGTGTGAATGCAAGTAGGTATATCGGAAACACGATCATGACGAACAGGGTTACCTCGTCGTGCAGGGATATCATGGTACTCTTAGCCCTCCGCGAGCCTGATTTTGAGGTATTCAAGATCCTCATGGGGCCGACCCAGTATTTTCTCGAAGTATATGCTTTCGTAGAGGTTTACCTCGCCACGGAGCTTTAGCTTCTCCAGCGTTTTCTCGTCGAGACCCAGCTCCTCGAGCTCTGCGTCAGCAACATGATAGCAATGCCCTATCGATGATATGAAGTGTCTTGCTGAAAGCTCTGGTTTCTCATCATGGTATGTGCAGAGGTATATCTTAACTTTACTCAGCGATCTTCACCTCCCCGTGAACCTTCTGCTCGACGAGGCCGAGGAGTACTGCCACACCATATATTATCGCCTCAGGCCTAGCAGGGCATCCGGGTACATAGACTATCTTGTCTATCTCGATCCCGTTTTCCTCAAGCATCTTCTTCAGCTCCTCAACACCGCCTATTACGCTGTACGTATCATACCATATTCCCCCACCCACGGCACACGCCCCTATGGCTAAGATATAGCGTGGACGGGGAACAGCACGCAGAGCATTGATCACTTTGGGAAGAGTCTTCCTGGTTATCGGCCCAGTAAGAAGTACTAGGTCTGCATGCCGGGGGGAGGCGACGAGCTTTATCCCGAACCTCTCAACGTCAAAATATGGTGTTAGCGCGTCAAGTATTTCTATGTCACAGGCGTTACAGCTACCTGTGTTCAGATGGAAAACCCATATGCTCTTCTTGAGCGGGTTAACCCTCATAGTCTTCAGTCCTCGCACCCATCTTCATCGCTAGGGATTGTATGAGCTTCTTCTTCCGGCAGTTGGGACATAGGTGTACATAGTTCTCGGAGGCTGGGCTACGCAGGATCACGTATTGTAGCATTCTGCTCGTAGCCCCCAATCCTCCGCCGCAACCACTACACTTCTCAACACGGTGAACGAGGCTCTCATTCAGATCCCTAGTACTCGCTGATGCTAGCTCGAATTCATGGGTAACTGTTATTGCCCCGACGGGGCATACCTCAGCACAGCGTCCACAGAAAATACATCTTCCTATGAAATAGTTTAGTACGATTGTGTCGTCTCTTCGTGATAAAGTTAATGCGTTCGGTGGGCAAGCATTTACGCATGCACCACAGCCCATGCACTTAGTGGCGTCAATGCTTATTTTCCCACGGAACTCGGTGGTTATCAATGGCTTCTGGTATGGATAGAGTACGGTGACCACTCCGCTCTTATGCGCAATACTGATTAGCTTGAAGGGTTTGAGGAGCTTCTTGAGACTCATATCTCACACCCGCATTCACCAGGTATTGATACCGTTTGTAGCTTCTCCCTCTTACCCGTCTTTAGATCAATCACTACTATCCTATCAGTGCACGAGAAACAAGGATCTATGCTGGCGATCGTCAGAGGCGCATCCGCTAGGGGCGCGTCCCTTAGCATGACCTTGAGGGCCGGGATATTCTGATATGTAGGTGCGCGGACTCTCCAACGATATGGTCTGCCCCGGCCAGTTATTATGATATGTATGTCTTCTCCACGAGGCGCCTCCACGTTGCCGATGCCTACGAGTCCCGCCGGCACCTCCATCTTCTCAGCCATTATCGGTCCGCCCGGCAGCTTATCCAGTAGCTGATCTATAATGTCCATGGACTCAAAGATCTCTTCAACCCTGACCATTACTCTCGCGAGGTTGTCGCCCTCAGTATAGACTGGCACCCTGAATGACACGTCTTTGTATGCGCAGTACGGGTAGTCACGCCTGACATCCCTGTCCAGCCCGGAAGCCCTTGCTACAGGCCCGACTACGCTCAGCTTCCTCGCCTCATCTCTGGGCAGTATCCCTGTACCCCTAGCCCTCCTAACTATCTGAGGGACACTCGTCACTAGGTCTGCCAACTTAGCGAACTCACTACGGAGCCATGCGAGCGTGTTCCTTATTGCAGTTATCTTGTCCATATTGATATCCTTCCTCACACCACCGACAAGGTTTATGCCATATGTCTTCCTGCTACCTGTGAGAAGCTCGGCTAAAACCATCACTTTCTCACGGATCCTCCAAGAATGCATGAAGCCGGCATCATAGCCTAGGAGGTGACAAGCAACTCCCAGCCAGAGCAGATGACTGTGGAGCCTCTCCACCTCGAGGACAATACTACGGATATACTGTGCCCGCTCGGGAACCTCTATTTTAGCCGCATTCTCAACGCTCAACGTATATGCTACACTGTGAACAAAACCACATATGCCACAAATACGCTCAGCTAGAAACGGTATCTTCTGGTACGTGAACCTCGGGCTCTCAGCCAGCTTCTCAATGCCGCGATGTACGTGGAAACCATTGTACTCCACATCTACCACTCTTTCCCCCTCAACGAATAACTCGAAGTACTCGGGCTCGTGAAGCGCGGGGTGATACGGGCCAACCGGTAGCCTCGGGCCCTGGAGGGGCGGCTTATAGGTTATCCTCGGGCTTGGACGCACCGTGTAGTCGACATCCCTCCTAAGAGGATATAGGCCTTCAGGCCAGTCGTCCGGTAGGACGAACCTGTGAAGCTTCCTGTTCTTGAACTTTATTCCGAGGAGATCCCATGCTTCTAGCTCATACCAGTCTGCCGCGGGCACTATGTCCGCTATGCTTGGGAGCACAGGTGTATATGGGTCTGCGTGGGCCTCAATAATTATGTTGATACCCTTATCGTCTAAGCCGTATACATAGTATGCGGCAAAAGTATTATTTATTGGGCGTTCATCAACAGCCATCATCGTCCTGAAGTAAGCATCTAGTACATCATGTACTATATGTGAGGCCTCGCGTAAATTGACCGGCTTTACGCGCACTATTATTCCTGCTGACTCAACGTACCTTATGTCCTCGGCTATGCCGCCGAGCTTCTCTCTAATTATATCCATTATTTCTTTGACGCTCATGATGATCACACTCCTACTAGCCATGCAATCAGCATGGCGATCGTTAATGGAATGTAGATCTTAAGCATAGATCTGGGAGCTATATCGACACGCGTCCTGCCCAGCATAACGCTTATCACGGCGAATACAATCCATATTGCGAGAACTACGACTGGATAAATTAATGCGGACGCCACTATCCCGATGATCCTTGTTAGAGGCAAAACTATCATGTCTGCCAATAACCCGTAGAGTATTGCCCGTTTTAGGTAATGGCTATACAAGGTTATACCTAGTAGAGGCCCCGAGAACTCTATGAGAACACCACTAGCGAGCTCCGGCTCAGCCTCAGCAATGTCATACGGTATTCTGCCAGACCCAATAAAGGCTGAGACAGCTATGAGGGCAAAGATAAGCAAGTATGTTAAACTAGGCCTCGCCCGTATTATCCCATCGAAGCTTGATGACCCAGTATAGAACATCAAAGCCACGAGACCCATTACTAGGAAGAATTCGTTGATCATACCGATCAAGGCTTCCCTGAAAACACCTATAGTGGCATATGGATTGCCGGGCGTTAGAGTCAGGCTGACCCATAGAAGCTGACAACCGATCAAGAGTATCGTGAATAGGACAAGGCTGGATCCATTGCTGGTTATAGGCGTGCTGAAGCCTAAGGGCAGGGTGAATGCTGTGATTATAACCGTCGCCATTAGGAGGCCTGATAAGAGCACCGAGGCCAAACCAGTATCGGTTATCACTAGTTCTTTCTTGAACAGTTTAAGTATATCGTACCAAGTCTGGAGTGGGGTTGGAGGACCTATACGGCTATGCAGCTTAGCACGTATCTTCCTCTCAATACCGTCGTAGAGGGGAGGTATGAGCAGGAAGACCAATATGAGCACTATGTAGAGGCTAATGGCCAGCCACATACATGATCACCGTAGCAAGCACTATTGCTGTTGTCATGAGGAAGCCTATGTAGAGGCTCGCCATGGTTAAGCTTTCCTCGAGGCTTCTCTGGGCCTCGTTGATCTTGCGGGCCAGCTTATTGGAGAATGATATGATCGCGTTCTCCGTCTTCTGTCCAAGAATTATGGGCGTAATGACAATGGTTGCCGCTATCCTGCCGATGGGTCCTTTTAGCTTAGCGACTCCCTTCTTAATCTTCTCCAACAACTTATCAATACCATAAAGTATTGAGGCGCGGGTATAGCTCATGGGTATGCACCTCCTAGCCAGGGCTCGTCCTCACGGTACAATATCCCCTTCTTCCTCACAATGTAGATCATTACTCCGAGAGTCGCTAGCACCGCTAGGTTAGCTATTATTATGTAAGGTGTTAGACCCAGTAGATACAAGTATATTGAGCTCGCTGCGCCGAACACTATTATCGATGCTACGCCAAGTGCTTCACCTAGGTCTAGAAGGTAGTATTTCCTTATACCGCTTATCAGGGGTTTGTAGCCCCCGTAATAGCAGCCAAGGTATTTTAGGGTGTAGACTATGCCTGTCGATGATAGATAGATGAATGCCACTATTGCTGGAAGAGCTATTGATCCCACGCTGAAATACGTGGTGATCAAAGCTATTACAGCGTAGAGCTTTCCGACAAACCCTATCGTCGAAGGTACTCCTAATAAGCTTATTCCGCCGACAACAATTGAAAACGCTCCATTACGGTCTATCCTAGCAAGGTATCCTAGTCTATATATCTCGCGGGTGTTAGCCAGTATCTCCATAGTCCCAACATTAAGGAATAAAAGGCTCTTGGATAGGCCATGAGCATACATTAGGAATATTATAGCGAGATACATTGTGAAGCTCATGCCGGAAGCAAGATATAGTGCTAGAAGCGTCATGAGGCAACCGCTGTAAGCCATCGTGCTATAGCTTAATAGTCTCTTAGCATCAGTTTGCAGCATCGCTTGTGTAGCCGCGTAAAATATGGTTATAGTTCCAAGCCCTAAGAATAAGCCGATAGTAACCCATGGGTCGAGCCTGACCAGCCTAGTCACTAAGAGTACCCCGAAAATACTCATCTTCTCCATGATCCCACTGAAGCTCGCCGAGGCGGGACTTGGGGCAAGCGTGTATGCGTCTGGGAGCCAGAAATGCAGGGGAACAAGTGCTGATTTTGCGATGAATCCGAGCAATATCAATATAGTCAAGAACGGCCCGACATGTATGCCTTGAAACATGACCGCTTGGAGGGTCATTGTGAAGAGAGCAGTCAAGCCAACCCTTTCTGCCACCACTGCTAGTAGGGTGAAGAGGCTGAAATCAGCTGTCAGAGCACCTATCACGAGATAAGTTATCGCTGCTCTCCAAGACTCCCTTGTTCCATCAAATATGATTATGATGAAGCCGACAAGCTCCGTGAGTATCCAGTACATTACAAATTCTATGAGGAGCGTCGAGGAAAATAAGAGGAGGAGTGAGACCGAGAGTATCTCCACGATGATCTGTAGGGGGCGGGCCATACCCAGTAATACTCTTGAGTATCCTTCGGTGTAAAGCGTGATAGCTAAACCCACAGCGCCAAGAAGTATGAGGAATGGATACGATAGCGGTAGAAGTATGTGTAGCCATAGATAATCTACTATGGCGAGAAACATCATGAAGGAATAAGCGAATAACCTCAGCCCACGGCCCAGTCTTCTCATCCTGTCCACTAGTAGACTACCAGCTATTAGCGGAACAATGGCCACCAATAGCAACACGTACTTGATGCCAAGTATGGCTGTAATGCCCTGGATGAGGTCAAGCGCTGGCATATATGCTCAGCTCCCTCGATAGTCTTGGCTTTATGTTGTAATAGAAGACCGCTACAAGCCCAAGTACAAGAAGCAGGCTGAAAGCATTTATGATTATTAGGACTTGTAGGGCTCCAAGGTTGAAGAACATGAGGAGGACTATTCCATAGATAATGCTCAGCGTGGAGAGTATGAGCTCTATTATCTGTGGATACATTGGTATGTTGCGTGGTTTGTAACCTATTGTCCCGGCTCTCCAGTGAACACCCATGATATTGAAGCCGTAGACTATGCTGACTAATATGGCGTAGGCTGTGACCACGAGGCCTAGAATTTCGAGCGATTTCGACTGGATCGTTATCAAGGCTATTATTGCAAGGAGTTTGCCCGTAAAGCCGATTGTTGGTGGAACCCCTATAACGCTCAACACCGTCAATAAGACTCCAAGACTACTGGTGGGTGTGTAGGCTGCAAGAGCTGATAACCTCGTCATGTCACGGGTGTGGGCGAGGACAAGAATTGTACCAGTATTCAGGAATAGGCTCGCCTTGTAGAGTCCATGTGCGTAGATATTCGCTATGAGTGCATAGAAGACGAGGTTGTTATTGGTCAGCAGATATATGGCTAGTAACACCATCATGAAACCAGTGTTACCCATAGTGCTGTAGGCGAGGAGCCTCTTAATGTCTTTCTGGCCTAATAGGACTGTAAAGCCATAGAAGGCCGTCACAGCGCCAAGCCCCAGTATGATGTACCATAAGCTCGACGGATAGTTAAAGAATCCCGCGAACCTCATGATGGCGTAGAACCCCATTTTCACCGTTAATCCGCTGAGAACGGCCGAGCCACTGCTCGGGGCTGTGCTGTGTGCGTGTGGTAGCCAGAAATGGAAGGGTGCTATGGCCGCAGTGGTCGTGAACCCAATAATCGTTAGTATCGAGTAGACAAGCCCAATATTGATGGGCTGTAACTTGTCAAACGACAGTAGCAGAGCGTTAACTATACCTATATGATAGGCAAGTATTATCACGGCTGTTAGAGCACTCAGCTCGAATGTCATGCTCTTGAGAAAGAAGAACCTATAGCCAGCGCGGAATGCTTCGTCGCCACCCTCAAAGCTTACCAGTAGGAAGCCCACTATCTCGGATAGTGTCCAGAGGGATATGAAGGCTATCATGTTGGGTGCGGCGAAAGTGTATATGATCGATAAATTGAAGACATCTATCAATCCCTGTAGGTTCTTGCCCCTGTATTTCGCCTCCCCGTACCAGAGATTGTAGAGGCTTGTGAGAAGGCTTACAGGGATCGCTAAACCAAGGAAAATAAGCGATAGGAAATCGAGAAAGCCGAAAGGTATTGCGGCCAATATTATTAGATATGATATAATGCGTAAAACGATCCGTAAAGCCCTGTTTCCGATAGGTATGAATATGAGTATGTAAGAAATTATCGTGAATAACACGAAATATTCAAGGCTCAACATTGTTGATCCCGGCTTGCCTCGTAGGCAGAAAACGTCGGGTGTTACGTCTTAGGGAAATAGTCCAGCATCTTGGCACGTACGAGCTGCTCAGCTTTCCTCCTCTTGATTTTGTCTGCTACCTCTTTTGTCTCGCCATAGATTATTGCCTCGGCTGGGCACATAGCGTAACACGCTGGGTCCAAGCCCTGCTTTCTCAGCGGCCTACAGAGATCACATTTTGTCGCAACTCTTAGCTCAGGGTCTAGTTCGGGTATTCCGAAAGGACAGGCATACAGGCAAGCCATACAGCCAATGCATTTCATTGTATCGACATAAACCGCGCCGCTTTCATCCCGCGTCATAGCACCCGTAGGACATACCTCTACACATGGAGCACGGCTACAGTGCATGCACGAGATAGGTGTTTTTAGCCCGATGCTTGTTTCGTAGACGATTATGTAGGGTTTCCCATCATGAATGAAGTCACATACAGCTTGACAGGTGTAGCATCCCATGCATTTATCGAGGTCGATATATCTTAAGAACGTGATCTTTCCCTTAACTCCTTCTTCCGCCATCACGGTTCTCCTCCATTCCGAGTTTTGAACTTTGTTTATTATGCATTATATACTTATTTTGTAACATACAGATTCTCATGTATTGTAAACCTGGTCAAAAACATGTACTAATACAGTAATTTCTTCCCACTTAAGTGGATATGCATAGCCTTTGCAGCATATAAGGCAGTCTTCACAGCGTTGCCAATGAAGCTCGGCCCTGTGACAACATCGCCCGCTGCCCATACCTTCGGGTTCGTGGTTCTATAGTACTGGTCGACTTGTATCCTCCCTTTTCTATCAACAGTTATGCCGAGATTCTCCTTCTCGAACGGTGGTGTCGCGAGCTCGCCCACTGCTAGGATCACGGTATCTGCCTCAAGGGTGAACTCGCTCCCGGGTATCGGTATTGGTCTCGGTCTTCCGCTTGCATCTGGTTCTCCGAGCCTCATCCTCTGGAGCTTTATGGCTTTCACCACACCGTTCTCACGTATGATCTCAAGGGGGCTTGCCAGCTCGATCCATTTTATGCCCTTCCGGATCAACTGGTTTATCTCGTAGACTCCCGCAGGGGCCTGCTTGATCGTTCTCCTGTAGGCAATAATTACTTCTTGTGCACCCCTGTCCCACGCCTCCATTGCAGCGTCTACGGCGCTGAGGCCAGCTCCTATTACCACTACACGTCTACCTATTCTGGGCTTGTGGCTTGTCAATCCTTTCTCATACAGTCTTATTGCGTAGAGGAAATCGAGAGCGCTTAGTACCCCGGGCCCATTTTCGCCGGGTAATCCCAGCCTTCTGCTTCTCCATGTGCCTGTCGTTATCATTATGGCGTTGCTGTTCTCAATTATCTCCTTGAGGGGCACGTTCTCCTTGACTAGTTCTTCTCCTTCATCCTTCCTGGGCGTTTGGTCCGCGAATACTTTCGTGGCGAGCTTAAACTCTATGCCGAACTTATCGCGTAGTTCGTCGACACCGACAAATACTGTCTCATCCCTTATCCTGATCTTGGGGATTGCGAAGACCATTAGGCCTCCCGCTAGGGGCTGTTTATCATATATGGTTATACTGTAGCCCTTACAGGCAAGGAAGCCTGCAGCGGCTAGTCCGGCCGGGCCTGCGCCGATGATGGATATCTTCGTCTTAGAACGGCCCGGCACGTTCTCAGGCTCTTTACACATCCAGGTAAACCTCAAATTATTCACCATGAACGAGTTTATTATTGATTATAAAGTGTTAATTGCTTCGTGATATCGTAGTGTCATGAGGAACTATAAAATATTATGGTAGAAATAGTGGGATATAATCTATATTTACATCTATATAAAAGTCAATAAAAAATATATGATCGCGGATATCTATGCGAATAGGATAAGACATAAATATGCATAAAAGCAACCAGGTAAAAACCATGAAGTATAGGAAACCACGGGTAGAATCGAGAATAATCTATGAGTCGAGGAGATTACCAAGAAGACATCTTTCCATTCTGAGAAACTATATTCGTAAATCACTGAGAACCGATCCAAGCAATTATATCGATAATAGCCTCATAGTGACTTGCCTTGGTAAAACCTGCATCATTCATGAGGGGAGAAATATTTATCCAGCTACAACACTCTATAGTGGGCGCTGGATAGGCCTTATCATAGATGATTATCCCTACCTATCACCAGTGCTTTACGAGAAAATATATATGGAGCACGGATTCAGGGCGGCCGTGATAGCTCGGGATAAAGGTGTCAAGGCTTTTCTTTACGGTAATGATCTGCTCCCTATAAGTATCGAAAAAGTCTATGGGCCAACGAAATACCCATTAGCTGTTATTGATAGTAGCGATCATAGAGTAATTGGGGTCGTACGATGGGATCCGCATGATAGGATTTACAGGAACATCTACGATCTTGGCTTGTTCCTCAGAGCTCTAGGTTAGATCTTCCTTAGCAGGCATATCGTGAATCCCATCATTCCGTGCCTATGAGGCCATATCCTAAGGCACTTCTTGAAGTCGCTCGTATAATCTATACCTTTATAACTGGTTAGCCATGGAGACCATTCAAATAGTTTGACGCGTGGCTCGACTATCTCGAAGTCATCCCTGAACATCATTAACCTGTAGATCACATACTCGTTCTCTTCCGGAGCTATACTACAGGTGGAGTAGGCAAGGATGCCGCCGGGCTCAAGCATATCTAGAGCTGCATCGAGGAGTTCTATTTCACGCTTAACAATCAAAGCTAAATCCTTAATCGTCGTCCTAGTCTTTCTGCCGGGGTCAAACATTATTGTTCCCTCCCCACTACATGGAGCATCCAAGAGTATTCTTCTGAATCTCTTGTTCATAATACTGGGGAGTTTACGGGCATCTGCCCATGTCACATCGACATTGTCTAGCCTCATCCTCATGACGTGGCCTATGAGCGACCTTATCCTGTATAGCACAAGATCGTTAGCGATAATCCTTCCCCGCCCATATAGTAGCTGGGCTAAATGTGTAGCTTTACCACCGGGTGCCGCACACATATCGAGAACATCGCCTTCATAGCTGTCATCGATCAAGAGAACTGGGGGAAGTAGTGCGGCTGCATCCCTATGGATGTAGTATAGCCCCTTCAAATACTCGTGTGTACTACCGATACTAGGTGATCTTGGAGCATCCACTACTCTATACGCGTACGGAAGCCACGTTATAGATTCCAGTTCGAACCCAAGGTTTTCTAGTCTCTCCGCCAGCTTCTCCGGCTTAATGAGCACTGTGTTTGTCCTTATGACGGGCGCGAGAGGCTTCTCGAATGCCTCCAGTAGCTTGGTGGTCTCTCTAAAGCCTAGAACACGAATGTATCGTTCAACCATATAGGGGAGATACCCGTACCTCTCAGCTAGCATGATGGCTGGCTTGCCCGGCGACACGTATATATCTCTTATTATCTCGTCAACGCTGATGATTTTCCTCATATCAGCAGAGAGCCCCGGGTAGGGTTTTTCAGGATAATAAATTATGGTGTAATGATATTATTATTGTATTATTGGTAATGGCGAGGCTGTCCTGTCAAGCATGGAAACGATGCATATGAATTATGATGAGGTGACATGGTTTGATCGCGCTGACAGATACTAATTGATCATGGAGGATTGATTTGTTGGCAGAAATATATGGCGAGGCAACATATCATGAACTCCCATGGATAGCTGAGAGTATGTATGGCGACGAAATGATAAAGACAATGGTTTGATGCCTCATGGTTCGAGCCAGATAAATTCATAACGCTATATGTTATGGGTAGGCCTACTGGCTTCGCGTTCGTATGGTGGAGAAGTGGAAGAATTAGAATAAACCCTTATATTGATCCTCGCCTTCCTAAGAGTATCTTCATCAATGCACTCGAAACGGTGCTCTCATGGACGAGGCTAAAAGGCTTAGAGAATGACTCCTATGTAGTACAAGTGTTCGCTGGGCCAGAATACGGTTATCTCCACTGTGTTGTCCAGGAAGTACTCCGCGTTGGACGCAGTATTCACTCTACATATATTATGCTAGCCCTGAGAAGAATTAGGATCAGTGGAGAATTTGTTGTCGAAATAATAGAATATAGGCCCGGATTAGAGGAAGCTGTGGCCGGTATTTATAATGATGCTTTCTCGCAATATCCTTGGTTCATACCGATCAGTCCGGCCGATGTAGCGAGTATGTATAGGTCAGGGAGGGTCAAGGCCCTCATAGCCATTATGGGTGGCAAGCCCGTCGGATACGTAGATTTTATGACTAGAGGAATAGGCGTCAAGGCGGGCTATATTTATACTTTAGCTGTTAAGAAGGAGTATCGTGGCATGAGGATAGGCCGAAAATTACTTGCCGAGGCATTAAGGAAGCTTAGAGAGACGGGGTTAGAAATAGTTTACCTCGACGCTTATCCGGAGGTTGTCGACTACTATATGAGGTGCGGGTTTAAGATATTGAGGAGATATATCAACATAGAATATAGTATTGAACAATTACCGAAAACACTAAACTATATGGTAGTGAGCGGAGGCGGAAACTAGCAGGTCAAATGGAATAATCCGATAACCTTCTTACCCTTCCTGACGAGTTCATTATATTTCTCGACGGCTTCCCCTGTCTCAGCCACATATACCTCCATACCCTTCTCCCTGAAGTATTCGATCACTTCCTTGTCGACACGCATTAATCCATAATATCCAGTCCCCACAATGACCGCATCGGCTATGATCTCCCCTATATCCTTTAGATCGTCGAGCTGGAGATAATGGCCTTCTTTCCTCCACCAATTACCAATTATTCTGCCAGGAAGTATGATTATATCATGTGTATATACCTTATCATCCATGATGACTTTTCCAAAATTATAGGATTTAATCAGGGGTTGCACGTTATTCACCCATACATAAAATTAACACTGGGCACCAAGTTATCAGGTACGGGTTGCACTTTATCTATTAAGCATGTAGATGGCCTCCGGGAGAAAGCCTATGTTTGGTATGATCGCTATACCTAGCTCCTTAATTACCGTGGTTCTTCCGGTTTCTGGTCTTATTATCGCTGCCTTCATCCCAGAAGATAGAGCTCCACCAAGATCCTCTATTACCCCGTCACCAACATGTACCGCTTCGGACGGCTCTATCCCAAGTTCTTTTAAAACATTCAAGAAGACCCTCCTGTCAGGCTTCATGGCTCCTGCCTCATCCGCAAATACTATTAGGTCCATGTACTCAGCTATACCGAGCCTCTCGAGTATCGCTCTAGTGTAGCTTCCAGGCCATAGGAGGACATTGCCTATTACTGCTAGTTTCTCCATCTCATCTCTTAGAGACCTGATTACACCCAGTGTATCCGAGAATAAGAGGGGCTCCGGATCCTCGAGGACTCTAAGCAGTCCTCGGGCTACCCCATTCTTAATATCATTAGTTCTACACTCTAGTCTTTCGGCGAGCAATTTCCAGGAGGCCTCCAGAGGATCTATTACTTCGAGCCTCTGCCTTTTAGTCTTAATATCCAGTACTAATTCCTCGACGACGAGCCTCATCTCCAGGGGATCTCGACCCACGACCTCGGCTATTCCCTCGGCCATCCGTTCTCTCATAACATCTAGTCTTAGGAGAGTATTCCATACATCAAATGTTACAGCCTTAATCAAGGATCTCCACCCATGTGTAGATTATCTATACTAGGTTATACAGTCTGAATGTAACGAATTAATATAACTACGCGTTGAACAAAGAAACATATAGTCCGTTAGCGTTTGATGAATACTTCTCTCAAACCATTATACATGCCTTCATAGAAGAACAGTATTTCCCACCCAGCATCCTTCAATCCTCCAGGTTCTAGCCCTGTCGTTACGACAAGGGTATCTACTGTACGAGGTAGTACTCTCTTGAAGAGGAATCCTTTTTTTACTGGTTTTCTAAACTTTGCACGTATGCTTTTAGCGTCTTTGAGTAGCTCTTCCTCGTATTCGTCTCCCCAGTAGCCATCAGTAAATATTATGGCTGCTTCGAAAGTCATCGATTTTACCAGTCTTAGAGGTTCAGCCATCAGTGTTTCTCCGGATCTTCGGCATTTCTCGTTTATCTCTCTATACCTAGGTGTTAAGCCGGCATATGATGTACATATCATATCTGCTACACACATTGTTCTAATGATATCGAGATTATAGCCTGTCTCGCCAACCATGGCCTTCAGGGTATCCGTGAATATCTCTGCTTCATCCTCTGTCACGCCCGGGAGATCAATAACTAGTATCAAGCTTGCCTTCTCGCCTGAAAGGCCCGAGACTATATCTCTGATCCTGTCGACCCATGTTTTCTTAGGCCTTCTCATTGATGGAAGATTCTCGATGAGAAATAACGATTGCGTATCAGCATTCCGCCTAAGGTCAGATATCATACGCCTAGACATGTTCATAGCGACAACATATGGTTTTTCTGGCGGATTTTTTATTTCGCCGTCTAAGCCTCTCCCCGATATACTTCCGGGTGGGACAACGTGCCGCTCCGAGTCAAGAATACTGTTTGGATCAACCTTATTCCTAAGACAAAGCGATTTAAGTACACCATAAAGTATGCCTGGGTCTTCAAGGTACGGGTCAAACTCATCGGTATAGATTAAGAGGCCTGTTTCTTTTCTGATCTTTTTGACAAAGTGGTCGACAAGCTCCTCCACTTCTCCATATCTGAGATAAGGATCTATTATCGCTTCGGCTAGCCCACTATATATTCCATGCCCATAGATAATCGGTGGATCACCGTCCAGCATATGTAAACCAACATGATAAAGAAGGCGGACCCTCATATCTATGTTCATAGAGGATAGCTTCCTCGGGTCGACACCAATATAGATGCCATCAGTAATGAGTGGTGCTCCCCGTGTAGCTGTTTCTACAAATACTTGTTCTCTCAGACCCCACAGTAGTCCAGCAATACCTGCCATAGCGCCCCCTGAAGATATCATTTGCATCAACGTGTCTTCTATGATCTTCTTGAGAGCGTATGTTGACAAGAGCTGCACCACCAGTTACGGTGAAACAATAATCTACATTATTCTTCTATGCATTCTAGATATTAATGTAATTATGGTAACATAAAGTGTTAATGTCAATAGTATACTGTAGCAGACATAGTATAGGCGATCAAATACCATCAGGCTGAAGAAATCTAAAAGTTTCCAGATAAACATATTGGGGTTCCTTATGTGTACGTGTGCCCACCAGCTTGTAGGGAACATTATGGGCCAGAACCCGATAAGGAATATAGATGCTACTACAGCTATTCTTGCCCTACCAGTTATTACGGGGTGGAAAAACGCTACAGCTAGGAGCCCGACAGCAGGCAACAAGTACTGTGCATTAATCCTCCAATAAGTAGCGATGTAAACCAGATATCCTATGACAACAGATAACAGCGGATCACCGCCCTTCCTCGCGAGTACAATAATATAGACTATCGTCAATAATAGTGCTGGAACAAACCAGTATTTTATAACCCATAGTGTATTTGAACCGCTTATGCTATTAAGGTAGGTGGCTAAGCTTGAGAATCCATTAAAACTATATGATATAGGATAAGTATATGACGGGGTGCTGGTCATCTTTAGATTCTCAAGAAAAACACTTATCGATCTAGGGCAAAGGATGAAAGGAGCCATGAAAACTAGTCCAAGGAGAATTATTATAATCATATCCCTAATGAATCTCTTTATGCCATCGCTTCGAATGATATATAACAAATAATAGATCGCCGGGAATAACATTGTCTGCTTAATTACCAGCGATAATCCCATAGAAAGGGCATCCATAATTCTCGTGTTGTTGATTATGAAGTATAGTGATACCAGCAGAAAGAAGAACGCTACCGGGTCGAACATCCCATATATGGACGAAACATAGATTGTCATTGGGTTGAAGTAGTAGATTAACATGCCGAGCAATGCCTTACTGCCACGTCCTGTAATCCTTTTTATTATCAGATATATCATGATCGCTGATAAGGTATCAAATAGTATGAATAATGCCTTGCAAGCTATAATCCAATTCACGGGTACGTAGACGTAATAATGACCTAATGCGTCAAAATAATGGATCACTTTGCCATGAACGAACAATCGGAGCAATCCGAGAAACAATATGAGTGGCGGACCATATACATAGGGCCAATTATATGGCCAGCCTTCGGCTATGAAGGAAGCAGAGCTACTATATTTGTAGAAGCAGATGCCGTGCCTCAGAAAAGTGTCCGCGAAACCAGCGAACTGGGCTATATCGCTCCCGGTAGTATATGGGGCAAGAATAGACCTTATTACTAGACCAGCCATGATGAGTAATACGAGCACGATCCTGTGTTTAGTGTTTTTCCCCAAGATTGTTTACCATTTATAGATAGGGGCATATGACGTGCTATAAAAACATTATTTGACTTCACGTCTGAGGACATTGTTTATCCAGTCTTTATTTAGCCTC
>WAPN01000021.1 GCA_015520735.1 Desulfurococcales archaeon
CTCTATGACTCCAACGTACTGATAAAGTACCTAGCTGGCGATGAGGAAGCGAGGGCCTTGGTGGAGAGGGTGGTTAGCGATGAGTGGGAAGGGTGCATCACAGAAACTATCGCCAGTGAGGTCATATACGTCTACCTCAGACTCGCGTTAGGCGTCACCCGCTACAAGCTTAAAGAACTAATTATTAAGCAGGACGAGAAAGTTAAGAGCCTCTTAGAGGAAGATGTGAAGCCTCCTCTCACTCTTTAACATGCTCACGGCGGAGACCAACGTCGAGGAACTCTTAAACCTCATCGAAAGCTATGGATTACTACCTAACGATGCACTATTAGCGATAGCTGCACTCAAACATGGTATAAGCATAATCGCTACTTTTGATGAGGACTTCAAGAGGGTAACATGGCTCAGAGTTATTCCCTGAGTTGCTCCCTAATTCCGTAAGGAATTATCAGTCGGGATTATCAAATAGTGAAGACAAAAACAACAAGTTCCTTGTCTGAACGAGGACCCACAACTCTACCTAGGGAGAAAGGAGAAATTTACATATGAGACACTTGTGTGGCGGGCTTATTGGGGCTTGAACCCGGGATCTCCGGCTCAGGAGGCTGGCACTTAATAAGTCATTGTCCCGCAGGTTGATGATGTTCTGGGACAGTTACGGTAGGGATTCATACCCATTATCTAGTACATGGGACAATAAATATTGTTTAGCACGGTTTTCAAAATCTTAGTGTGGGAAAGTATGTATTACATTAATTAGGAATTAGATTGAAGTAATTTTAGTCTCAGATGATAACAGAGGTAGGAATAACAATTACCCTCATCACGGGTATAGCTAACGATATTTTAACTAGATTTATTAATAGTTTATGTAGTGGGGTAGGATCTTGGAACCTATTGTACGTGAGAGCTTGGAGATAATGCTGAGAAGGATTAATAGAGAGGCTGCAGTAGTCGAGGCTAGGCTTCAGAGAATAGCTGCAAGGCTAGGCGTCGGGAACTGGAAGGAGCTAGAGAAACTTCTCACTAGTAGAGGCATTGATAACCCGGAGGTAGACCTTCTCTGGCCAGAATACCTTTACCTGAAGAGAAGACTTAGAGAGCTGGAGGAGAGGAAGAAGCGTATACTGGCAATGCTTAAGGGATAAAGAGGATTGACGAGGCTACGCCACATACTCAACTTGATCAATAGGCTTCTAGGCGAGTACGATCCTGTAGTCAGAGTTATCGAGCACTATGTCATGGATGAAGAAAACATAGAGTACTTAAACGTAAGGATAAGCATTCCTCACGCTAACGCGGTAGTGGTGACACGCGAGTACTGGCAAGGAAATAATCTCGTAGCCTATGGTTACTACCTGAGAGCTTATGACTATGAGGAATGGTGGGATAATCGACCACATCACCCAGAAATCCAAACACATCCGCACCACAGACACCTAGGAGGAGAAGTATATCCCCTACAAGACTCATCACTAGAGAAATTCTTAGATACTGTTAGACAGCTTCTCCATAAGCACTTTGCTTAAAACTACTTATCCATATCCCATCCTGAAACAAACAATAATAGAATACACTATGGCGGACCCCGGGGATTTGAACCCGAGACCACTGGCTCCGAATGTGGCTCTTAAATATTTTTGTCCCAAGGATTAATGATGATTTGGGACAGTCACGGTAAGAATCTGTATCCATTATCTAGTATATGGGACAGTTTGGCTTAGAGATTTGCTATTATTAAAGTCTTGCCTATCGTGAAATGGCTAGGATTGATTAGTAGTTTCTACAGGCATAGTATTCCGTAGAGGGAATTTGGGTTGCTAGTATGGGTGTTAAGCGGGTTGTCATTGAGGTTCCAGAGGGTCCTACGATTCCCCAAGCGAACTTGAAGAGAGGCTTCACGTAGAACTAGCATTGAGGCTACCTGAGAAGGGTGGAGCAGATCTAGGGCGGATCCGTAAGATAGTAGAGCTATTTAAATAGTATTTTCTAGAAGTAACGAAATCATTATATATGGCTATAATATTTTAGAATTTAGCTGGAATATTATGGTGGTGTACTGGAGTGTCTAAAGATCCTACATGTAGGGACATGTGCTGTAAACCGCCAAAAGATGTTCATCCAAAGTGGCTTAAGCTTCGTAATATCGTTAGGGCACTTCGTTTTCGAATTAGATGGTTAATAATCGAGTATATTGGTGAAAGTAGTAGGAGTACGAAAGAAATCTATAATTATCTGATTGAAAAAGGTGAGAAGATAACTATGTCTGGATTATATTATCATCTCTCTGAACTCAAGAATGCGGGTATCATAGAAGTTGCTGGATATAAGGAGGAAGGGGGCGGTGCACCAGAGAAAATATGGAAACTAAAGACTAAGAGAATCGTAATCGATCTAGTAGAAGGGTGTAGCTAAAATGAATATTACTGCAATCATTATTAATGCAATAGCCATTATAGGTCTTTTAGCATCCTTCATTAAGGATAAAAAGAAAACAAAGAAATCGCTCAAAGTAGCTAGTAAAATGTTTATCGGAATGCTCCCCACAGTCCTCATAATTATAGTCATTATAGGTCTAATTAATGGATTTGTAAGTCCGGATCAAATATCTGCGTTTATAGGTAAACAATCTGGAATCATCGGTGTAATAATTATCGGTTTAGTGGGTGCAGTAATGCATATTCCATCTATAATATCATTTCCTCTAGCAGCTTCCCTTCTTGAGAAGGGTGCATCAATTAGTGCAGTTGCTGCTTTTATTACTACATTAACGATGATTGGGACTATTACATTACCTTTAGAGATAAAGATACTTGGAAAGAAAATAGCTCTTCTTAGAAACGGAATAAGCTTCATCATTGCGATAATTATTGCATTGATCATGGGGGCTATATTATGAGAAATGATCTAAAATTTAGAAAAGAAGATAAGAAATCAAAAATACGGATTTGGATATTATTAGGAGCAACTCTGGCTATAGCCGCACTGCTACTATTATCTTTCCCAGAAGAAAGAAGAGCAGTAATCAATACCATATGGAACTATTTTACTGAAATGATGCTCATTCTTCCCGCAGTTATGATTCTACTAGGTTTACTTGAAGTATGGGTACCAAGAGATATCGTAGTTAGATATCTTGGAGAGTCCTCAGGAGTAAAGGGTGTTTTCCTTGCAATAGTTTTAGGTGCATTACCTTCCGGCCCTCTATACGTAGCTTTTCCAATAGCCGCTTCACTGCTCAATAAGGGTGCGAGGGTATCCAACATAATAGTTTTTCTTTCTGCATGGGCATGCATAAAAATGCCGCAGGAGATGGTGGAGCTTCAGTTTCTTGGGCTTCGCTTCATGGTAACAAGGCTTCTCCTAACAATAGTATTTGTAATCATTATGGGGTTCCTTATAGAGCAGATAATAAAATGGGGCAATAACAAAAGGGGTGTAAGTAATGCGGCTTATTAATCGTATATTAGCAATTGCTCAAATTACAACGTTTGCTATTACCGCAATTACATCAATTCCACTATTTATATCCTATTTAAGGAATACTAGTCCCATGAATCCTATCTTTATCCACTTACATTCTTGGCTCGGACTTGCTTTCATAACGATAGCAACTCTTAAAATCATTGAGAGAAAGAATGTAATACTAAGTCAACTAGGATTAAAGCCGGGTAAAAGTAAGAAGAATTCCTAATGTATTGCTTTACTAAGGATTACTTATCATAAAGTTCTATTATTAATATCTTTCACAAAAACAATAACCCTTGGACACGCGATATCTGAGGATTCGACTTAGTTACGTGGTTTAGGTTAAGTCGTCAGCGAAAAAGGCAAACATATTCGTCTCCTTTGGGTATAGCAAATTGCATGAAGATCCAACTACAAGAAATAGCCGGGTATATAGAAGACTTACCGAGACAAGGTTGTATCAATAGATTATGATAAATAGCCGAAAGAACCATATATTTGTGGCAGGCCTCTGGGGACTCCGGACCAGGGTCATTGGCTCCAGAGGCCTGTGCAAAATAAACCAATGTTGCACAAGTTCATGACGAAATGCGACACGCACTCCAGCATGATAATTCATTGCGATTATCAGTATAGATGATATCGTAACGCTCGGGAGTAAAAAGGCTTAGAGCCCCTCGGACAACAATATACTAGTGGGGATAATTGTTGTCTAAAGTGATAAGGGCCAGGTATGAGAAAGGAGTATTAAAGCCTCTCGAGCCTCTAAGGCTCGAGGAAGGCGAGGAAGTTAGGATCCAAGTACTACCTGAGGAGTTCCCGGAGCTGGTGGATAAGGTGAGCATAGAGGCTAGCGGGGACGTCGATAAGACACTTAGAGAGGCCCGCGAGCGTTGGAAGAAGTGGTATTAGACTCAAGTGTTATAGTCAAAAGCATCCTGAAGCCAGGCCGATGGCTATCCGAGGAACTCTATAGACGAGAGCTGGAAACCCTTCATAAGGCGAGAACCCTTGTGAAGACACTCAGATCAAGTAATACTGTCGTCCTTATCCCCTATCCAGTAATAGTAGAGGTCGCTGCAGTCATATCAAGATTCGCAGGCAGGGAACTAGCTGAGAAAGTAGTTGAATCACTCAAAACAACAAGGAATTACACTATAGTACACGAGGAAGAGTACAGAGATGAAGCATTGAAAGTCGCCCTACGAACGGGCTCTTCAGGCTTCGACGCCTACATCATAGCCCTAGCCTGGGACCGTGACGCACTCCTCTTTACAGACGATGAATCTATGAGCAAGCATGCAGAAACACTAGGAGTTAAAGTAGTCCTACTACGCAACACAGACGTTGAAAACATAATGAAACAACTCCATTAAATAAGTGAATTAGTATATTACTCTTATTATGCAAACACGATATCATCAAGCCCGAGTCATGTATCGGCCGTGTTTTGCAGTCTCAGCTCCTCATATATTCCAAGTCCAGGTTTATGATGGCTTGGAGCTGTTTATGGCGGGCCCGCCGGGATTTGAACCCGGGACCTCCGGCTCCGGAGGCCGGCGCCCTATCCAGGCTAGGCTACGGGCCCTCCTAAGATGTGGTTTCTGTTTAGGGGAAATATTTTGTTTAGGTCTTTATTTTCTTGAAGAGTATTGGGGCTTGTTTTACCTCGTATTTGTTCTGTGTTGTCGGTGGTTCTTGGTATGGGTTTGTTATTTTGAAGCCTAGTGCTTCTGCTGTTTTCTCCGCCGCTCTGGGTATGACGGGGTAGAGCATTGTCGTTGAGTATTTTATTGTTTCTAGTAGGGTGTAGAGTTCTTTTGTCGGGTCTTGTTTTTCCCATGGGCGTTTCTCGTTTATGTAAGCGTTTGCCCGGCGTAGGAGATCCATTACTGTTGTCAGTGCTCTCGATACATCGTAGTTGTCCATTGCTTGCCTATAGTTTTCAAGGGTTTCTTTCAGCGTTTTCTCTAGTTCTTCATCGTTTTCTCCCGCCTCCACTGTTCCCCCGAGCTTTTTCTTGACTAGTACGCCTACGCGTCTAACGAGGTTGCCGTAGGTGTCGGCTAGTTCGCTATTGTATATTGAGTCGAAGAGCTCCGTGGTCACCTCTATGTCTTTCGCCATGTTGAACAGCCTCATCAATATGTATCTGACGCCATTGCTGTCCTTATACCTGTCAAGGAGGTCCTCGATCGCTATCACGTTCCCAGCGCTCTTACCGATCTTGAGGCCACGGTTTATGAGGAATGCATGGACTAGGAGCTTCTTTGGCAGGGGGATGTCTAGGGCTTTTAGTACTGAGAACCATATGGCTGTGTGGAACCATAGTATGTCTTTGCCTATAACATGGTGTACCATTGGCCAGTACTTGTTGAAGCGCTCCATGTCCTTGGGGAACCCTATTCCGCTCAGATAGTTCAGGAGGGCGTCGAACCACACATAGACCGTGTAGTTTGGATCGAACGGGACCTCTATCCCCCACCATACACGCTCCTTAGGCCTAGCAATGCTTACGTCGCGGAGGCCCTCCTTCTCTATTTTTCCAAGAATCTCCTGGGCGTAGCTCTCAGGATAGACCACATGCCTGTTCCTGAGCACGTCCTTCATGAAGTCCTCGAACTCGCTGAGCTTGAAGTAATAGGTATCCTCCTCCAGCCACTCTAGGGGTTTACGATGTATTGGGCAGTAGGGCCTGCCGTCGATCTCTATGTATTCGCCGGGGCTATAGAATTTCTCGCAGTTAACACAGTACCAGCCAGCATAGCTTGCCTTATAAATGAGGCCTTCTTGGTATAGCTTGTTCATAGCATATTTTACGACGCGTTCATGATAATCATGGGTCGTGCGTATGAAGTGATCATAGCTTATATCAAGGAGGCCCCAGTACCACTTGTATTTTTCCGCCATCTTATCGACAAGCTCCTTAGGACTAATACCCATCTTCTCCGCGGCCCTCTGAAGCTTAAGGCCATGCTCATCTGTACCCGTCATGAAGAAGACATCATCACCTATGAGGCGGTGATAACGTGCAATGGTGTCAGCGAACACTGTCGTGTAAGCATGACCTATATGTGGTGGAGCGTTGGGATAGTATATCGGTGTCGTGATATAAAATGGGCTCATAATACCACCCAATGAAGTAATTCCTTTAATTAATGGAGAATAGGGGTTATAGAAAAAATATTGTTTTCCCCAGGAGAAAAACTACTTCTTTATCATTGCCTCTAGCGTTGGCCTAAGCGTCTTCATCCCACGTTTAGTGAATCTTAGGAAGAGCTTTATGCCTAGCCTCACCGGGGCAAGGTAGGGCTCTTTGAAGTAGAATCTGTTGACGATCTCCTCGGCCCAGTAGATCGAGTGCTCCAAGCATTTCACGAGGACATCGACATGTTCGGGCTTCAAGTGCTCCCTCATGAACCACATGTTCTTCTTCAACGCACCCATAGGCACAAAGAACATCGGCACAATCACGCTCCTATACGGCCTGAGCCTGTCAAGCAGCTCGAGCGTCTTGACGACGTCATCGGGCTTCTCCTCAGGGAGGCCCAGGATTAGTGTGGCGGCCGGTATCATGTGGTTCTCATGCATTATCCTGAAAGCGTCCTCCACCACGTCGGGCCATTCCTCCGGCTTGTAGGGTAGGCTCTTGGCGGGCATTATGATCCTGGCTAGCCTAGGGCTACCTGTCTCTATGCCTACCTCTAGGCCGAGCAGGTTCCTATGCTCGTTGAGAATGTACTCGTGCATGAGCTTGGATACTAGGCCGTACTTCTCCTCCGCATACTTGATGGCGGCAAGGCTGGCGTGCGCCCACGCAATATCGCCTTTCGGCCCGACCTCTTCAGTAACCATTTTATGTAGCTTCAACAATGGTTCTGGACGCGGCTTGACACCATCTGCACCGTAGAGTAGGACGTCCTCGCTGTGTAGTATGACTCCTTTTATCCCGGCCCTCTTATTGACTCTTATCTCCTCCCTGATCTTATCCAGCGGGATAAAGCGGAGAGGCCTAAGCGTCACACTACAGAACTTGCAGCCTCTAGGACAGCCCCTCATAATCTCTACCAGGCCATTCACGCTCGCGGCCTTAATAACAGGTATTTCCTCAATGCTTGGAGAGTCGCCGGGACCCACGTACACGTAGTCTGGGAGCTCCTCTCCATCAAGAGCCTTCTGTACAAGATCAACTATTACCCGCTCCACCTCCCCCTCAATAACCGTGTCAACACCCCATTTCCTCCATAGCTTGAGCTCCCATAGCCACTGCCAAGCCGCTGGTCCACCCATTATGAATCTTACTCCTTTCTCCTTGGCCTTCCTGACGACCGGGCTGTTCATGAACTTTATGAATAGCCTCCTGTTAAGCGGCTCCTTCCCCGTCATGCTCCAGAACTCGCTGCTAGGCGGCCCGTATGCGAAGTAGTCGTGGTGGCCAACCATCATGACCTTCATGGTGTCAAGGTGTTTGTGTAGATGATCAGGATCTATTATTGCCGCCTTAAATCCGGCGTTTACTAGTACAGCCTCGACCTTCCTCATACCGTAAGGTGCTTGTACGGGTCTACCCTCCGGATCAACCTTGATCTTAGGGGCAGCGAGCCATTGCCAGAGCTTCTCAGGTATCCCCATTGCCGGCCCAGTAGCCATGAAGCCGAGGAACTCTTTCCCATGATGATTGCTCATCATGGACCTATCGACGGTTAGGACTACCTCATACTTTCCCATAGTCTCACCCCCTAGACCCTTACAACCTGTACTCCTTTCTCCTCAAGAAGACGAGACACCTCCTCCATCTCGGACTCGACCACGCCGAACAAGGGCTTGCTGGAGCCCTTAACCTCATCGATGAGCTGTGATAGCTTCTCCATATTGAGGCCTACGTATCTCAGAACAATCGTGTATGCTATATTGTTCTGCAGAACATACCTCATATCCTCAATATAGTATGGCGAAGGCTTGTTCGTAACAATGAAGAACGTGAACCTGCGGCACCTGGTTTTCGCCGAGATCCTCGCCAACTCATTATAGGCTGCTAGGGCAACGTCCGGGCCCTTCCCGTTAAAGCCTAGGATAACGTATGTATTGTTCTCTTCAAGAACACGGAGGCTCTTCACAGCCTCTCACCCCGTGAAAATAGTTGTGAAATACTGCGAGCGATCTCGTCAAGCTCCCTCTTGAGATCGTGATCGTTTATCTCGCTGGAGACCTGGCGGATATAGATATGGAGCTTATGAAGATGCTGACGCAGCAACTGAACAACCGCTTTCTTCCTAATACTGTATCTAATCTTCCCTTTCTCATGATGGATCTCTACGAGACCCGCATTGACCAAGTGTTTCAAATGAGTTGAAAGATGGCTCTT
Source organism: Desulfurococcales archaeon (assembly GCA_015520735.1). GTDB lineage: Archaea > Thermoproteota > Thermoprotei_A > Sulfolobales > Desulfurococcaceae > JAADCY01. Next base: position 8,834 of record WAPN01000021.1, read on the forward strand.
CGCATATCCTGTTCTTTCAGACAAATCTCGGAGCGTTAGGGGCCTCGACTCATGTAATAACGTATTGATTACTGAGGCAGCAGCAACCGGTATACCTATAAATGTCAGGAGTGCTACTAGGCTCCTCATCTTCTCACTTCCGATAAGTTGTCCACCCTGTTCAGAATATTCCGAACATCCTTAAAATAAGTAATCCCATTTGTATGAATAATTCATGATATAGAACAGAAATTATAAAAGGACTTATCCTTTTTTCATAGCCTCGATCTTCTCCTTGAGCTTTTTCCACTCGATAATGAAGCGCTCGTGTCTACCCTCACCTATTACCTTGTCACCCATCAAGCACTTCACTTCGAACACTATTTTCCTGCCCCGAACATCCACTACTCTAGATATAAAGCGGAGCCTAGCTCCAATGGGGGCAGGGTTCTTGTGATATACATCAACATGTATTCCGACACTAGTATACTCATCACCAATAATGCGATCTAATAGCTCCTTCGAAACTATCTCCATCAACGCTATCATTCTCGGAGTACTTAGGACCCCCAAGCCTTGTCGGGAAAGAAATTCAGGGGAATCCTCTTCCTTAACAATGTATTCTTTTTCATTGACTTCTCCTATTTCCGGTAACCTCATGGTTCTTAACACCTCCCCGAGAATCTAATGACATAATTAATATCGGTTTGACCGGATTAAATAATCATGTAATTTAAGACGATATGTCGTCAACTAAAACTTGCCGAGAAATATAGGGAGGAACGCATATTGGATAAGGATGAACAAGCACCGTTCACCGGGTATGTCGCGATAGCTGAGAAGAAATTCGAGTGGCTCTTGCCCATATCTCTCTTGGGTTTCTTTATTTCTTTATCGCCTTATTTGTTCATGCTAGAACAGTATCTTACAGGCATACACGTTATCCGCGAGACAATCCCTTATCTTCCCTACTCGAAGTACTTGTCCGCGATTATTGACGCTCTCCTAATCTTTGTATTCATAATCTTGTTTCTTCTCGTGAAGAGAGAAATATACAAGATAGCCCCGACAATATTCCGCTCTCTCACATTATCATCATTCGCTTTAGCGCTGGCTCTAGTAGTGGCTATGGGGGAGGTTACGGGTGCAATTACTGCCCCAGAGCCTATTCTCACTATAAACAATTACGTATACAACCTATCATTCTTCGTGTTCATGTACTTCGTATATGTTATGACGTCTTTTATAAGTGAGATCAGGCCTCTCAGCATCAAGAACAAGATTTTTAGTGCTATGGGCTTAGCATTCTTCGTGATCATCAACCTGATCCTCGCATATACAATGGGTTCCCAAGGAGCATTAATACCTGGACTACAGGATCTAGCTGTGATATCTACCATGGCAGCATCGCTCTTAGGTCTAATACTAGATGCATATCTTCTTACGAGATTTGTCTACTTGGAAAGCCTCTATACCTTGATAGACTTAGCGGATCTCTCCGTTCTAACAATATTTGCGAATATTATATTTAATGAAATGATTTTAGCACAATCATTTCTGCCCTCAGGAGGCTTATCATATTTATTAATAGGTAATATATACTACATGGGCATAGCTTCAAGCATCATAGTGTCCATATTAGCGATAATCTGTATTAATCTTCTCCAAATACTCCATTTCAAAATAGGTGAAATCAAGAATATTAGCCATATACTTGTGGAGACAGACTTCAATAAACCAGTAGAAACCTATGAGAAAATAGTGTTCTTCTTATCAATAATACTGCCCAGAAGGGAAAACATAAACTTTATACTAGCTACAAGGCCTGGCTCACTAATAGCGGATACATTGGCATTAAGGTTTCCTAAAAGCCGGATAACACGCATAGATATTATCCCTGGCAAGTCCACGGTTTCGAGAGAGGATGACAAGTTTGAATCACCGCCTTCCCCAGTACATCTCCTATACGCCGTAAGGTGGGCTCTAAGCCTTGTGAACGAAAATGAGCTCCCAGTCCTGATCATAGATACGCTGACCGATATAGAGTTCTTGATAGGTGATATCAACACGTATACGTTCCTCAGAAACCTCGTCTCGAAATTCCCAGATCTACTATCACTATACATAGTTAATAGGGAGGCCCACACCCCCCGTGAGATAAACTTGTTCAGAAACATCATTAATAGAGTGATCGAGATATAACTTGTTTATAGGGTGCTGAGCATGAAGGCCTTCATATCAATCGATATCGAGGGGCTCCCAGGCATCTCTTCAACAACCATGCTAGGACCAGGACTCAGCCAGTTCCAGCTGGGCTCAAAGATCATGACCATCATCGCTAAGAAAGCCGCCGAAAAACTCCTTCAGCTGGGATTTGACAGAATTATTATTGCTGATAGCCATGGCGCCATGACCAATATTAACTATCTAGAGATGCCTGAAAAAACAACACTCATACAGGGATACCCTAGACCTTACTCCATGCTAGCAGGTCTAGACGAGGATACCGACGCGGCCTTCTTCATAGGCTACCACGCAGCCGCTGGGACAAAACACGGAGTACTAGATCATACTATGAGCGGCAGATCATTTGCCATGATAAAAGTCAACGGTAGGAGGGCGAGCGAGTACCTGTTAAACGCCCTGTACGCGGGCGAATACAATGTCCCAGTAGTCCTAGTCGCAGGCGATGAAGCGCTCAGAGAAGAAGTAGAGACCTATACTCCCTGGGCCGTATTCGTACCCTTCAAGACAGGATATAGCAGGTACGCTGGAGGATTCGATAGTATGCCCGAAGTACTCGCTAGACTGGAAGAAGGACTCGAGAAAGCCGCTGAGACCCTTAAGGAGGACAAGGCTAAACCCTTAAAGCTATCCAGACCGTACAGGGTCGAAGTAATTGTTAGGGATTCGCTCATAGCAGACGTTGCTGAACAACTACCCTTCATTACAAGAAGAGACGCCTATACACTTGAGTTCAGCGCGGATAACGGGATCGACCTGGTTGGGATCATAGAAGTACTCGCCATGATGTCCTACGGCGTGTCATGTATGCGTGAGAGACTAACATGATATTATGCAAGTTACCCAAATAGATAAGAACTTATTTTTAGCTAAACAACCTATCCTAACCTACATAGCTGTAGCGCTTCGAAACACCATTATATGGAGGAGAACAATAAAATGTCCGGATTCAACCTGATGGTGACACATGAGCCGGGGCCCGAGAACTACCGGTATGTGCTCAGCGTATTGAGGGATATCCTCGACAACTACGTGGTCGTTGATGCCGCTACAGCGGTAATTCTGCTCAGAGTCAATGACCCCTATAAAGCGGTAGAGGTGTTGAAACAACATAGAGACCAACTAAACCTGATCTACAGGATAATACCTATCGATACTACCACTAATCCCTATGTAGAAGACGTGGCGGAGAAATCCGCCGAGTTGGCGGAGAAGAAGATACCCATGGATAAGACGTATCGTGTAACACTACGCGGGAGACTCTACTGGCGTGAAACAAGAATGCCTGCACATAGCAGCGATGCGGTAAAGATCATAGCGGAGAAAATAGATCGGCCAGTATCACTCACTCACCCCGATTACGTCGTATACATCAGAAGCGTCAGATTATACCATAGAAGACGCATAGCAACAATTACTGTTACAGAACCCGATAATATATTGGCGCTGGCCTCGAATAAGCCATGATTAAAAATAAAATCCAGATATTTGATTCTCTATCACTGAGGCTGAGTAGCTGTTGATAAGGGATATACTCCCAGAACCAATAATTGAGATGTTCGAGGAATACGTATCTAAGATCATAGATACTGTCAACTCTTTCCACCGGGGAATAGAGCTACTCAACGATATGCGTATAGGCGAGGCAAGGGAGAAACTAGCCGAGACAATGAAGATCGAGAGCAAGGCCGATAAGATAAGGAAAAAGATCCTCCTATTACTTGAAGAGAGTAGACTAGATCCGAGCTTCAAGGAGGACTTCTTCCACTTGATCAAACGGATAGATAGGATAGCGGACTGGGTTAAAGAAGCTGCTAGAGATCTCACTATAATACCCTATCTTGAAACCCCCGCGGACATAAGAGACGGTATTCATTCGCTCATAGAAAAAGTAGTATCTATGACAAGACTCCTCGGAGCCGCTGTCGAGAAAATACTTGATGAAGAATATGGAGACGCCAAGGAAATCCTAAAGAAGATAGAGGCTATCGAGGAAGAGGCAGATGAGATAGATGTTTCTAACAGAGGCAAACTACTCAAGTACTCTGACAATATAAAGCCCGTAACACTGGCTATCCTGCTTCATGACCTCAACAGTGATTTAGAAGACGCAGCCGATGCATGCGAAGAAGCAGCCGATTATCTAAGAGCCTTAATAGTTACATGGACGAATAATTATTAAAGATGACCTTGTCGTTTCTATCGTAGGTTTTTATCATTGCTTCAAAGTTTTAGCTTTATTCATTAGTAGCGGATAAAAATCCCTCCCAACACTATTGTGTGAAGTGGGAATTGAAAATGGCGATGAAGACTAGGAAAAACAATAAGGTAGCATTGATCATAGCATCCATAATTGTTGTATCCGGTGCCGCTATCGCTCTCAACTTAATACCAGCATTTCCGATAATTGGTGGTGCCGGGTTCATTACTCTCGGCGCACTCGCCGGAAGCATAATAGGTATTTATCTTGGTTTGAGGCTTGGTATAACAGCTGTCTTGATAACACTCATTGTCGCTGTACAGTATAACTCGTCTCTGATCACGTTTTTCGGACCCTTCTTCTTCATGCCTCTCGTGATCAGTTTCTTTGTTGCCGGGACCTATTATTTGGGGAAGCCTCATTACTCGCTCAGCATACTGGCTACACTCTACGTGGTATTCATTGCGGTCCAATACCCGTACATACTGAACTATCTAGGCGTATTAGTATATGATGTAGCGGTCACGGCAGGCCTAGCGATCGCGACACCGTATATCATCGGCAAGAAAATTCTAAGAGGAATAGGAAGCATTATAGCCGGGGTTATAGGGGATCATATGGGAGGGAATCTTGCATGGGTTCTGAACTACCTATATCTACAAGGAAACATTTCGCAGCTCGCCACAAATCCGGAATTCCAGGCTAACTGGTACAAAATATGGAACATGTCGGCCTGCGTCTACCCTGTAGAGCGTACCATTCTAATCATAATAGGCAGTATAATAATACTATCAACGCTGAAGCCGTGGGAAATATTAATCAGGAGGAGGATCAGTGGCGCGAGCAATCATTAGATTTAGCAATGCCGAGATACATGTAGGCGACCACACTGCGCACATATCCAACATTATAGCTGAATCGCCAGGAATACTCTACATTATAGGTCCAAACGGCTCGGGAAAGACTATTCTTCTGAAGGCAATATCAGGACTAGACGAGATAAATGACATATCATACACGGGCATAGATGTGAAGCCGAATAACGCAAGAAAATGGCTTGTCCCCCAAGATCCATGGTTGATAACCCTCGGCGATACAGGCTATGACGAGTTATGGCTTATCAGTCACAACAACCATTCACCACCAGCTAATGACCAGCTTGTTAGAAGGATCCTAGATAAAAGGATCGGCTATATGAGCTACGGTGAGAGAAAGATCCTCGAAGTAATTAAGGCGCATAACGTCATGCCTGATATAGCGTGTTTTGATGAACCATACAGTGGTCTAGACGAGAAATATGTGGAACTAGCGAAGAAGCTCATAGAGGATTTAAGTAAACGAACACTAGTGGTCATTGCGACCAATAAGGAGAACTCGTATCCAGAAGGCCGTGAAGCACACATAATGGTGGGACAACTAAAGGACGGGATCGATCCCCCACCACCGATGGGGGCAAGTGGAGGAATAGTCATCGAGAGACTCGTCGTTAAACGCGGTAGAAAACGAATAGAACTCGAGGAACTAAGGCTCAGGAGCGGAGAAGCAGTAACAATAATCGGTCCGAACGGCTCGGGAAAGACGAGCACGTTGCTAGCCATAGCCGGTGCTCTTAAGTATAAGGGGAGAATAGAGATCAAGGGAAGAACAGGTTTTGTTCCAGACGACACACTCTTGGTATCACCCGGTGTGACTTTAAGGGATGTTATAGAGAACCTATGCAGACATGGAAAGGAGTGTATTGAGCAGTCATTCTTCACCTTGAAGGAACTTGGTGTTAAAGATGGCGAAAAACCCTACGTCGCGCTTAGTGATGGTCAGAGAAGACTGACACTACTGATCCCGCAGCTGTTCTCCAGTAGATCCGTACTTCTGCTGGATTCATGGCTTGAAGGAATAGATTCTCGGAGAAGAAGGGTGATCTATGATCTTATCAACCAGTATCTTGAAGGGGGTGGAGTAGTCATCACAACACTTCCACGAGGTGAGGAACTCGATGTCGTTGAAGGCCTACCTTCCCCTTATGATTAGAGCTGGGGCATTCATAACGGGCGCGATCCTACTCTACTTGTTCGGAGATATTAATCCTGTACTAATATGCTCACTGCTAGCCATTATAACGGTTGTTATGCTCATGGAAATAAGAGGTGCAGGCTCCGCTATATCTTATGTTATGAGCGTTGTAATAATACTAGGTCTTACGTTTTTCTTTATGAGCATTTATGGAGTATACCATAACATAACATACATCGGGTACTATAGCATCTTTATTTTATTCTTTGGCACAGTCACAGATCGAGAATTACTGTACACGGTTAAGCATGGAGGGAACCACCTTGTCCTCGTGCTTTTAGCGCTCAAGATCTATGGGATCATTGTCGAGCGGTACTATAGGAGCCTGGAAATGAATAAGGCCCTACTTGGTAGACAAAAGACGGTCTTTATTAAAGGAATAGTGAGTACATTGCAATCGCTTCCTTATCTCACGTTTAGGATAGCCGAGTATCTCCACATACATCTACCATACATTATGGGTCGAGGATCCAGTCGAGAGAAATAATGCAGTCCCTGGCTACCCGGTCATTCTTGAACCGTACATTTTCAAGCATCAATAATTTCTTCTTGATCTCGGGGCCTCCTCGGCTATATCCTTTAAGCTCGCCGTTCTTCCCTATGACTCTATGACATGGAATTATTATAGGTTCCCTGTTCTTCTTCATGAAGAGCCCTACTAGTCTCGGAGTAATACCTAGAATTTTAGCCAGCGAGCCGTACGTTACGGTTTTGCCTTGGGGCACTAGATTGAGCAGAATATATGTTGCCTCCATGAGATCATTTATTGTAGCTTTCTTTATGACCCCCTTATCTGGCTCCCATACAATCAATTCTTCTCCCCGGCAAACAAGTAGCTGTCACAGTATCGGCTGAAATCCCATCTGCCGCCGCCCGCCTTGATCACTTTTTTCACAGCGTCTATGTTCCTAGGGATCATAGACGCTACTATGTTAAAGTATCTCGGAACTATTATGGGTGGATAAACAGATGCTGTAGGTCCTACGAGCACTAGGTTTTTATTGTTTCCGGCTTTCTCAATTATATAGTCGATCGTATCATTAACTAGCGTCGCACCAGTTATTATGATCGTTTTGGCTTTTCCGATGAGCCTGGGAAGCGATACGTCGGGTAAGGCATTATGTCTATTCAATGGATTTCTCTCCACGACATATATTTCGCTAATTCCTTGCTCAACGAGTTTTCTCCTTAGGGGACCCATGTTTCCTACTAGTAATACTGGCTCTGCAACATATCTTCCGATTAATCCTATAATGTCTGCTTCAATAAGCTCTATTTCTCCCTGCTCTATTGTTCTTATCAAGTACGAGCCGAGCGCGTTCAAGAGCGCCTGCGCTATTGTCCTGTCATATGGATTAGGGCTCCTGACAAGTCTTTGCAGCTCATGGATTGTCTTTGGGAGCCTTAGGCTAGGAGAGACGTTAAGGAGATCCTCTATAGGCGTAATAGATACGCCCAAATACTTCTCGTCATCAACCATGATCTCACAGTAAGAGTACCTTAATCCTATAAGGCACTCTGTGATCAGGGGTTCCTCTCGTAGTAGGGAGATCTCTTTCTCAGCTATCTCCTCGACAAGCAAACCATGCACCCCCGGCCTGCAATTAATAACTCATACCATTCTAAGGATATAATTAGGTGGTCACATGGCCAGGTCCTCGAGGATCAAGGGTTTCTATAAGCTAAGTCTTGACGAAAGACTTAAGATTGTTGCAGAGTGGGCAGGCCTCAGTGATGAGGAGGTGGAGCTCCTCAGGAATCTCGGTAATCTTCCCGAGAAAATAGCTGATAGTATGATCGAAAATGTGATCGGCGGCATGAGTATGCCTTTCGCCGTCGCGGTTAACTTCAGGATTAATGGCAAGGACTATCTTGTCCCAATGGTTATCGAGGAAACAAGTGTTGTAGCCGCAGCGAGTAATGCTGCTAAGATGCTCAGGGAAGGCGATGGAATAATAGCTAGAGCTGGCCCACAGGAAATGATCGGGCAGGTCATACTAGTTAACGTGACTGCCCCCCGATACAAGGCCATGAAGATAATCGAGCATAAGGAGGAAATACTGGATCATGCACGGCAACAAGACTCAACACTATTAAGACTCGGAGGCGGCCCTAGAGACCTGGAGGTACGCGTCCTAGACTCTAGGATCGGGCCAGTCATAGTTGTCCATCTAATTGTTGACGTCCTGGACGCCATGGGCGCTAATGCTGTAAATACCATGGTTGAAAGCATTGCACCGCTACTTGAGAAGATCACGGGCGGCGAGGCGAGGCTAAGGATCATAAGCAACTATGCCACGAGAAGAATAGTCCGGGCATGGGCGAGGACTAGACCAGAAAACGTTGGCGGAGAAGACATAGCGAAGAAGATCGTGGAGGCAAGCATACTGGCAGATATTGATCCCTACAGAGCGGTGACACATAACAAGGGGATCATGAATGGAATAATAGCGGTAGCTCTCGCAACAGCCCAAGACCATAGAGCGATCGAAGCTGGAGCCCACGCCTACGCCGCCCGAAAAGGAATATATAAGCCGCTCAGCTACTGGGAACTAGACGAGAAAGGATATCTTGTTGGAAGCATCGAGTTACCGCTGCAAGTAGGTATTGTTGGTGGGGCGACAAAAGTACACCCAATAAGCAGGATAGCTCTGAAAATACTTGGCGTCAAGACCGCTAAGGAACTAGCAGAGATTATGGCTGCTGTCGGTCTAGCACAGAATCTCGCTGCACTACGTGCACTGGTACACGAGGGGATACAGAAAGGACATATGAGACTACATGCTAGAAACCTTGCGATAATGGCTGGTGCCCAGGGCGAGCTCATAGACAAGATAGCGGAGAGAATGATTAGTGAGGGGAAGATAAGGTTCGACTATGCAAAGAAGCTCCTCGAAGAATATCTGAAGGGAGAAGCAAAATAAGGCTAGGTGACGAAAATATAGTGTGGCCGCGACGCCCAGGCAGGTCCTGGTGGGATGAAACGGCCGGGGACGTATTCACCGCCATCCATGTTTTCGTAAAGTTCTTTTTCTAAAAACCAGTAAACCTATGCCGAGCCAAGTCCTATGGGTTAAGGGAGGAACATGTTGCTGTCGAGAAACTATGACGTTATTGTTATAGGGGCCGGATATACAGGTCTCGCGGCGGCTGCTTCACTCCTCGAAGACAACCACAATGTACTCGTGATCGAGCCAGAGCCGGGGCTTTCACAGCACACTTACTATGCCGGATTATGTGGTAAGGCATACATCGATGACAGGGTAGTTGATTTCTTGGAAAGATCTAGGGTAAAGATTTTCAATGATAATGATAAGAAGTGGATAAGGCCTCTCGAGTATATAGTTAAGCTTTCCTCGAGAATACTTGACCTCGGCGGCGAAATCATCGTTAATACTGACCTAGAGCCTCTGTTCTCCCCCAGTGGAACAGGGATAACCATCGCAGGCATTATAATTAGAGAACTTAACGAGCAAATGCTCAGCGATAAGGAGATTATAGGTTCAAGGATAATCGTCGACGCAACAGCCAACGGTTATTTAACGGGCATGGTGCTGGATAGGCTTAAGATCAGCGTTGTATCGGAGGGGTTGGGCCCTACTATTCCGGGCTCTGAAGAGCTCGTTGAGAGAACCCATTGGCTAATCCCCGGATTTATTGTAGCCGGCATGTCTGCCGCGATGATCTATGGCTGTAGCCAGCCATGGCCCTATATCTCACCGTTAATCCAAAGTGGGATAAAGGCTTCCGAGCTAGTTAGGACAGGGTATAACGGATACGTATCTAATCCTCTTCCACCAAACGTTATCTAGTATCTAGACATATTTTATAAGGACCAGGGAGAGAACACCGATTATTGTCTGCAAGGACAGTATGAATAGCGTGACATCTTTCTCCCGAGCATATCCCCTCATCCTGATCAGCACTTTTATAGCTAAATGAGTCAAGCTATAGACCTTCTCGTACGGCGGCAGGATAGTGCCGTCCGGCTGTACTATGCCGAAATTCTCCTTGTAGACACCGTCTTTGAGTCCGCGTAAGAATAATGCTAACTCTATAAAGTAGAGAGTGAAAAGCATGATGCCGAATTTCTCGAAATTACCCATAATCACTATCGCTGCATAGTATGCTCCCAGCCCGTGTGTGAAGCTATTGCCAGGAAAAACTTTTGCTGGGTACCAGTTGTAGATCATGAAGCCTAGTATTGCGGCCAGCATTATCGCTGAGGCTTCAAGGCTTGGATGTAACCCCTTGATCCATGAGTAGATGAGCGTGAACAGCATCAATAGTATGCCCTGTCCAGCCTCTAATCCATTATACCCTGCTAACATATTGAATGCGTTGGCTGCGCCGAGTATACCGATTGGAACCAGTACTAGGGGGTATATGAGGCCTAGGTTAACCGGCCCTATGATAGGTAGTGTTATGATGGAGTAGCCCGCTTTGATCACTACTATGGGGAGAGCTAGAGGGGCCATATAGATGATCTTGCTCCACGGCTTCAATCCCTTCTTCCAGCCAAGAATATCGTCTAAGAAGCCGAGGAAACTAGACATGAAGAGCATTAGAGCTAGTGCCATGAGCTCTAAATTGTATTCATTGTACTTGGAAAGGTATATCTGTAATGCGATGAAGACCAGGAGACCAAAACTAGCGGCTGCACCCACCCATATTCCGCCGCTCTCGGGAATCTGTATTTCCTCGGGCTTATTCATGTCTTTACCGGTCAAGCCTATCTCGTGTGCCTTATGGATCCACCAGCGGACTAGATGGAGACTCAGCATGCAGCTTATTATGGACGCTAGGGAAACATAGAGCATTTCTGTCCATGTAGGCAACAATTTGGGTTACCTTTCTCTTTCTTCTCCTGCCCATTTAGTATTGAAGACGAGATATATCTCCCTAGCTCTTTTTTCACCTATTCCTTCGACCTTCATGAGTTCTTGGACACTAGCATTCGCGATGTTTCGTAGTGTGCCAAATACTTCAAGAAGCTTACGGGCCAGCTTAGGCCCGACAAGACCCTCAGCAACATATATTATTCTCTCCTGGATAGTCATAGGTTTCTTCTCGACACGTAGCCTATAAACTCTCTTCTCGCTAGTCTTCCCTAGGCTTTTAGCCTTCGATACCAGCCATCCTATAGTAGCGGACTTGTTTGGCGTGTTCAATATCTTGACATCGAAATCTATCATGAGCGTATCAAGTACTCTGAGCACGCTCTGGATTTTCCATCCTCTATATCTTTCGAGGGCGCCGAGCCAGCCCTCAATGACGATCATTGGTATGTATCCATCTTTCCTAGCTGCTTCGACAAGTAGTTTGGCCTGTTCCCAAATACGGTTATCACGTATACTATTTCCCAGATCATTAATTGTTTTCCTCTCAACAAGAACTGGTCTCTTCCCAGGGGATGCGAGCAATAGGAAGTCCCCTGCCTCCAGTTTTTTGACCGCGACTTTCAGCCCGCTAGAGATCAATGATTTCCTGAACTCAGGATGTTTAGAGTCCTCCCTAGAATCGATGATAACATCTACAGGCATCAATAATTGTTCGGCCAACACGCTACACCATAGAAGAGTATATCGCAACTGGTTAATATGGTGGAAGCTAATACATTAGATTATATATAAGATAAAACGTATGAGTCGCCCATCTGGGGATATAACATTGTTTTTCATATGTCCACGATGTGGATACAGCACGGTAACACCTGTTATGAAGTGCCCTATTTGCGGCGAAATAATGCATCCCGAGCACAAATGGAAGTGGGCCAGGTTCAGGGGACCCGATATATGGAGCTTCTCACATATATTACCCGATATAGAGACAAAGATAAGTTTGGGCGAGGCATGGACGCCACTGATAAGGTCTACAAGGCTCTTTAAGAATCTACCAGTTTACTTCAAGGATGAAGGGAGAAACCCGACAGGCAGTTTCAGGGATCGAGCAGCTGCTCTGATCGTTAGTCATGCCTATAGTCTCGGGGAAAAGAGAATCCTACTAGCAAGCGATGGCAATATGGGTTCGAGCATAGCAGCCTATAGTGCTAGGGCTGGGATCAAAGCATATGTCGTAGTTCCAAGGAAAACAGATCCCGAGAAAATACTCCTTATGAAAGCGTATGGTGCGCACGTAAAGGTTCTTGACAAGACGATAGATGAACTATTATATATCGTCTCGAAGAAGATTCCAGAGATGAGAGCCTATCCAGGCTCAACATCCCAAAATCCATTATCCGTCGAGGGCCTTAAGACCATTGGCATAGAAATATACCTGCAACTAGGAAAGGTTCCTAGAAACATCGTAGTGCCCCTAGGTTCAGGCGTAACACTATACAGTATATACCATGGATACAAGGAAATGTATGATCGAGGGATAATATCGACTATGCCTAGACTGATCGGGATCGAGAGCTGCGGTAACCCTGTTTATTCAAGAATCTTTGGCATACCTTATGGATGCCGTGAAGAACCTCCACCGGGCCTTATGTATTCAGACTCTCCGGTTAAAGACAAGATATCAAAGATCCTGAGCAGGAGTGATGTATTGACTGTCTCAAAGAAGGAATTGCTTAGAGCCGCTAAGCTTCTAGCACGGACTGAGGGATTATTTGTGGAGCCATCCTCAGCCGTAGCATTGGCTGGCGTGCTGAAGCTCTCTGAACAGCTAGATGGCGATACAGTCGTTATATTGACTGGCCACGGCTTGAAGGGGCCGAGAGCCTATAGCAGGCCTAGTCGTTCGAGAAGCGAGATAAGCGTGTTCCCCTCGTCTACCAAGCTTATGATTCTCGAGAAAATAGCAGAGAACGAGCCTATACACGGTTATGGTTTGTGGAAGCTTCTCGGAGTGAAGATATCTGTTCAAGCCGTCTACCAGCACCTCAGAGAACTGGAGAATATGGGGCTTATCAAATCATATGTGGAGCAGGGTGTTAAGAAGTATACGTTGACTGACAAGGGAAGAGAAGTTTTAATCACTATTCATCGTCTATCCTAGGAGTTCTTAAAGAAAAAACTTTATATTAAATATACAATGCTAGAATACATTTATTGGTGGAAGAAATGAAGTCCCATAGCAAGAATCTACTATTAATTATAGCGTATACTGTAGCCGTTTACGTCGCCACCGTTGCTCTACAAATATATCAGCCGGCTACGGGCGGATACTTCAACCTAGGGGAGGCAATGATCTACCTAGCAGCCCTTACGGCTGGACCATTAGTTGCCAGCATAGCGGGCGGTATAGGTTCAAGCCTTGCAGACCTATCAACAGGCTACGGGATATTCGCTCCTGCAACACTAGTTATAAAGTTCACTGAGGGCTATGTAGCGGGATATCTTGCTAAGAGGTTTAAAGGACTACGTGGCAAAGCTATTGGTGCATTGACGGGGGCTTGTTATACTGCATTGTTACTGTCCTTCTCAGTATTCTACTGGAGGGGGAAGATATATGTTGGGCCGGAGCAGTGGCTCAGCTTCAAGTTAGAATCGCCATTGATAGAGATCCCTCTCGTAGTATGGATAATTATTGCCTTCGTCCTGGGAGCACTCATTGCGTATAGTGTTGCGAAGAACGTATATGGAGGAGAAGCCGCCGCCGTGTTGTTGTCGGGTCTGATAATGGTTACAGGCTACCTGCTCTACGAGTACTTTGTGAGCAATCCATTAACGGGAAGACCCCCAGCCGCGGCATTTATTGAGGTACCAGTCAATATAGGCCAAGCAGTAATAGGTGCCGCCATAGCTATACCACTAGCATCATGGCTGAGGCGCGCAGGATATGTCGCAAGTGGCAGTCAAGGCCAAAGTGAGTGAGGCAGGGTATAAGGGAGGATTTTCTGTAAAAGATGTGTTTCTGCAGGTTGATTATGGCGAAGCCTTAATAATAACTGGGAGATCGGGTAGTGGTAAATCCACTCTTCTTAAATCCCTGCTGGGCCTCATTAGGCTCTCAAGAAACGGGTATTTTAGAGGAGAAGTTATAGTCTCAGGGATAAATCCGTACCGCGTAAAACCCGAAAAGATTTTTCAGATGATTGGATATATCCCGCAGGATCCATGGTATGGTGTGCTGGGCCATACTGTCGAGACCGAGTATTGCCTATCATTCTCCGTGCTAGGGCTCCAGTGTAACCCCTCCAGACTCAGTATATATGGTCTAGGACAGCTCAGAAACCACATAACCTACGGTCTAAGCGCTGGGCAGATCCAGCGTCTTCTTTGGGCTTCAAGTATTGACAAGGGCGGAAAAGTATTCTTCATGGACGAGCCGGGAGTGTACGTCGACGAGCAAGGCAAGAAAGAATTCATCGACCTAGTAGAGAGGCATATCGAAAATGGAGGCTCCGCTATTATAGTTGATCATGACCCATTACTATGGGCGCCTCTATCACCAAAACTCTTGGTACTAGAGAACGGGAGGACGGTATATAAAGGGGTTTTCCGAGAAGACAAGGTACCCGCGCCTCCAGAAGGAGGCTCCAGATCGAAGACCATGGAAAATAGAGGAAACAATGTTCTATTAATCGCTGATAATATCTGGTATAGTTATCCAGGACAAAAACCTGTTCTAAAAGGAGTATCTATCACTGCGGGAAAAGGAGAGATCATAGGCGTCACAGGGCCGAATGGAACTGGCAAATCAACTCTCTTGAAAATACTCGCCGGAATATACAAGCCTTCAAAAGGAACAATAATGCGTAAAGGAAAGACAATACTTATTCCAGAAAACCCGCTCCTGTACTTCTCAGGAGCCACAATTAAAGAAGAGCTAGAACTAGCCTGCGGAAGATACTGCAACGAGGAAAAAATCAAGGCTGTCGCAGAAGAATTCGGGATAACGCATATTCTTGAGAAACCATTGGCAGAGACAAGCAGTGGCGAAAGAAGGAGGGCCGCGCTAGCGTCAGCTTTTCTCGCAGGGTACGACGTTTTCCTCTTTGATGAGCCGAGCGGTGGTCTTGATAATTATATAATTAAGAACGTGATCGACTCCATTCTCGCCGCCGCCAATAGTGGTAAAGCAGTAGTTATTGCATCACACGACAAGAGGCTTTACCGCATCTATGATAAAACATGCGTGATCGAAGGAGGCATCTTGAAATGCAAATAATTGGTGCACTTGTCGGGCTAATCTATAGGTCCCTGTTCATGAGCGGGGAGACCGGATTGAAAACAGTGCCGAGCGTGCTGAAAATAACTTTAATTATCCTCTCGGCACTGACCTATATCCCCTTTTATAGCGAGCCCTACATACCTGTCCTAATACTGTCAATAATAGGTCTCCTAGGCTTAAACAGATGGTGGGTAGGAGCGAGCTTAGCATTATCAAGTATCCCGGGGATATGGTATGGCTTAACAGCGTATCTATTCGGGTTTCTCGGTTTCGCAGCTCATATATCCCCCATAGATGCCCTCATGATCTATTTCAGAACCACTTACATTTCATTCCTAGTCTTGTTTGCTGGCTCGATAATTAGTCCTGTCCAACTATCTAATTTCCTCATAAAAATAGGGTTGGGAGACAAGGCAATTACACCCATAATCCTATGGAGAACTATGCCTGCGGGACTCCATGATATGATGGAGTCCCTTGCGATCGGGACTCTTAAAGGTGAGAAAGCTTGGAAGAGGCTCGGCCCAGCAACCGCTAGCATGATAGAGTACAGCCAGTTCGTCTGGGAAAACAATTACTACAGGCTCGAATCACCTCTCAAAGCACTTCTGCCCTATAGTTCGGAAAAAAAGTACATCGCTCTTGTACTAGCCAGCATACTTATTGAGACTTCTATCCTAGTTCTTTATGTGCTTGGAATAGTTTGATCCGACAGCCACCGCTTCATCATCGCCGAGGAAGGCTCTAGGTGTGTTCGGGACCTTCTTCATCCAGTGTATCATTTTCATAAACCACTAAAATAATGTTTTAACTGGGTGACAATACCAGTGAGAATATTTGGCCAAAAAACAGTAGATGACGAGATAATATCTCTTCTCGCAGGATATATTGCTACAGGTTCAAGTTTATCGGAAATCGAGAATATATCACTAACAATGAATAAAGATGTTCTGACCGCAAAAATATATGGAAAAAACATAATGATTACTACGCACGATCAACAGACCGAACCCGCTGGAGATATCGTTGTAATATTAAATAAACCGATTTCTGAATCATACATGCATATTCTTAAAACAACCAATATTAAGGAGAAATGGATCACGTTCAGACTAATAAATAAATACTATTTCGTAGGCGCTTTCATTGGTTTTTACCTTGTCTCAAACAATCCAGTAGACGCCATGGATAAAGCAATCGACATAATCAAAACCATGGAGAATGATAATCCTGTTTCAAGTGTCTGGGAGAGACTAAACTATTACAGGGTGTACAAACGATTGTTGGAGGCTACTGAGCGCTTATTATCTAGGAGTAATTTACTTGAAATACAGGGTCGCAGGAGCAAAGAGATACTTATTGGTTTCATGAATGATGATCTAAACGTTTTCGCCTCCAAGATAATAGTATGGGGTAGAAGCACGTTTACAACTCCCCCCGTAAGAATAGTATCTATAAAGAACCTATTACCAGGGACGAATGTGAGAAAAAGATCATTTATTTGTCTCGATACAAATATTCTAGAAAATAATAGAGCATTATTTGAGTGTAATAATAAATATTGTTGTATTTTTGGCGATGATCCAATCAAACTAGTTATTAGACTTGAAAAATTCTTCAGTGGAAGGAAGGCCTAGCATTTTATTTCACATTGATCTCATCGAGGAAATTACCGCATTTCTTAATGAATCTAATTATTTTTTCAAGTGTTATATCGTGTATGCCGTGCTCGATATAACATGCATCTTCTTCAGCAATATCATTCGGGACCCCGAGAAGTTCTAGGAATTTCGTGAGAATCTTGTGTCTCTCATAGATCGACTCCGCGTACCTGAGGCCTCTCTCCGTCAGGTATATGTGCCCGCCTTTCTCGTATACAATATATCCTTTATTCTCTAGTCTCTTGAGGTATTCGACAACGCTGCTAGGCCTAACGCCTAGACGGCGCGCGATTTCCCTAATCTTTGGTCTCTCCCCATTCTTTAGCATGATATGTATTAATTCAAGATACTCCTCTGCCCTCCGGCTGAGATTATATTTCCTACATGTCGGAGTGGATGCCAATTCTGTTAACGCCTCAACCTAGAAGCTATTTTCTCAGCGGCTGATTTAAGGAATAATACTGCCTGCTCAGCTGGTAAATATCCGTTTATCCGCTCTACTGGTGGTGCGCCATAGGTATCATATTCCGAGGGATCCGTTATTACCACATCGGGTACGTACGATACACCATATATATCTGCTTCACGAGGGTTTTCCATAGCTTCTATAGTTTCAACAATTAGTTTGCCGTTTACCAGGCCAAACTGATTGAATTGATCAACGACAAGCGGGCAATACGGACACTCAGGAGTCACAAATATCTTTATGTGGATGGGAACATCTATCTCCCTGACTATTTTAATCACGTTTTCCTGTAGCTTTACATTACCCCAATCAACATATCGATGAATGTATATGAACGGTGCAAACTCTTGTCCGCTCGGCAACCCGTAGTACCTTATATTTCTCTTCGGTGTATCATAAATGAATGCGGGAAGATATCTAGGCTTTAGTAGCTTTGCTTCTGGACTATTCTTGCCGATTATGTGGAACTTCAGCTTACCTCCACTAATCCTCTCAAGTTCTTCTGCAAGGATCTTTGCTTCTTTACATGTGGCGCAACTAGGTGTTCTACTGGTTGGAGCTATCGGGTCATCTACTACCAGTACATCAACGAGTTCTTTTTTCATTTGTCCGAATATTGTTCTTAGTGCACTTATTGTTTCCTCATCGAATAACCCCTGCGACATAACCTACACCATACATCATCTTGTTAGGCATGCCTAACACAGTTATCGTAAAAATTCCTTATAATAATTCCGCTCTCACGCGACAGATTATTACCGTTTAAAAACATAATAATTTGATCAGGGATGAGAAAGTGCCCAAGAAAACGCTAATGCTAAGAATACTCGAGTTCCTCAAAGAATACAGCGGTGCTACAATAAAGGATATCGCCACAACTCTAGGAATATCCATGTCACTCGCAAGAACTGTTGTCTACAGGCTACGCAACAATGGCTACATCGAGAAGGCGGGAAAGGGATACATACTGACAGATAAGGGAGAATGGTTTGTTAACAAGTTTGGTGAACCTAGAGAAGAGAGCGTTGAAGAATTCTCTATAGAAGCTCAAAGCGAAGAAGCTATACATGAGATTACATCGTCCAAAGAACAGGAGGTAGAAGCCGAGACTAAAACGCAAGAGTATAAAATAATATATCCAAAAACTACGGAAGAGCCTCTAACCGATCTTGAAGAGAAGATACGGCGGATCGAAAAAGAGATCATAAGGATAGAAGAACAGATATCTAGTCTTAGGCAAGAACTTGGTAAAATCAGAGAGGAACTAAAGAAAGCAAAAACCCGGGGAACCAAGAAAAAGAAGAACAAAAAAGAAGAAGAGAAAAGCTTACCAAAACCAATTATGTATATCAACGAGGCAATGAATGCGCTAGGATCTATGTTTAACACGCTAGTCTACCAAGGCTGTATTGAGGTCGTGGGTAGACTTGCAGTAGATAAGAAATTCTATGAAGAATTCATTAAGAAATTCCCATTGTCTATCCGTGAAGCTGAAAAGCTACCTCCCCTTGAGAAGACATTATTAGAGGAAATGAAGCGGGATGCGAGAGTAATACTCTATGCGGGAAAAGAGTATCGGCTCGTATGAGGAAATTATTCGTAACCTGCCTCCACGTCTACATTTATCGACATATAAAGATTCGATCAAGAAACTCCATGAAATCATAGATCTTCTTGGAATTAGATATGGTGGTATAAGGTATACTGGTATCAAAGAGTTAGATCCATTTAACCTATATGCAACACAGCCCGTCCTAGAATCGGATAAGCTTGGACTAGTTTTGTACTTGGTTCTCTTCAAAGAATATGATGTGCCAGTGATAGTCGCATACAATAGCAGAGGAGAATACTATATTCTAGACGGCCATCATAGAGCTCGAGTATATGTATGGCTTAGAAAAAAGCTCCCAGCTCATCTTATCTATGTTCCAGCATACAGGCCTAGAATAAGTAATCCTTTATGTGTAACTGATGTCATCAATCCTCCATCCGGTACACCAGATGAAATCCTACCCCTTAGACACATGGTTAATACGATCGTTTTCCTTGAGAAGATGCATGGCATAATCGCGAGGATATGGAGGGAGGAACCGCTTGTTAAAATTCTTAAGCCGACGCAGCCTCCATCACCAATACTGGGAACACAAGATGGGATTTATTCATTATTGCCAATACTTGTATATGATTATCTAGGCTCAAAATACGTTGTAGATGGACACAAGAGAACCTGTAAAGCGATTCTTCAAGGAATCGATAAGATCAAAGCAATAACCTTCACTTTGCATACCTATATTGGCTTGATCAGGGTAGGTGAGTGCATAGGCTATGATTCATTCGATGAAAAATACTGTAGAGCCGAAGAAAGGTAAATGATCTATTATTGCAAGTCGTACGAACGTTATATCAAAATATCAAAAGGAACACTATATCTTCTCGACTATTATGTCGATATTCGGTAACAATATTAAGCGATAATCATCCTTGAATCTAAGCCTTTCATCAACAATGTCTCGGCGCTCAAGTACATTTATTAGCTCTAAGCCTCTAAACGGGATCTTTATCTTCTTCTTATCCGCTATTGAGTATATCTTTCTTGCTACCTCATCGAGAGGTTCTCCTTTCTTTACCGTTATGTAAATAACGTTTGTTATAGCTTCGTACAGGTTGATCGTGTTCATCGCTTTCTCATATTTCTGTGAAAATCTTTTTAGAACCGCATACACATTGCTCCTGCTCATACCTAGGATCTCTGCAATGCGTTGGGGAGTGTATCCCCTGATGTAATGGAGGAGCGATATCGCTATTTCCTCTAGAGTGTAAAAAGATCTTTCGATCCTGTTCCTTGAATACATTTCGATGAATCGTTTCAGCTCCTCTTCATCACCTTTTGTAACCAGATCTATTATTCTACGTATACTAATATCCAAATTTTGTCACCAAAATTTTCTATACTCATTATCAAAAATGATCATCGATTATATATAAAAATCTAGAGATTTGCACCTATCAGTTAATACCCGTTCTTACCTTATTGACTGGCCATCTCCTCGTATTCATGCGTTATTACAGGGGCATACTTCTCAGGGTGCTCGACACCGTCTGGACAGCCTTTGCCATGCCTCTTTGGATGTCTAATCCTGCTTAGCAACACAATCCTGCTCGGCACGCTTTCGCTGAGCAACATATAGCCTGTTAGCTCGGCTAGTCTCTTGCCTATCATTCTTATTTCTTCGTGCTTCGGCATATTGGACGGCTGTAGTCTTGTTCTGCTCGAGCCAACATACATGTATGCTTTTACTTCCACATATGTCGGATTACCGATCTCGATCAGTTTCGCGAAGCCCTTTAAAGCCTCTTCGGAGTCATTGAATCCCTTAATAATTGTTAGCCTGTAAACAGTTGGGCAGGAGAAGCTTGGGAGAAGCTTCAGGGCCTCCATTACTAGTTCCCATGCTCTCGGGACTATGGGTCTGTTGAACTCCATGAATTTCTCTTTGTTCCATGCTTCTAGGCTTATATAGAGCTGTGAGGGCTCCTCTTCCAGGCTAGCCAAAATATCTGGCCGTACACCATGCGTTACGAGGAATGTCGTCATGCCTCTTCTATGGTATTCTTTGATCAGCTCTCCTAGGCGCGGATATAGCGTTGGCTCACCTGTCAGGCTTATCGCTACGTGTTTAGGGTTCATTGCCTCCTCATACATCTTTGGATCGACGCGTGGATTACCCTTATAGCCCGACACGATCTGTTTCTGTACTTTAATGCTTTCTTCAACAATAACTTCTGGCTCATCAACTACCGGGGGCCTTGTTTCATCCCAGTGCATTCCAATGTCTTCAGGCTGTAGTCTCCAGCAATGCATGCATCTAAGCCAGCACCAAGCAGCTAATGGACTCATCTGTATGCATCTGTGGCTCTCGATCCCGTACCAGAGGCATTTGTAGCAGAACCTCTTGTTCACGAGGGCTTCACGTGTCCAGTGGCACCTTTTAACAACACCAAGTGTCGCGATAAAATGATATCCCTGCCTCTTCATCTTCTCGTATATAGCCCTATATACAGGGCTAGAGCTCCAGAATTCTTCCCTACGTCTTCTTACTTCATCCCAATCTATACTAGGCAAGATCTGGCACCAGCCACGTAATTCGTGAACCAGTAATATAACCTTGGTTTCCCACCAAAATATTATGATTGGTGTTGCGGCATGTTGAAAGGAGAGATCGAGTATGTTAGCCTTGATTCCGCCTGCACCCTATTCTGGGATATCGGGTGTGAGCCTAGGAACCCTGTACGGCCAGCACGCAACGTTCTCAAAGACATACTATGTTATCTAGAAAGGAAGGGATATGCTCCAAAGCATATTGTTGATCCCCTTAGACTATACAACGATATATGGTGTGAGATAGAGACTAAGCATCCCGGCTACCAGCACTGGCACAGGTATATATTACTGAAGTTCCTCAAGAAAGCGGGAGTTGATATTTCTGAGAGCGAAATAGAGGAGATCTATCATTATTTCATCGCCGAGAGAGCGAAATGGTTTGTCCCCTTGAATCATACGAAAATAGTTATCGAGAGGCTGGTTGGTAAGGGCTATAGACTCGTTCTCACAACAGCTACTGGTGCCCATGATCTACCCCATCGGGTTCTACAGGACAATGAGTTGATGAAATACTTTAAGATCATATATAGTACGCAGCTCGTAGGTATCCCTAAACGTAATCCATTATTCTATACAGAACTAGCGGATCTCCTCGGGGTGGATCCGGACAGAATAGTTCATATCGGCGACTCCATCGAGAACGATATATTGCCAGCGAGAAAAGCGGGGCTGAAAACAATATATTACGGATGGAAAACCTTGTGCCGTCCAGCAGATCCCCAGCCATGCATAACATCGCTTACTGAGCTCCTCAAAATACTTTAAACACGGCTTATCAAAGTGTTACTTTGTAGCCGATGATGAGCGAACCCGTGTCGGAGCCTATACATTATTCCTCAATGTATAGGTTATGAAGTGGGTCGGCGTTACTGAGGCTTCTCAATTCATTTAAATAATATTCTTGCAATCAACCATAGGACTGAGAAAGAAGCAAAGAGGGAGATAGAATGGCCAAAATAACAATCCTTCACGGCTCCCCCCGAAAATACGGTGCTGTAACCAAGCTCGCATCTATAGCTGCTAAGGGCGTTGAGGACGCTGGCGGAACCCCTGAGATCATATGCCTTTACGACTATAAGATAAAAGAGTGCCTAGGATGCGTTAGTGACGATACAAAATATTGTCGATTCCCATGCATCATCAATGATGACGACTTCAATATAATAGGGAAAAAGATCCTTGAGAGCGACGGCTTCATATTGGTTACCCCCGTATACTGGTACAGCATGAGCGGTACCATGAAGAACTTCATTGACAGACTGACAAGCATGGAGAACATGATATTCGTCACCGGCAGGAGCCTGCTCGAGGGAAAAGTAGCGGGACTAATCGCTACGGGAAACGATAGCGGGACAATATTGGCGCTCGCACATATGATGATCGTTCTAAATAGTATGGGCGTACATATCCCTGGTTGGGCCATTGCATATCATCACTCAATGGAAGATGTCACCGAGGATGACCAAGCAGTCCTCGACTCATACAATGTCGGCTACAACGTTGCGAAGCTTGCGGATACAGTAAAGAATTCTGGTACATGGTATAAGACGGACGTTGACCTTAGGAGCCTGGCAAGCCTAGCCAACAATGAGGCTGAGAAGCATAAAGCACAGCTGGAAAATAGGAGGAGGCTCTTCGAGAAACTGCTTGGTTCAGAGAAGAACTAAGAGTTCTATTCATCAACACACCCGTGTATCTCCAGGATACGTCTGATTATTTTTGAAGATCTACATATATCATCTTTGAAGGACTCCTTAAGCCTCAATACCCTAGTCTTTTCGAGACCTTGTTTTCTCAATTCTTCCTCGAGCTTCTCCTTATCGGGCCACTGATCAGGGCCCAACAACACTATATCAGGAGATATATCGAGGACAGGCTTTAGATAATCCTTTTCATCCCCCAAGACGGCTTCATGGACATAACGTACTGAACGAACAATCTCAACCCTATATCTATCCGGTATTGCTGGTTTTCTCCCCTTGAACTTCTCGAAATTAGAGTCCCTAGAAACTACCACATAGACTCTTCCCAATTCCCATGCTTTCTCGAACAAGTATATGTGGCCCGGATGGAGTATCTCGAAACTACCCGCAACTAGTACTTTGGGCCTGGATAGAAGGCTGGATAATGGTTTCCAATCAATCTCTATTTCGCCAATATGCCTAAGGGAATCGATCAGACCTTCACCATAAGCTACACAAGCTAAAGCTGTAAGATAATCATTTTTCGAAAGATAATATTTTGCATCACTTAGATAGGCCTTAGCGTTCTCGAGCAAAGGCTTATATTTGGCCGGTATCTCTTTATGTTTCAGTGTTTTTATTGCCCTCTCCAGATTCACTATGTATGCCTCGATCCTCTCACGGTCCTCCATGGAGATCACTCCATTTTTGGAATACCGGGCGAACACCTATTTATTCGATATGGATCAGTTCTTTAAAATTCTGGGAAACCTCTATATCCCCCAAGACCCTTCAAGTCTAGGGTAGGAGATGTCCAGGGGAAAAGGGGTATGGTTTGGGGTATAGAGAATTCCAGGGAGCTCTACGGACTTAAAGGGGTATTGAACAACCAGCTATTCGATATCAATGAAAAAGGCGAGCTAGTAGTTAAGATCAAGGGGAAAGCCCTGTCCATAGCTGAACTACTGAAGAAATATGGGCTACCAGGCGCTAATATCAGGATATTGCCGTGGATTGGAGAGATGATAGATTATATTGCAGGCCTATTCCTCAAAAGCATCAAAGAAAAGAACTACCGCGGGAGCTTCAGGCCAGTATACCCGTTAAAAGTCAATCACCATGAACTCGTCCTTAAGAGTATAAAGAAATACGGCGAAAAATACTCGTGGGGCTGGGAGGCGGGCACCCTCCCCGAACTCTACAAGGCATTATCTATCAAGACCGATGGCCTACTAGTAGTCGACGGAGTAAAGGACGCTAGGGGTCTCAAACGTATTGCTGAGAACAAAGAAGCATATGGTGAAGCGATCATAGATATCGAGAGTATAAGGGAGGCTAGGCTACTCGAGGAAATACGTAAACACATTGGTGACAAGATCTGGATAGGATTTAGGATTAGGCCAATGTTCAGAGGAGAAAGCATATGGTCATCCAGTTCAGGCTTATCATCGAAGTTCGGCCTACCATTATCAAGCATTTATAAGATAATAGAGAAACAGCCATGGATCAAAAACAAGGTTATAATGCTCCACTTCCACTACGGTTCACAGATCGTGGCCAGAGACGCTCTGAAGAAAATGTTTACAGAAATGATAAACACTTATACCGTCCTCAAGGAGAAGTACCTACCCAACCTTAGATACATCGACACCGGTGGGGGACTTGCTTTCGACTATGAATCTACCTTGTCCGGCTCATTATACAGTCCCGACTATACTTTCCGCGAATACGTAGAGACAATGCTTAAAATCTTCAAGGAACACATAGAAGAACACGGTATCCTGCCACCGGATATAGTGTTCGAGTCGGGCAGGGCAATAGTTGCACCCCACAGAATCAGCGTTGCCAAAGTCATAGATATACGACCATACATCTCAGAGTCGAGAACAGAAATAGAGCTTGTTGAAAAGATACATTCTTCAAAAACAATTAAAGAATTATCGGAAATAGCCCGCGAATCCGAGAACATCATCAATAGGCTCTTATCGTTCACAGAGAACATAGACATGAAGCGTAGAGAACTCCTAGAAGGAATGATCGAGGCCATATATGAGGAAATACCCAAGAAGGCCAAAGAGATCTATATGATGGATAGAAACAATGCATTGAAAGAATTGGCGGAAAATACTAGGACAGGTAGACCGCTATATAGATACCTTACCTCCCCCAGCAGAAGGTATGTCTTGTCTTTCTCATTATTCAACATACTTCCCGACAATGTTATTTTGAACCAATATTTCCAGGTCATACCCTGTAGTATGCTTGATAGACGACCAGATGTACTCGCCACAATAAGCGACATAACATGTGACTCCATGGGAGAGGTATCCGAGTTTATTAGCAAGCTTCCAGAGGGGTTTGACGACATATTTACCGAAGAAGACAATAGATTACTCGGGATCCCTGGTAAAAGAGTGATTCTACGCGGTATACCTCTTCACCTTCCCAGAGAAAACGAGGAATACTATGTAGCCTTCCTCCACACAGGCGCATATCAGGATCCTCTTGCAATGGGGCATAATATGCTCGAGGGATACCCGGAGATTATAATTGATGAAAACAGTGATAACGAACTGATCATAAGATATGATGATAACGCTAAAGATCATTATCCACAATAACCAAGTCCTATAGGCCTACCTGTAACACTTTTCGCCGCAACACTTCTAATTCTCGCCGAGATTATTCTCCACAAGCCTATTCTACACGGGATCTTAACTGTTATTGGGTAGCTTCCGGGCATCCTCGCAATACTTAGATTCTCCGCGTGTTTTTCAACATATAGATAATCAAGAATAGTCCCAGGCGGAACTATTTTCTCGAGGAACTTCTTATCGAGTTCACTCATTATCCGGAGCCTATAGGTTTTGAATAAGCGCTTATGTCGTCTAAGTATATTCCTTACAATATCTCTCTTTAGCCATAGAGGTGTATTCTCCAAGACTGTTACTTGTCTGATATTTATTCTTCTCACAAGGAGATTCCTGTCATAGATTTTCTTTAAATACTCGTAATTTATTCTGTGCGTCTCCTTGGTTTCACCCGGCAATCCGTAGAGAAGATTTATTCCTGGAAGAAGATGGGGGAGTCCGTTCCAGCCTCTCATCTTTCCAACTCTATTTATTATCTCGACAGCCTTTACTGCTTCGTCGGGATAAACCTTGAGATTATTTGCCTTAACGACTCTCTCGTCAAACGACTCAATCCCTAAGGCGGCGACGTCGCCTGGGCTGTGATAATTTATTATTGTCTTTAGTGCTTCAATACTTTCCCTTGGATGATGCACTATTGTTCCAGGGTTGACGTTGTCTATGTGTAATATCCTTAGGCCTGGCGCAGTGTTTCTTATCCCATAGAAGAGTCTCCTAAGTGTTTCTGGATCAGGTTTGGGGAATTCTTTCTCTCCTATCTCTTTGCTCCCGTATACGAGTATGTCTGGTTGTCTTCCGAGCCTAATGTGTCTCGCCCCATATCTGTATAGTGCTTCTATCTCCTCTATAATTGATCTGGGGCTTCGCTGGATGGGTTTACCCCATCGAGGCTCTATGCAGAAACTGCATCCTCCAGAAATATATCTTGGACATCCTCTGTAGGTCTCTATCTCGACGACTAGGTTCCTACCATGGTTTGGATGCATCACTATTATCTTCGCACCCTTAATGAAGGCCTTATCCGCTAATTCGTAATTTGTCCTTGTTTTTCTCGGATCCGCTTTCTCAAAACCGTATCTTATGAGCTCGCTGAAGAATATTTCCGGGTCTCCGGCAATTATTTCATCAAATATTTTTGTGAGCGTATTTCTTGAGGAGGCTATTGTGCCTCCGCCGGAGCCAAGGCCGTGACGCGCCGCCGGGCCTACCAGTATCTTCATGGGTTTGGTTATTAGTGTCAGTATTCTTTCGACTTCATCGACAGTTCCTGGCCTGCCTCCAATATATTTACCGGGAACCTCTACTCCCCCTATAACTACTAATATATCGGAGGCTTCAGCCTGCCTAATGAATGAACTCATGTCATGCCGTACTTCGTCAATAGTGTAATATCTTATGTCTACGTCTTTGTTCTCCATCCATATGCCTCCTGCAACCAGTCTGGGCCACGTATTAATGTATGGAGGAACACCTAGACCAGCCGGCTCATCCGTATAAAGGTCGAGGATAACCGTTTTTCTTATCATGATACATGTGCATCCTCATTGATTATTTCGCTTTTCTTCCTCTTCGGGTATTGTTCTCCAAGCCAGCCTTGTGTAGTGGAATACTATCGGTACAAGTAGTGCGGCGAACGCTATGGCTATTCCCCACGATATATTCTTTATAACATCAATGGCTCCAGCGTACTCTGCAAATATCCCGGCGATACCTATTATTGAAAACGACAATATTATCAGAGTTTCAATAAGCGGCACCGTGTACTTATAGGTGGGATGGACTTTTGCCAGTATCTTGCCGGCAACCCCAGCGATATAAATGCCGGAGGCTATGACTAGTATGCCTAGTATTAGCGGGTATATGAGTGATCCTTGCAGCATGAGTATGTTTAGAGCAATAGTTATAACCACCGCTGTTAGGCCTAATAGGATCAGATTCTCCACAAGTTTCGCTACATCCTCGAACCCATTACTGAAGGCTTTCTGGAGGAATTTGCCAATGTACCTTGCTAACCCAATGCTGAGTACTAGTCCAAGCGTTAGAACAGTTATGCCTCCAATTAGCTTGGGCAGGTAGACGGCCACCTGGTATACCAGCTGTCCCGTTAGGCCGCCGATATTCATTATCTCAACGGCTGCAACAATCGCTACCACTATTATGAAAGCTTTTGTCAAACCACCTATCAGATCAGATATATTAATATTCATATTCTTGATCGTACGTCCTATATCGGTTGCCTCGAGAGGCTTGTCTAGGATCTGGCTCACTATACGGTTTACTATTTTACCGATAGTATCTCCTATAACATAGCCTATGATGAGGATTATGGCGGCCCCTATGAAGGCGGGCGCCGAGGTGATCAAATAGTTGAGAAGCAATGAGTAGTTGAACATGACGTAAATAGCTACCGATAATATGAATATTGATAGAACAAGAACTGATACGTCATAGATAAGCTCAGTCATTAGATCATGTTTTTCGCGAAACATTTTACTGAAGAACATTGCTATATATTCTGAAAGAACTAGGATAACCGGTATACCGATCACAATTATCGATAGACCAGCAACTATTTTGAATATTATCTGAGCAGCCAACACAATTATTGATCCAACATAACCCGTGAAACCGAGTATTGTCACAGATACAAGCACGGACAATGCAATGATCAGAGCGAGGAGAACGTTGCCTACAAGACTGCCTAGATCTACGCCTGACTCGATCATGCTCTGCCCAATCCTTGTCTTCTTGATGACGCCAGATAACAGCTTATCTATTAGGGCTTTAGTTCCTTTTTTGACAAGATAGCCGATCATATATCCTATGAGTACGATTATTATAGCCGCTATTATCTTCGGCAAATAGTTGATGATCTCTATGACCATGTTAGTGAAAGCATTCACCAGCATATTCCATGTGGATGACATAAATGTTCACCTTTGCATTAACATCTTATTCATCGTGATGAGTATATAAAAACTAATCATACTAATCATATACCTCTACTCTGGCTTTCGCCTCTCGTATAACGGTTTCAGAGATCTTGGGGCCGAAGGTAGGGAGCTTGGATAGTTCCTCTACAGTCATCTTCGCTAGATCTCTTATACTCCTTATACCGTGGCTGAGAAGTACGCGTGCTCTTACTCTGCCTATACCTTCTATCTTTACGAGTTCTAATGCATCCTCTTTAACCCCATATTCTAGCCTCATACTCAGTTTCTCGAGCTTATCCGCGGTGTCGGGATTTCTTTGACGCTCAATCCTTGAAAGCCCCGAAGCAATCCATGCAGCCGTGTCTCTGGCCGAGTATATGTCGCCTGGCCCTACACCATATTTTGAGACTATATTATCCTCCGACACCTCGTTTATCCAGTCATGAAGCATCTTTGCCTGCACAAAGGCTTGCAGCCATAACTGGTAGTCGAACTCGTCTTGAGGAGGCTCTGGTATTACGCCTTCTTCAGCGAGATCCCAGGCTTCAGGCTCCAGGTAATCTACTACCTTATAATTGATGTATGGTTTGCTCCGTAAATAGTCCGGCGTATATGTTATGAGGTGTAATAGGTAAAACGCGCCCACCCCATCTTTCACAAGCGAGAGATACCTATGTACTGATAATGGATCAAGGTATGTTATGGCCGTTAATATACCGATCCTTGTAGGCTTCAGTATCCCCGACCTATATCTCGCCATGTCCCAGTCGATAAGCTCATCGACTATATTATCCAGCAGGTTTTCAAGATATCTAGTACTACCATATTGTTTGAAGAATAGTGTCTCCCTGTATACTTTGATGAGCTCCTTTATACTCTGTGCTTGACCTGTAGCGATCAGCGAGAGAGTGTGTATTCTTAGGCTTCTCTCATTATTTAGCCTACTAACTACGGGCTCGGGTTCTCCCCTGATGTATTTGGCTGCTTCTAAGATGCTGGCCACATCATAGATGATCGCCTCACCTATATCATCATACATAGGCCTACCGGCTCTACCAGCCATTTGCTTGTACTCGAAAATAGGTATTCCAACCATTCTCCTCCTGTATGGATCATATCTTTTGACCGAAACAAGCACCCTGCGTGCAGGCAGGTTAACACCTGCTGCGAGGGTGGGTGTCGCGAAGACGGCCTTGACTATTCTTTCTCTAAATGCTTCTTCGACTACTTTTCTCGCAATGCTTGTTAGTCCTGCATGATGATAGGCAACGCCTTTCCTTAGTAGTTTCTCGAGCATTTCCCGTTCTTTCCTGCTTGGAGACTCGCTGAGCTTTGAAAGTAGTTCTTCGAGCTTATTCTTATTGGTTAGGTGCGCTAATAGGTTCATGTGCTCAGAGAGCCTGAAAGCCCATTCTTCTGCTTTCCTTCTATTATTTACAAATACTAGTACCTGTATTCCGCGCTCAACACTATGTAATGCGATCGAGAGAGCAGAAGATCCTAGGCGATGTACTACCTTCTCTTTCCTACCATCAACGAATATTATTGTGTGACGCCTTCTATCAAAGGCTCCCTCAACCAGTTTTACCGGTCTCCAATCACTCCTTATCAATTCTCCTTCCAGCCACTCGGCCAATACATCTGCATTACTGATCGTCGCGGATAACCCAACTATCTGGACACCTGTATTCCTCAGTCTTGCAATAATCATTTCTAGGACGGGGCCTCTTTCGGGATCACCGATCATGTGTAGCTCATCAATAACAATGGTCTTAATCCTATTGAGCCACCGCGGCCTAAGCCGTAGCAAACTATCAAATCTCTCATAAGTAGCTACAACGATATCGTATCTGGCTAGATACTCGCCCGGGGATTCATAGTCGCCGGTAGAGATCCCTATTCTGAGACCTAATTCCTGCCAATTCTTGAACTCATCATACTTCTCCGATGCAAGAGCTCTTAATGGGACAAGATAAAGACCCATACCACCCTTGAGAGCTGTCTTAACAAGTGCTAGCTCGCCTATAAGCGTTTTACCGCTGGCAGTAGGTGATGCTATGACCAAGTTCTTGCCAGACAATAATCCTTTCTTAATAGCCTCTGCCTGCACGGGATTCAGGCTCCTGATTCCTCGTTCCTTCAATACCTCGATAGCAGTGTTTGGGAGACCATAATCCACGAGCTTATCCACGTCCATTAACAAGCCACCATTCTGCCACAAGTATAATAAAAACGGTATAAACCGGATATTTTATCTACAGGTAACATGGACTTTATATCAAGGCTTGCCTAGGTGCTTTGAAAGTGTCGGAGAGAAGGATTTTCCATAAACTAGTATCTCTCGATGAAGCCATAAAGATTATAGAGCGATACTATACGATCAAACCGCTCGGCATTGAGGAGGTAGATATAACAGAGGCTCTAGGGAGAGTATTGGCAGAAGATATATACTCACCCATCGATCACCCTCCTTTCGATAGAAGCCTAGTCGACGGGTACGCCGTGCGCTCTGAGGATCTTGCAGGTGCCGACGATCTTCATCCAGTGCGCTTGAAAATAGTAGGTGTAGTTAAGCCTGGCCAACACCCCGAGATAAGCATAGGTCCCAGGGAAATAGCCGAGATAGCCACGGGCGCGATGATCCCGCGCGGAGCAGACGCTGTTGTCATGGTCGAGTACACGCGTAGACTTAACGATGAGGAGGTCGAGATATATAGAAGCGTTGTGCCTGGAGAAAACATCTCTTCAACAGGAAATGATATATCATTCGGAGACCTTGTTCTCGAGGCGGGCACGAGATTAGGATTCAGAGAGATAGGGTTGCTCGCAGGTCTGGGAATAACGAGGATAAAGACCTACGTCCGCCCCAAGATAGCTGTTTTCTCGACCGGCGACGAGGTCATAGAGCCCTGGAAGAAGCTAAGCCCGGGAAAAGTCTATGATGTCAACGGTCAGCTCATCACATCAGGACTCAAACAACTAGGGGCGGATGCGAGGTTCATGGGCCATCTCCCCGACGACTACAATGAAGTTTACGATGCAGTTGAGGACGCGTTGGGATGGGCAGATATAGTCATAACCAGTGGAGGAACAAGTGCTGGCGTGGGAGACCTGGTTTATAGGGTATTCGAGGACATGGGTGAGCCGGGAATAATTATCCATGGTCTCAAGGTCAAGCCCGGGAAACCAACAGTCGTTGCCGTCGCCAATAATAAATTATTGTTCGGCCTCCCCGGGTTTCCTCTGTCATGCTTCATGATATTCAACATGATAGTCAAGCCCATAGTAGCATCTATGCTTGGGTTAAAGAGAACAAGAACGTACAGGCTGAAG
Source organism: Desulfurococcales archaeon (assembly GCA_015520735.1). Taxonomy (GTDB): domain Archaea; phylum Thermoproteota; class Thermoprotei_A; order Sulfolobales; family Desulfurococcaceae; genus JAADCY01. The sequence goes on from WAPN01000021.1 coordinate 41,335, forward strand.
GCTAGGCTTCCCTATAGGATCAAGAAGCCCCTAGGCAAGACATGGCTACTGCCCGTTGCGCTCGTCGAGTCAGAAAAAGGATTAACGGCATACCCCGTATCTATGAGGAGTGGTGCGATATCGCCTCTCTACAACAGTGATGGCTACGTGATCCTACCTGAAGATAGAGACCTACTGCTAGAAGATGAGGAAGTCACTGTGGAGTTGTTCGATGAGACGAGAGGATTCAGTAAACTAAACATTATAGGTAGCAACGACATGTTGATCCATCGTATTCTCGCCCAATCAGGATTAAGAAGTATTTCTAGAGTGATCGTGACGGGAAGCACAGGGGGTTGGAAAGCCGTTATTAGAGGTGAGGCCGATATAGCGCCCACACATCTTCTCGATAAGGAAACAGGGAAATACAATACACCGTTCCTAGAGAAATATGGTTTGAAGGGTAAAGCAGTCATCATTAGAGGCTATGATAGAAAGATAGGTATAGTCATCCAGGAAGGTAATCCGAAAAATATACGCAGCATAGAGGACTTCCTAAGAAAGGATGTCAGAATAGTCAACAGGACAAGGGGGGCGGGCGCCAGGGTTCTCCTGGATATCCTTCTCCGCAGAGTAGCTGAGAAGAAAGGATTAGGTTTCGACGATGTTAAAAAGATGATCAACGGCTACACCTACGAGGTGAAAACACACACGGCTGTCGCCGCCGCGGTAAAGCACGGGAGAGCAGATGCAGGTATAGCAATAGAGGCTGCAGCATACCTCTACGGATTAGATTTCATACCATTGGCGTGGGAAGAGTATGACTTCTTAATACTCAGAAGTAGGTTGAACAAGGAGTATGTGAAGGCCTTCATAGAATATATCCGCGACAAAGAACGCATTGAGAAGATCGCTTCACTACTCCCCGGCTATAAGATCCCTGAAGATATTGGAACAATCAAGGCTTCATGACTGGCTCAAGTATATGCTGACATACCGTTTTTTGAATAACTCATACATTCTCCTATGGTCGACGATGTGGACATCTAGGTAGGAATTTATCCTTGATAGCCAGAAGAACAGATGAAGCCCTAGAGTAAATACAGTGGTCAGTACGTATATTGGTTTAAACTCTGGCGGTTCATGGAAAGACATGGTCTCATCATCCATACCGATAAGCTTAAGGAGGAGTCTATTGACTTTTCTCTCAATCTCCTGGTGCTCCATGATGGCGTCATACAGCGTGTAGGCGAAGATACCGAGTATGGCCAAGTATCCAGCATAGAAGAGAGGCGCAATATATGCGTACATGGAAAGTATGGCTAAATAACCAAGGATCAATGCTAAGGGGCTATACTCGGTATGAGGACACTTGTACAGATAAGCCTCCTCCAGGAACTCATCGTATTCCTGCAGGACATCCCTACTAGCTAATGATATGATGTCCCTGGCGTAGGAGATATAGTACCCCGCGAGTTTTACATGTTCGCAAATCCTGTAGGAGAGAATTACTTGAAAAGCAAAAATGACGGTGAGACCCACAAACCCTGTTATCATTCCTATGAGCTGTAGGAATATGTTGTTGGGATCATATATATTCATAAATACCATGACGGCGAGCCAGATATATGTCATTAAAGTGCCTAGGATTATGAACCTACTATCAAGGCCTTTCATTGAAAGCATACGTTTTACCGAGAGGTCAAAGGCTTTCAGTATCCTCTCCACCGATGAATCCATCAAATCCGTATACACCCATAAGACAATTATTGTCCTGACACTAGCTTATTGACCTTGTAGAGATACCTGCTTGTCTTGACCGTGTCTTCTCCTATTCTATATAGTTTACCTTTGTAAATAACGTAATGGCTTCTCCTGGGAGCCCTATCACCGAGGATCCTACATGTTTCCTCAACCATCCAGTGCAACTGGGTACAGTGAAGACTCCCATCAACTGTGAGGACTGCTACCTCTTCATAATTACCCCTCACAAGTATACCGGCAAGCTTGAATCCCACTATGTTTACATGCTCGGCCTCAAGGCATACGCTGAGTACTCCATACTCTTCTTCTGGGAACTGGGCAAGTATATCGGGATGTTCTATCTCGACGCAACGACCTATGATCAAGAGTTTTTTCTTATGTCTGAAAAGCTTGGAGCGAGCATTAATATCTGCTAATCTTGGCACTTTGTATGACATACGCTCACCTCGCATGATAAGGAATATTATGATCCCTAGACAAAATCATTTACTTGGATGATAAAATTGCCTGTGGTCAGGACAGGGCCTGTTAGAGTCAGCGGTTATGCTATAAAGCTTAGGAGAGTGGTTAATGCCTCCTTAAGGCCTCTATATAAAGAGAAGAAGATTGATTCTAAGGAGGTAAACGCGAAGATCAGTGAGATAAATGCTGCTATCTATGAAGTACTTATTAATAAGTTTGAGGTACCAAAAGAGGCTATAGTCAATATTACTCTTGAATATGATGCTGAGGATGGGGAATTCAGAGTTAAGGATGTCAAGATAGAAGTCTATGATCTAAATGAGATTCTTACCAAGAACACCACTAGTGAAGTTAAAAAACTATTGCTTAAGAAGAAAGAGATAGAAAACGAGTAAAATAACCTGGGAAACAATTCTTAAGAGCATGGAGATGGGTGTGTAATGATAGCTGGTATTTTGCAAGCTGAATATGGCGTAAATCCTACAGAGAACTTGAAGATCACGGGAGAAATACTTGATCATAGCTATAACATGGCTGATGTTGTTGTTCTCCCCGAGTACTCTATGGCGGATGTATTATCACTTAAACCGGAACAAGTATACGATATCGCTGAGCCCCTCGAAGATAGTGCGTATCTATCCAGTCTATCTGACATGGCTCTGAAATACTCTACAATCATAGTTGCACACCTTATTGAGAAAACCGATACACCGCCATTGTCTCGAAGCACAACCGTTCTAATCTACCCATCGGGGAGGATCGAGCCTGTTTATAGGAAAATGCATCTATTCGACGCTTATGGGTATAGGGAATCAGATTATTTTATACCCGGTGAGTCGCCGTCGCAGATAATTGAGTTAGCAGGAATGAAAGCAGGGTTTGCAATATGTTATGATATCAGGTTCCCCGAGCTTTTCAGAACATATGCTTTGAAAGGAGCTGAATCCGTGATCGTACAGGCGGGATGGGTGAGAGGGCCGCTGAAAGAAGAGATTCTAGAACATATTTTGGTAACAAGGGCCCATGAAAACACTATGTACATTATATTGTCGAGCCATAGTGGTGAAAAATATGTTGGTCGAAGCGGTGTATTTAGCCCATATGGATATAGGGTAATTGATCTAGGTCTTAGGCCCGGATACTCTGAGATCAGCATTGATAGGGAGAGTATTTACGATGTGAGGAAGCTAATCCCTGTTCTCAAGCATGCAGAGATGCGATGGATTATCTCGCTTCACGGCAACGAGTAGCATAACAGTTATCTAGTGCTTCAATAAGTTTTTCCCTAATACTTTCATCACCCTCTAGTAATCTGTTTAGTAGTGATAGTGCATTTTCTCCGCAGATAACTCTGATCTTGTCTGTGAGGCCTTCGCTAAGCATCCTTGATGCTTTCTTGGCCATACTATACTTGTCTTCTAGACCAGCTATTATACGGGTTAACTCCTCAAGATATTTGCAATCATCTTCCGATCTAAGTCTCGGCGGGTGTTTCAGCAAGTACATGTCGAGCAGGAACATTAATAGCCAGAAAAACGCGTAGCCAGCATAAACGCTACCATAACCACGAACATACGCTATTATAGATGATATAAATGCCGTGAAAGTTGCTATAACAGCGGCTATAGCTAGTTTTCTATATTGTTTTTCATTCAATCACTTCACCTTCATAATAATCTACGATCCTCATCAGTTTTTCCTCAATCCTATCCGATACTCTCTCCGCATCAGTGTAAAGTTTGGTCTTCATCTCAGGAGTGAGGACTAAACCTCCGTTTATCATTACATAGTCGGCTTCAGCACCGCCACTCAATATGAGGCTTGCCAACAAGTTACTAGCACCTAAAGGTCTATGCCGGGCAGTATCTATTTTGAACAGAGATAAATGTGCTGGCCAACCCGGTTTTATCACGCCACCTTTAATACCGAATATCTTGTAGGTGTCGACCATGATCTTAGAGAAGAGATACTGGAGTTTGAGCCTTGTATCCCAGTAATTATGACGATATAAGAGAAGCATCATTCTGATCTCGTCCAACAAGTTGTATCTGTCACCAGTGGATCCATCCGTACCCACACCGAGAATAATGCCTTCACGAAGTATTTCGTACACGGGACAAAACCCAGCCTCTGCGAGTCTCATTGCTGAGTGCGGACAATTCACGACCTTAGCGTTCTTTTCTTTGATCAAAGGTATCTCTGAGCTTAGAACCCAGTTGAGATGCGTAAGTATAACATTCTCGTTTAACCACCCATTACTGTACATGTACTGTACAGGCCATTTCCCTGTTTTCCTACGTACAAGGTATACTTCTCTACGCGTCTCAGAGACATGTATGTGTATTGGTAAACCTTGTTCTTCGGCTATTGTGTACATTTTATCAATGATTTCCGGATCGCTCTTATACAGACTATGAATGTTTATGAGCGGGTATCCATTAGGATAATTCTTAATTCTCGATAATACCGCGTACGCATTATCCGGTCTATATGGCCCTGTCCTAACAAGCAATCCATACTCCGATGCTGCCTTAACAGTCTCGCCTGGATAATAGTACATGTCAATAAAACCTATAATTCCATTCAATAACATTTCGATAGAAGCTAGTTTAGAGCCCTGATACACTAGTTCCTTAGTAATGATCTTTTCTTCTATTTTAATGATCTTGTCTAGCCATTCCCAAAACTCCTTGTCTGGAAGACTGCCCTTGAATATTTTCATGGCTGCATGTGTGTGGCAGTTAATCATAGCCGGCATTACCACGTGTTTATCCGCATTTATTCTGATAGATCCTCGAGGAGATACTTCACTACATGAACTAGAAATACATATGATCACACCGTTCTCCGCAAGAATATCCTTATCACGAAGAATATATGTTCTCTCGCCTCTCTCGTCGGGGGTAACTATGTATTTTGCATTCTTTATCAGGACAGTGCTGCCCAAGGCTAATCACATTAGCCTTCCCACTAAATTATTAGTATCTTCACGGTGACGTATTTTACGGATGGCCATTAACGTGGTTATTCTTCTTTTTCCGCAAGATCCTTTACGAGTTTTAGTATTTCATGCAAGGACTTGTTTATGCTTACTCCTTCGTTATCTACTCTCACAACTAGTCCCTCTAATGGGTTTTCAGGTGGATCGGGAAGGTCTTTTTCAGGCTTTTCCTTTCCTAGGTATATCCATTTAATTTTAGAAGAGCCGTTCTTGCGTATCTCGATCTTGTACCAGTAGCGTCCATAATAGTAGTACTTGACTTTTGTCCCATCTTTTCGTTTCTTCACCACTATGTGCACGGGTTTCAAGTAGTAACCTTTCTTTCTAACGATATTGTTGTACTCGTAGATCTTTTGTGTATAACTAGAGATAATATCGTTTATTGTACGGAGTGCCGTTTTGTTTTTTAGTTCCTGTTTCTTCTTGTTCAAATCAGGTCAGCCCATGGGAGTCTCTTCATCTTTTCTGCTGAGTAACTATTCTTCATCCCCACACCTAATATAGGTAAGGGAGAACATTTATGTTTGAACAATACTTTTCTGCACATTTTCAATCATTGTATCAGTTATTCTTCGACTGAGCATTCCAATCCGGGTACCCCTGGTTTTACCTCGATTATCTCGTTTGAGAAGCTCATTAATCCATCGACTATTATGTCCTTGTCTTTCTTCCTCGACAACACAATCACTATTCCTCCCATACCTGCACCGCTTATCTTTGCTCCAAGCGCCCCTAGTCTGAGGCTATTATGTATTATTCTCTCGGTTTCAGGTATTGCTACACCTATGGAGACCAGGAGGCCATGGTTTATGATCATTAGCTCTCCTATTTTATCCCATTCACCACTGGTCATGAGGGATTTTGCGTTCACGGATATATCTTTTGCTACATCGTATATTTTGTTCATAATGGTTGGGAAACGCTCATACCTCTTGAGTACTTTCCTGACAACTAGTCCCGTATTACGTGTTATTCCAGTACCAATGACTAGGAGAGCGTATTCGTCGCTCCATCTAGCGTTTAGAGGCCTTATGTCGTGTGGGCCTAGATAATATATGAAGCCCCCGTGCAAAGAGACCGCTGTGTCTATACCGCTTGGTCTTCCATGCACTATTTTCTCAGCCTCCATTGACAGCTCCTTGATAAGTGTCTTTGTAGGTTCTTCTCCAATGTACTTAAGTACTGCAGCGGCAAAGCTTATGCTTGAAGCAGCCGATGAGCCAAGACCATATGATATTGGTATCTCCGAGTCGATAGTGATTCTCATACTAGGGAGATCTCCGTATTTATTGCTGATAAGATCAAGAATACGCTTAAACGGGATAAGTTCCTCGTCGGGTTCTTTCTCTCCATATACGAATCCTTTTTCGAGCGACTTTGACCAAAACCTTATCTTGTTGTCTTTACATGGCTCCACATAAGTCCTCGCATACAAATCAACACTACTAGCTATGGCGGGAACGCCTTTCACCACAAAATGCTCTCCGAACCATATAGTCTTTCCAGGAGCTTTACAGCACACCTTCATGAACACGCTCACCTGGATAAAGCACCATATACTTGACTATATTTCGATACTAGTTAGATTAATAATTGCCTCTTACAATAAAGTTGTCACAAGCCAGATCACCGTTGCTTACCTGGGTGAACCGAATATGTCGCAAAACTACGCTATGAAGCCCCAAGCACCCACTCCTATTTTTAAGATAATAAACGAGGCCCGTGAAAGGCTAGGTAAGACCAAGTATAAAATAATGGTGCTCAGCGGCAAAGGCGGTGTTGGAAAAACCTTTATCTCGTCAATGCTCAGCCTCGCACTTGCTGAGAGAGGCTATAGAGTAGCCATATTCGACGCAGACATTCATGGTTCATCGATACCCACCGTTCTGGGCCTCGAGAATGCACGACACTACGCTGGCCCATATGGAATAGAGCCCGTGCCAGGACCGCTGGGAGTCAAGGTTGTCGCAATAAACATGATGCTCGATACTCCAGATACCCCGATCGTGTGGAGAGGCCCCCTTAAGTCTAGGGCTATTACAGAGCTCCTAGCCAAGGTGAATTGGGGAGAGAACGATTTCTTAATAATAGATCTACCTCCGGGGACTGGTGATGAGGCTATAACGATAGTACAAACAATAAGCGATCTCGACGGCGCAATAGTCGTTACTGCTCCAAGCATATTGTCAGAGGTAATAGTCGCCAAGGCCATAAACTTCATCATAAAGAACAATACAAGGCTTCTCGGAATAGTCGAGAACATGAGTTACTTCAAGTGTCCAAAGTGCGGTTCAACATACCAGCTCCTAGGCAAGAGCACAGGCGAAGATCTGGCGAAGAAATATAATACTAGGCTACTAGCCAAGATACCCCTAGATCCGTACATTGGAGAAGCACTCGATAAGAAGAAACCATACCTAGTGGAATATCCTGAGGGTGAAGCCGCAAAAGCTCTCCGGGGACTTGCCGACAGGATAGTCGAGCTACTTGCCTCAGACAAAAACAGTAATTAACTCTTATAGATTACCCCCCATAGAAAACAATAGTGTTTCCTCTTACCATTTTCTTCATCACTCATTAATCCCCTGCTTTATATCGTAACTTATATATTTGGCTTGATACCCCCTATACTTTACTGGGGAATAGTCATGGAAACAAGCAAGCTACCGACATGGATGGTGTTGAAGAAAGCAGCAGAGGAACTGACAAAGAAGGGCAAGACTTCCTTCACTAGGAAAGAACTAACTATGTTCGCCAAGAAACATATTGACCCATCAAGACCTGAGACAAGCCTAGATTTTGAAGTGGACTTAGTTACAGTAAATAGTAATAGCAAGGACAGGTATAAGGATCCCGAGAAACTATTCCTGTTCAGAATCAGTAGGGGGAGATACACTCTCTACGACCCAGATATCCATGGCCCCCTTGAGAAATACCTTGAACCCCATCATTATCTCCCCACGAGAAAACTAGTGTTATCCCAGGTATCCGAGATACTGGAGAACAAGGGCTATAAAGTCCAAATCATACTCCAGCACAGGAAGCCGCTAACACCAGATCTTGTCGCCGATAACGGGAAGAAGACAGCTGTATGGGTGATCGATCCAGGAACCGACCAGGCAACCCAGCTAAAGAATCTGGCATACGCTATAGGATCTGCTCTGCTATCCAGTAATGGAATCTACGACGAGATAATCATTACGGGACCGCCCTTCATAATAAACAAGATACCAGAAAAAGTGAAGCAAATGCTTGGAAGCTTAGGGATCAAACTTGCTATTCTCAGAGAAGAGAGACGCTATACTCTCGTGTTCTGATCCATATCCATATAAATATCCGAGCTCCGAAACAAAATTGTATGAACAAATCATAGAGTTATTCTATGAGGATTGATGGTAGTGTCTATGATCTTACTTCCCTTGCCAAGGATAAGATCAGATGTTCTCAGCGTCGAACAAGCACTTGCTTATAGGAGAAGCCATAGAAGCTTCAAAGATGAACCGCTCAGTATTAATGATATTTCCCAGATACTATGGGCAGCCTATGGCTTGTCGTTGCCTACCAAAGGATTCCTAACATGTCCGAGTGCCGGCGCTACTTATCCATTAGAACTATATCTCGTTGTTGGGACAGAAGATATTGAGCTAAGTGATGGCGAGTTCTTGGAGCCTGGGTCATATAGGTATCTACCACAGTACCATGTTCTTGTTTATGTTAAGCCGGGCCATATCAAGGAGGAGATCTATAGGGCTTGTCTCTCACAGAAATGGGTTCTCCAGGCCAAGGCTAACGTCGTTATAGCCGCAGACTATGAACGAACAACACGATACTATGGTGAACGCGGGATCAGATATGTTGTATTAGAGGCAGGTCACTGTGCCCAGAACATCTATTTAGAGGCAACAGCACTTGGTCTCGGCACAGTTGCCATAGGTGCTTTCTATGACGAGGAACTAAGAGAGGCTGTTGGCCTCAGAGAAGGAGTCCAGCCGATATACATGGTATCGGTGGGTATACCTAAACACAGATACTATGTGAGCGAGGAAGTATTACACGAGCACATAAGGAGGAACCGAAAGAGAAAGGGTCTTGTCTAGGCCGCATCAACTGTCAGTCTTGACTTCAATATCTCCTTGGCTTCCTTGAGTATCTTCTCAGTGTTCTCATCCGTTGGTGGCGACATATCTATCAAGCTATAATCTGGGACATTAGCCCCCGAGTTAGCTATTGCTTTCAATGATTCCTCGAGATTATAGAGCATAAGACCCATGTCCGGAATAGTTGATTCAGGCAATTTCTTGAGATCCCTTGTTATCTCGAGGACCTCTTTCGCTATCCCCTGGAAATTATGAACTGTCATCGCATACTCTAGACTTAAAGCTACTTTTTCTAGGACAAGATGGATCGTTTGTAGACGAGCGGATATCTTATCAAGCTTAGCTATTTCCTCTGCGTATTTCTTCGCCAGAAATGTTTCTCCACGCATCTGAAGCTCCGCCGCGACCTCCATCATGCGGTGGCGGCGATTCTTAATCCTATCGAGTAAAGCCTCGATTTTGCTCATCCCCAATTTGACGGAGTAAAGGGCTTGGATACCTTCTCTATAAGGATCTATTTTTCTCCTTCGGAAAATCATGTAAATACACCAGTAATGAAATCGGCAATGGAATGGTTAAAAATATAGGGGCTATTAACCAGTTGTCGACTGTTTTACTCCTGAGAAGTCCACCTTATATATGAATATTACCTCATAATATCCCGGCAACCCCTGATAAGGCTCTGCAATAACCTTATAGGGCTCGAAGTACTTGAACTGCGGCCTGTCGATGAATGATAGTGTCCTTGTCGAAGTAACTGTTACCTGGTACTTTATCCCGACCTTCTCGGCGAACAACTGATACTCCGGCGATACTGGTTGGACATTACCTGTATACCATACGAAATAGTAGGTATGGTTCTTGTCCTCATAGTTGAGATAAAGTATACCGTCCACCATTATCTTATAGATAAGTGGTAGCTTGTTTGGCTCATCGAATCTGGGCGATAGAAACGCTAGGCGCTGGCTCTGCACAATATAGAGATAGAAGTATTTCGATACATCCTCACGCGCTATTCTCACCATCCAGTAGCTCTTCGGTAAATCGACAAGACCCACAAATGTTCCGCCTCCAACGATTGGCACGACTGTAATGGTGTTGTTCTTGCCTGGTATGAACCGGAAGACATCGAAGACCAGTATATAGGTCTGGTTCTCAGGCGCTTTGAGCTCCTTTAGTATCTTGACAGCCTCGGTCTCATTATATGCCGTCAATACTTTTGCTAGTAGAGATATCTGTGTACCATTTAGTGTCGCGCCGTCTGCGAGGGTTGCTCTATGTGCTCCAACACTTATCCAGTATCCATAGTCCCACCACGCCACTATGAGTGCGTCTCTTGCCGTGTTTTTCTCTAGGAATTTCAGGGTGTCATACCATGCATTGGTACGAGCATTAACTGGAGCGCCGCCCGCCATTATTGATGGTACCATCCTAATGTGGCTATTGTATGTGACCGCGCCGGCTGCCGCCAGGTTTATTAGCGCTAGGACGACAAATATGAATGCTATGATCCTTGCCGAGGACTTATGTCTGAAGCTAACTCTTCCCCTCTTACGCTCCATTATTTCTTTCCTGCTTGGCAAGAACTTCTGGAAGAGCCAGCCAAGGAAGCACCCCGCAACTGCCAGACCATAGGTAGCGGCTGTGGCCTCGAAATATGTCGCGTTCATATATGCATAAAATGCTATCAAGAAAGCCAGTGCCAGATAGACTCTGTCTGCACGGCCCTTATATATAAGATAGAAAGCACCGATTACTGCAAGGATCAGTGGTGACACGAAGAACAAGGCATAGATACCGGTACCCCAAGCAGTGAGAAGGCCGGTCAATCCCTTTGCAACTAGTGCTGGCTGTTGCTCCGCAACGCTCTCGACGAGCGGAGATACATGTACGAACCGCAGACCCAGTGCCCATGCGAGCCTACCACTGACGGGTATTATGCCTTTAACCGCTAATACTACACCAGCTATTACAGCGAAGAATAATATTAGGAAGTAACGTGCTGGCGTCAGTATTTTCTTCTTGAAGTACTTGCTATTACCGAGCACATAGTATATGATGGGAAGAAACAGAGATGCTAGAGCCAGTACGCCTATACCCTTGAGATTGAATCTCGGAAAGAAACCTAGAGCTTCGGGTATAGTGGGCGCAGCAAAAGATAGAATGAGAGCCAAGAATATGAGCGCTATATTATATTTAAGGAACCTCGGTGTTATCTCCTTCGGAGCGAACAAGGGGTAGAGGATCATGAAGACTATTAGGCCTATCCATACATAGAGGAACCCGCCCCAGAACCAGCCGACAGACGCCATACTGAGAGAAGCTAATATGAGATACATTATCTTTTTCTTTACATCAACGTCTTTACGCTTATATGTCTTCATCAGTCTCGAGTAGAAGTATATAAACAAGAAGACCATGGCCATTGCAACGCCTTCCTTCTCCACGAACCCCACAATCGTCCTATCACTTGCCGCTGGAACCAAAGCATAGAGGAGGACCGCCACGAGCCCAGCTATGCTACTCTCATCCATGATTTCTCTTACAGCGAAGAATAATGTTATGAATGTAAATCCGGCAAATACTAGTGGTTGTAGCGCAACCCATGCTTTGATCGTGATCCCTAGGGCGCCAACAACATAGTATGTTAGTGCTGTCCATATCGGTATGCCCGGATATGCAGATAACAGGAAATTCCTTCCCCATGGATACCAGAACAGATGAGTGGCTGGATTAGAGGGGGTCAGCGTGTACCAGCTCAGCAGACCATGATAATACGTGTAGTTAGTCTGCCAGTACTCGATCCATGGGTCGTTAGCGTGGAGCTCTAGACCCCATTTGATCGCCGGTAATGCGCGCAGGTATATCCCTATTCCGGCGAAAACCGTAAGGAACACTGCGGTCAGGATTTTTGAAAGACCGGGCCTTTTATCCAGAGCTTCATAGATCTTGGTAATGATCTTTTCGAATTCCTGCGACATTCTTTTCCCCCATAAGCCAAAGTGGTAAGCAAACTTGTAAACATTGCAGGGTTTATCTCTGGGTTTCAAGGGTATGTCTGATAGAATATAAAAATATTGTATGGTATTATCCTGATCACATCCTATCAATGTGTTTGGACCGGTGTCTCAAGGTATTAGGAGCGCGAGTATGGCTTTCTGTACATGTTTCCTGTTCTCTGCCTGATCCCATACCACGCTCCACTTACCATCAATCACTTCATCGGTTACTTCTTGTCCCCTATGCGCTGGCAGGCAGTGCATGAATATGGCATCTGGCTTTGCATAGCTCATGAGCTCCTTGTTAACCTGATATGGCCTTAGATCACGTATCTTCTTCTCCTTGATCGATTCTTGACCCATACTAACCCAAACATCAGTATATATGACATCAGCTCCCTTGACGGCTTCGACAGGATCCCTTATGATCTCGTATTCACCACCGTTAAGTGTTGCTGTCTCTTCGAACATCTTCACTACTTTCGGATCGGGATCGTATCCCTCGGGACTAGCTATTATTATCTTGCCGCCTAGGATACCTATTCCCAGCATGAGGCTATGCAAGACATTGTCTCTCCCATCACCAACGAACACTATTTTGAGCTTCTTGAGATCTCCGCCTTTCTTCTCCATAATAGTGTAGATATCGGTCAATGCCTGTGCAGGGTGGAGCAGATCGCTAAGACCGTTGATCACAGGGACACGGCTATACTGCGCTAGCTTGACGAGTTTTTCGTGCTCGTATACGCGAGCCATTATGCCGTCCACGTATCGTGATAAGACTCTCGCGGTGTCTTCGATCGTTTCTCCTCTGCCTAATTGTAGGTCTCTCCAATTCAGGTATAAGGAGTCGCCGCCTAGTTCAAGCATCGCTGTTTCGAAGCTTACTCTTGTACGGGTGCTGGGTTTTTCGAAAAGGAGTGCTAGATGCCTCCCTCTTAGTATCGGTATGATCCTTTCCCCGGCCAGGTATCTCTCTTTAAGTATTCTCGCAGTATCTAGCATGAATTCTAGTTCCTCGCGTGTAAAATCAGCTAGTGTCAAGAAGTGTCTACCTTTCAGGCTCGTGACCATTAGTACCACCTATTCAATTATTAATGGCAACCATCTAGTTAAGAATTGAGCGCTGGGACATTATCGAGAATAAAGCCGCCGTAGCGAATCCGATTAATGCTGTTAGTGACATGTAGGTGAACGCTATAGTAGCTCCATATATCTGATACAGTTTTCCGAGAATAGTATTCCCCACCAGATACGCTAAACCATATATTCCATGCATGTATCCGTAACCAGTCCCACGTGTCTCAACTGGTAGAAGAAGGCCGGTGATTATACGTCTAAGTGTGTCGTTGAAAGCCATGTATAGTCCGAGCATGATGAATGATATTATTGCCACTGGGGGAGACTGTATTACTGCTAGGATTACTCCCGTCACGAATGTAAGGATGAAAACTATTGGATAAAGATACCTTCTTCTAGTGCCCATCTTGTCACTGATAATTCCCACTGGATAAGCGGTTAAGGCATACACTGTGTTAGAGATCATCAGGAAGAACAAACTATATTCCTTGGTCCAGCCTAGCTCCACCGATCTAACTAGAAGGAATGCTTGGCCGAAACCCGATAATCCAGACATCCCTACGGATAGTAGGAAGAACCAATATTCTCTTGACGGTCTACCAGTAGTAACTGTCTTTGGATTCTTCCTCTCTTCGCTTCGTAGACATAATTTCTTCTCTGAAACAATCGTTGCTATGAGAAGGACCGCTAAAATTCCTGGGACGAGGCTCAATATGAAGATCCCACTGAATCCTAGGAATGGCAGTATAAAGAATGCAAGTAAAGGACCTATTATAGCGCCCACTGTATCAAGGCTCCGATGCAACCCAAAGGCTTTACCTCTATATTTTGGGGATGTGCTAAAAGATAATAATGCGTCGCGCGGGGATGTCCTAATCCCTTTCCCAACGCGATCAATAGCTCTTATGAGGGCTATGATCGGCCAAGAACTTGTAGAGGCGAAAAAAGGCTTGGAAACTGATGATATTAAATAACCTGTTGTCGCGAGTAACTTGTACTTCCCAATATGATCAGCCAGTTTTCCGCTTATAAGTCTCATCAAGCTATCAAGAAATCCTCCTAGACCTTCTACAAAACCTATTATATCTCTACCGTATCCAAGTGATAAGATATAGAAAGGAAGAACTGCATAGACGGACTCGCTACTAATATCGGTTAATAGGCTTGTAACGCTAAGGGCATAGACATTTCTACGGTTGAAGCATTCCTCTTCGCTACTCATAGAGCTTCCCTATGAACTTTTCTATTTTTGTCTCGATATCCTTGTTAAGGCCATATTTGTTTAACAAGTGATAGAGGATTTGTTTGGCCTTCTGCTGCTCGACAAGGTCATTCATCCTATAAATGAGTGCCTTATCTTTATCGGTATGAACCATCTTTATAAGATCCTTTTTAATGTTCTCGATAATCTTATCAATATCCTTAATTCTGTAAATACTGATCTTACTATTATCAATGACAACATCATATGGAGGAATGAACCAGATATTCTTCTCATCAGAAGCGATAATAATAGTCAGATAATACAGTGATTCTCCCAAAGCAGGACTACGTATCATCGCATCCTCATAGATCCGACGGAAGCCGGCAAGCTTAGATGCTATGTAATCTATGTATTTCTCAACATCCTTGAACATTGTGTATACACGGTTGACTTTACCATTCATCTCACGCTCTATACTACTTTTTTCTTTTACAAGAACCTGTAGCTTGTTTCTCTCTTTTGTTATAAGGCTATAGTATTTCTTCTTAACAAGATCGATCTCTGATTCGGCCTCTCGCCTCAGCTCCTCTATCTCATGGAGAATGAGTTTTCTTTCTCTTTCAAGTTTTTTCAGCTCTTCTCTTAGGAGTTCTTCTTTATCGGAATATGTCGGGTCAGCGATCTTCTTTTTGATCTCAGTCAGTTCCCGTTGGATCTGAGTGCTCCTGAACAATAGTTTTTCTATCTTGTAATGATAGTTTTCTTGAATATGTTTCATCTCATTGTTCATCTTCATACTAAAGTTCTGGATATTTGAATCAACAATCTTCCTCGTCTCCTCGAGACTTAGCTCTAATTCGCCGAAACGCTCGTTGTAATATTTCGTTATACTTGTTATCCATTCCTTATACTTCCTGAATAGTAGTGAGTGAGCCTGCTGAGTCAAAGACATCAGGTTTTCTAGCGAAGTGATGCTTCTCATATAAATGTATTTTGTGCTCCGATACCCTTCGTCATGTTCGAGCATCAGACCTGCAAGACCAGTCGTCGTGGCAATGGAGAACAAATACTCCAAAGTATTTTTGACGCCTCCTGTTATGAGGCCAGGCACTTCTTGGTACTCAATATCACTATATTTTCCCGCATAGATCTCCGTTGCAAGGCGCCTAACTATCTTTAATCCTCTTATGAAATCATGTGTGGATGAAGCATCTATCTCCTCGACGGATTTAAGCAGGAGCGTTATTGGTGGAGACCATAGAGGCATCTTGGTCTTCTTAAGCGTATACGCATCAACCAGTATTCCTTTCTCATCGAATACTTCTAGAAAAGCTATAGGATAATATGCTAGGACTATTTGCCTAGGTATTCTTTTTTTCTTCAAGTAGTCGATGAATAAATGAATAAACAAGTAATCTGGATAACCAATTCTCTCGCACGGGTTTCCAGGGCTATGTATGCATAGCCCTACAATACTTCTAGGGGGACGTAAAATCCTCATAGCGATCACTGGCTCCAGTATCTGGGCCTAACCTAAATTATCTCTATACACTATATAGATTCCTCACTAACGCCTATTATCAAAGACTAGTACGGAGAGAAATACAATTTATATCTAAGCAAAGACTAGACAATAGACAAGAACAATAAATCTGGTTGGGGAAGGCAGGATGAGTGAACCATGGTATGTAGGTTATCTTGAAGGCAAGCACTGGCTCTCCAACACAGAATACGATATCGATACAATCTTCAAAGTACTAGAAGCAGCTAAGGACTTGAAAGAAAAGTTCCATCAAAAAATTGAGACAAAATACCTGCCAGGCAAGGTCCTATACCTAATATTCTACAATAAGAGCCTTAGAACAAGGAATAGCTTCCAGACCGGAATCTACCAGCTAGGCGGTATGGGTATCTTCATATCGCCCCACGACGTTTACACGCCCACACTACCAGAAGATATGGTGCCCTATCAGACCGAGGCCATCCGCGATGTCTCCCGTGTCCTAAGCAGATACGGTGATGGAATCGCCATCAGAATCTATGGTGACCCGGCCAAGTGGATCATTGGCCGTGGACATAGGATCATACAGGAGTTCGCCAAGTGGGCAAACGTACCAGTCCTCAACATGGAGGACGACGTCTACCACCCATTCCAGGCTCTAGCAGACGCCCAGGCAGCTCTCGAGGCTCTGGGCTGGCCTAAGGACCTAAGAGGAAAGAAGTTCGTAGTCAGCTACGCCTATAGCGGAGGACTAAAGCCTCTGGCAGTACCCCAGAGCGTGGCGCTCATCGCCGCGATGCTAGGAGCTGACGTATACATTGCCCACCCACCAGGCTTCGAGCTACTCGACGACGTGATTGAGAAGGTGAAGAAGTATACTGAGCACTGGGGTGCGGAGTTCAAGATAACACACGATATGGACGAGGCATTCGAAGGCGCCACCTTCGTCTATCCGAAGGCATGGAGCCCGAAGGGCTTCTTCCCACCGTTCAACAGCACTGTAGACAAAGAGGGCGCAAAGGAGTATCAGGCCAAGTTCAAGGACTGGATTGTGACTATGGAGAGACTGGAGAAGGCCGGCAAACCAT
Organism: Desulfurococcales archaeon; assembly: GCA_015520735.1. GTDB lineage: Archaea > Thermoproteota > Thermoprotei_A > Sulfolobales > Desulfurococcaceae > JAADCY01. The sequence continues at coordinate 58,510 of WAPN01000021.1, forward strand.
ATTATATGCACTGCGGACCAGCAGATCGCGGACAGGAGGTAACTGACGAAGTACTAGATAGCTACGAAAAGAGCCTCTACTTCGAGGAAGCCGAGAACCGTCTACACGTCCAGAAGGCCGTAATGGCCATGGTAATGGGAAGCAAAGCCTAAGCTTTTATCCGCATACTCTAAAACTCTTTTTTCTTTACTCTCTTCTCTCCCTTATCATTGGGGAGAACATGTGCGGGGAGATAAGCATCACATCGTGGATGTTTCGGTAAAGGACGATACAATTGTTATTAGAGGCATTGATTATGCCTTAAACTTATACCACTCATATTTGCTCCCGCTTTTCAAACTGGACTATAGGGATGAAAAACTCATATTTACAAAAATAACTGGTGTTTGTAAAGGCATCATATGTAATTACAACAAAGAAAAACTAGAACTAATTTGTAGAATGCCAAACGAATGTGATTTAGGAGATATATTTTCATTATTGGGCATGAAATCCTACAAAAGATGTTGGATTAACCCTCGTATTGTGAACAGAATAGTCGGATATATTACACCAGATTGTATCAGAAGAATAAGTATTCCTTCATTACCAGACGATAAAAAATTCATAATTGCAGCAATAATCCTTAGTATGAATACAGATTACTATGTCAATACACTGAGATGGATGAAAGAATTCATTAGATACAATCGTATTAGTTCCAGATCATATCAGGTGAAACTATTCAATAGACTTATAGCTCATCTTGACAAGATCCTCGATAAAGCAAATGATCCCGTAGAAGAAGCCGTCGAACTACTCTCACTAGACGGGGTAGGAGTCAAGACCGCCCATGCCTATCTACTGCATACATATGGATTAACTGATTATGCACCCGTAGATAGGTATTTCATGAGATTTCTTAATATAATAGGCGTTAGTGGTAGAGTGCCAAACAAGAAGCAATGCTTAAGGTCAGGATTGGATTGCAAATCCTGTCCATACAGTACTAGCTGCATCTACGCCTTAGCGAAGAGAAAACTTGGAAGCTTGACCGGCGTTATACAATCACTCATATACTGCCTGCTCAGGACAGGAAACAAGAGAAAAAACAGTACGGTAGAGGCAATATTGATACGGTCCTCACATATTCTAGAACAACATGATTCTTGCATGAGGAATGAGCTATGACAGGGTTCGATCCGTTCATGCTTGCCGAGAAGGTTAGAGAAAAAATTGTGCAAGCAAGGAACGGCGCAGAGTATAGGATGTACTATAGGTTCCGTGGGGGCAAATGGTATGGAGGTATAGCGACAGGCGATGTCGTAGGATGTAATCTTAGATGCAAGTTCTGCTGGTCTTGGAGGTACAGCCATGGATACAAGAATGGCGAATTCTATAATGCACAACAGGTTTTCCGCAGATTAACCGATATCGCTTCTAGAAGAGGATATAAGTATCTACGTCTAAGCGGCGGCGAACCGACACTTTCACAGAATCATCTATTACAACTACTTGATCTAGTCGACGAAACCGATTACCTATTTATTCTAGAGACAAATGGTCTCCTCATAGGCCGTGACAAGAAGTTTGCGGAAAAACTGGCGATCCACAAATCGGTTATTGTAAGAGTATCGTTTAAAGGTGCTTCACCCGATGAGTTCGAGAGGCTGACAGGTGCTTCGAAGAAATTTTATGATTATCAGTTCAAAGCCCTCGAAAATCTTATCGACGCGGGCCTTGAGCCCGGTGAGAGGGTGTACCCGGCAATAATGCTTAGCTTCTCAGAGCCTGACAACATTAAATGGTTCGTCGAGAGACTTAAATCAATAGATCCTGCCCTTCCAGAATCAATAGATCCTGAATACGTTATCCTTTACCCGCACGTCGTAGAGCTTATGAAGAGATACGGGTTAAAGCCTAAGAAAGCATTTAGGCCAAACGGATTACCAGGATTTATTATCTAGACTTTCCTACCACATTAGGATTTTTTAACCATATTATCTTGAAAAGAAAAGATATACTAGCAAAAACGCTGAGAAGGTGTATCAAATGGACCGTAAGGAGAAGTATATAGTCGTCGCATTCGGCGGTAACGCGTTCCAGACCAAGGGAGAACGCGGCACCCCCGAGAACTACTGGAAGAACGCCTACAAGAGTGCCGAGTTCCTCGTAAAAATACTCGAGGAAGGCTACAAGGTCACAATCACACATGGTAACGGCCCACAGGTAGGTATTATCGCCGAGTGGATGCTTGCCGGCAAGAAGCTCAAGAACCTAGATGTAATGACCCTCGACATTGCAGGCGCCATGAGCCAGGGATGGCTCGGATACCTGATCCAGCAGAGCCTATACAACAAGCTCAAAGAAAAAGGACTACTTAACAACGGGAAGATCAAGGGGATCGTCACAATCGTGACGCAAACCATAGTTGAGAAAGACGACCCGGCGTTCCAGAACCCGACAAAGTATATCGGGCCATGGTACGATGAGGAGGAAGCTAAGAAGCTCGCCAAAGAATTCGGCTGGACAGTAAAGCCTGACCCACGCGGCGGCTGGAGAAGAGTAGTGCCCTCACCTGACCCCAAAGGCCACGTAGAAATAGAAGCTATAAAGAGGCTTCTCGACGAAGGATTCATCGTTATAGCCAGCGGTGGAGGAGGAATCCCAATATACTTTGACGATAAAGGATGGCTCCACGGCGTAGAAGCCGTGATCGACAAAGACCTAGCCGGCGAGAGGCTAGCAACAGCAATCGGTGCCGGGACCTTCATGATACTCACCGACGTAGAGAAAGTATACCTGAACTACGGGACACCGCAGCAGAAGCCAATCGATGTAATGACTGTCAGCGAAGCAGAGAAATACTATAAGGAGGGCCACTTCAAGCCTGGAAGCATGGGGCCCAAAGTACTAGCAGCAATAAGGTTCATCAAGAATGGCGGTAAACAGGCAATCATAGCTCATCTATCACAGGCATACGAGGCACTCAAGGGCAAGACAGGAACAAGGATAATACCCGACCAGTAATAATGTATTAAACCTAATCCTTTTTCTCTTCTCCTTACTATTTATGAGGTATTGTATAAGTATTGTATAAGAATATAATACCGATTCTAGTGTTCAACATTCCTGCTTTTCTTCATGATAAGATTATAATTTCGTCACGCTAAGATTTCATTTAGGCAAGGTGGTATCATGAAGGAAAAGGTCTCAATTCTTATAAACAACGGACTAGTAGTGACGATGGATGATAAACGCAGAATAATACCCGATGGCCACGTCGCCATAAACGAAGACAGGATCGTAGGCATAGGTAAGGGAGACGGCAAGGACAAGTATGATGCTGAGAGGGTGATCGATGCAAAGAAAGGAGTAGTAATGCCTGGATTCCTATGTGCGCACACTCATTTCTACGGAGAACTACTACGTGCAAGCCCCTGGTTCGCCAAAATAGAGCCACCCACTGACTTCATCCAGAACCTGCAGAGAATATGGTGGGCACTGGACGTATTGCTAACCTACGAGGACGCATATGCTGCAGCACTCATAGGTTCTCTCGACTTCGTCAAATCAGGGACAACAATGTTCTTCGATAACATAAGCAGCCCCAACGCGATCGAGGGCGTGCTCGACCACATGGAGAAAGCGGTAAACGAGGTCGGTATACGAGGAATACTCACATTTGAAGCTACACAGAGGCGTAGCATTGAGGAGGGAATCAGGGGGGTAAAGGAGAATGAGCGCTTCATTAAGAAAAACAATAATGATCCATCAAAACTTGTGAAGGGCGCAATATATTTACATGCAAGCTTCACCGTGACAGATGACCTGTTCAGGATGGCCCGTGAGATCGCCGACAAATACGGTGCACTACTCTCAATACATGTAGAGGAAGGACTTGTAGACGTGTACCATAACATGGAGAGATATGGTGTAAGACCTATAGAGAGGATGCATAAACTCGGATTCCTAGGCCCGGACGTTATACTAGTACATGTCGTCCATGCCAATAATGACGAACTGAAACTCATAAAGGAAAGCGGAGCACATGTCGCACATAATGCCATGAGCAATATGCTCAATGCAGTAGGTGTACCGAGAATACCATTAATGATAAGGATGGGGATTAACGTTGGCATAGGCAATGACGGATATATCTTCGATGTGTTCGAGAACATGAGGACAACTTACCTCATACACAAGGTATGGAATCTCGACCCAAGACTCATGACGCCACAAGAGATCGTCGAGATGGCGACAATAAACGTCGCTAAAATGTTCGGCGTGGAGAAAGAGCTCGGAAGCCTGGAAGCGGGCAAGAGAGCCGATGTCATAATAATCAGGCCTGAACTACCGCCAACACCCGTTAATGAGAACACCGTGTATGGTCATATCGTCAACACGTTCACGGGCAAAGACGTTAAAACAGTAATTGTTAATGGCAGAATAGTTATGGAGGATAGAAAAGTTCTAACAATAGACGAGGCCAAAGCTCTCGAATACGTCCATAGAGTTGTCGAGAAGCTCTGGGACAGGCTGCTTAATGAAGGCGAGTATCAGCTGGATGTTCTTGACAAAAAATAAATATTCAATACATTTTTATATTTTTTATAACTCTTTTATAACCTCATATTTATACTGATCTATGCCATGATCCATATAGGTATTCTATATTAATGAATATATAAATCTAAAATGTTTATATAAAAATTACAGAGTGTAATAGTCCAGTATTAAACATTTATATACTGATAGGAAAAAGTTAAATAACCCATAACACTCTAATGTATAGTACGGTGATAGCAATGGTCGCGTGCACCGAGGCAGTCAAGGTCAAGACCCCCAGCGGGAAGGAGGTAGAGCTAGTACCCAAGAAGGTATGGCAGCTTAGCCCTAAGGGCAGGAAGGGCGTTAAGGTAGGACTATTTCAGGACCCCGAGACCGGCAAGTACTTCAGGGCCAAAGTACCGGACGACTACCCGATCTGTGGCTAAATAAGGAACTTTTTTATAAAAACATATCCTAAACAATTTTCTCGCGTCTTGGTGAAAATTTGTGGTTCCAACATTATTTTCACGGATATTCTTCTAATCGGTTTTGAAACACGTTTCTTAACATTCACACCGGATAAACCAATAGTTTATACCACACATGTAGTCATTTGATAGGGATGCTTATATAGAAACCACGAATATGATTTAATAGTGCAGCTCATTCTCATGGGGGTATACTACATGCCAAGCCTCGAAGTCGAGATAGCAGGTCTAAAGCTAAAGAACCCATTAATGAATGCCGCCTGTCCTATATCTAGAGACGCGGAAACCATGAAGATACTGATCGACAACGGTGTTGGCGCAGTTGTTGCCAAGACCATAAGCGTTAAACCAGCAATAGTACCGCGTCCAAGCATGGGCGTTGTCGATAGAGGGCTGGTAAGAGCTCAAATACTGAAAACTTATGGTCCCGGCGACATAAGGATTGTTAACGCGGACAGCGGCAACTATAGATTCATATATGCACTGCTCAATGCCGAGCTATGGAGCGATATTCCGGCAGAACATTATCTTGAGAGAGAATACCCGATAGTTAGGGAGTACGCTAAGCAGAAGGGAGTGCCATTCATAGTCAGTATAGGCTATAAGCCGGAAGAACTAGCCCTCCTAGGGCCCAAGGTACAAAAAGCAGGTGCCGAAGCCATAGAGTTCTCGACACACTACATAGGCAAAGACTACAGGCCCGTAGTAGAGGCTGCAAAAGCTCTAAGAGAAGCCGTTGATGTACCGATCTTCGCCAAGCTCAGCCCATTCACACCAAATATACCGGAGCTAGTTAAAGAGCTCGAGAAAGTAGGTGTTGACGGAATAGTCGCGACAAACACCATTGGCCCGGCACTCCACATCGATATCGAGACGGGTCTCCCCATTGTAGGAGGCCCCAAGGGATACGGGTGGATGAGCGGCCCAGCACTAAAACCCCTAGCTCTCGCCGTGGTTGCAGAAGCCGCTAAGAACACTAACCTACCAATAATCGGTGTAGGCGGTATAACAAAGGGTACAGATGTTATAGAATACTTTATGGCAGGCGCATCAGCTGTCCAGATATGTACAGCCGTCCTTATTGAGGGCCCAGGAATATTCAAGAGGATAGCTAAGGAGATAGACCAGTGGCTCAGAAGACACGGTTATGACAGCATTCTAGATGTCAAAGGCCTAGCACTGAAATATCTCGGCCCAGAGCCTAGGAGAACATGGGCCAAACCACCCGTCGTCAATGCCAAGAAATGTATCGGATGCGGGTTCTGTGAACAGGTATGCGATTATGGTGCAGCCAAAGTTATCGTTACTGAGAAAGGTAAGCGGGTTGCAACGGTAGATGTTGATAAGTGCTATGGTTGTGGACTCTGTACCAGTGTATGTCCAACAAGGGCAATTCACTTCGAGAACGAGCCATAATTATCTCAACATTTTTATTTTATTCTTCTTTTCAGAAAAAGTTTCAGCATACCAACAGAATTTAATGTAGGCTTATACAGAGTTAAATAGTATTCCTTTGTGGGAGGTTTCTCCCACTATGAAGACTTATCTGAACCGGAAAAAGTGTCTCATCATAGATCTTTAAATAATTATTTTAATTTTTTAAGAAGTAAATTAATAAGTTCAGTACCCGATTCTAGAATAAGTGGTGTTGTAGTGTTTTTCTTCAAACCATTTCAAAAGAAGGGGGTGATGTGGATGAACGGCCTTAAATTACCCAGGATCCCGACCCTAAAGGATTTCGATATAGCAGGCAGGAAGATATTTCTAAGGATAGACATTAACGTGCCCATCGATCCGGACACTGGCAAGATACTAGATGACCGCAGGATAAGGGTTCATGCCGAAACAATCAGGATGCTCGTAGAGCGATACAATGCGGCCATAGTGGTTGCGTCTCACCAGGGAAGACCTGGAGAACAGGACTTCGTAACACTGGAGAAACACGCCGAGCTATTATCAGAGTATACGGGATTGAATATTAAATTCGTACCCGACGTAATAGGCCCCACTGCCAGGGAGGAAATCAAGAAGCTCAAGCAAGGAGAAGTACTGTTGCTCGATAACCTAAGATTAGTTTCCGAGGAAATACTTGAAGCAACGCCTGAGAAGCAAAGTATGACAATAATGGTAAAGAGACTAGCACCGCTATTCGAAGCATATGTGAACGACGCATTCGCCACGGCCCATAGGAGCCAACCAAGCATAGTGGGGTTCCCACTTGTACTACCATCCGTTGCGGGGCCAGTGTTCGAGAGGGAAGTCAAGGCTTTGAAACGAGTGTTCGAGACCATGGAGAGCCCGAGGATATTTATACTGGGAGGCACCAAGGTCAGAGACTTACTCCGTGTCATTGAGAACCTAGTAATAAACAAAGCAGCTGACAGAATCCTAACCACAGGCCTAGTAGCACAGTTATTCCTCGTCGCCAAGGGAGTGAATATAGGTAAAGAAAACATGAGGTTCCTGGAGGAGAAGGGAATACTATCGCTAATACCTAGGGCAAGACACATATTGCTAATGGGAGCACCTATAGAGACCCCCATAGACTTCAAGATAATAAAAGAGGATGGCACCGTAGAAAATGCCAGTGTCGCTGGGATCAATGGTAGGATAAAGGACATCGGCGAAGCAACTATCAATATGTACAAGGGCTTCATTAAAGAAGCAAAAGTAATTGTTATGCGCGGACCAGCAGGAGTCATCGAGGACGAGAAGTTCAGAAAAGGCACCAAGGAACTTCTTGACGCAGCTGTGAATAGTGATGCCTTCGTACTAATAGGTGGCGGACACCTTGCATCAATGGTTGATCCAAAGCATGTCAACGACCATGTACATGTATCAACAGGTGGAAACGCATTATTGCTATTCCTGTCTGGCGAAACACTACCAGCTCTAAAAGCGCTAGAGCTATCAGCAACGATGTTTCTCGGATGGTAAAACCGATTCGTTTCGTCTCCGCCAACATTGTAGTAAAGACAAGAATACTCGGAGGTGATAACGCTTATGAGGAGGATCAAAGTTGCCGTTAACGGCTATGGAACAATAGGCAAGAGAGTTGCAGAAGCAATAATGCTACAACCAGACATGGAGCTCGTGGGGATCGCTAAAACGAAGCCCGACTACGCCGCTCTACTAGCATATAGGACGAGTATACCCATATATACATCCAGAGAACACGTCAAGCTATTCGAGAATAATGGGATCAGAGTCGCTGGAACCATCGAGGACATGCTAAGGGAAGCCGATGTAGTGGTTGATGCTACGCCTGCAGGTACTGGTGCGAAGTATAAGCCCCTATACGAGAAGTATGGTGTTAAGGCATTGTTTCAGGGAGGAGAAAAACCTATTATTGCTGATGCAAGCTTCAATAGCTACTGCAACTACGATGAATGCTTGGACAAGAAATACATAAGAGTAGTGAGCTGCAACACGACTGGGTTACTAAGGCTATTATGTAGCCTGAACATCTACAACAAGATAAGAAGAGTTAGAGCGACGATAGTCAGAAGAGCGGCTGATCCTAAAGAAGACAAGAAAGGCCCCATAAACTCTATCAAGCCGAACCCAGCAACTGTGCCAAGTCACCATGGCATTGATGTTAAGTCTGTGCTTAGGAACCTCAATATAATCACAACAGCTGTGATCGTTCCAACCACATTAATGCACCTCCACATAGTCAACATAGAGTTCGAGAACCCAACGACGAGAGAAGACGTAATCAACGCTCTCTCTGCTAGGAGAAGAATAGCATTAGTGAATGCAGAGCTGTCAGGAATAGATTCAACTGCCAAGATAATTGAAGCCGCACGAGATCTTGGCAGGAAGAGATACGATGTCCCGGAGCTAATAGTATGGGAGGATAGCATCCATGTCTCTGGCAACGAGGTAGTATTGATGCAGGCAGTACACCAAGAATCTATAGTTGTCCCTGAGAACATTGATGCTGTAAGAGCTGTTACGGGCATAGTCAGGGACCCAGAGGAATCAATAAGAATAACTGATAAAACCCTGAAAATAGGCGTTTTTCACGAAATGTTCTCCGTACCCAAATAGTAATACCCCTTAGTCATGTAATAGAATATAGATGGGGGTGTAGGATATGAGTTATAGAGAAGCACCCACATACGAGATAAGTTTCATGTTTCGCAAAATACTTGTCCCCATTGACGGGAGCGAAAACAGCCTCAAAGCCCTAGACCTGGCAATAGACCTAGCCAAACACTACGGCTCAAAAATAACCGTCGTCCACGTGAAACCCGCAGGTTTCAATCCCGAGATCGACCCTATAGAGAAAGCCAAGAACCGTGCCAAGGGTAGAGGAGTAGAAATAACTTATAAGACCAAGGAGTTCAACCCAACCGAGTCAAGTACATCGCAGGCAATACTCGAGGAAATAGTTGATGGAAACTACGACCTAGTAGTACTTGGCGCGAGGGGAAGAACGCTGAGCGGAGAAATATACCTAGGAAGTAAAGCATTATCAATAGCTATTAACGCGCCCGTGACAGTGATAATTGTTAGGTAAAATTTTTGCTCTTTTATTTACTCCTTTATTAAGAGCCTCAATGCCTTGGGATAATCTTCCTCCGGCATCTCCTCGGCAGCCGCTTTATAGTAGTTTGCAAGACCAGATGATACTACAGCAGTATACCCTGCATCATGAAGAGCCCTAACGATGAGCGAGTAATCCTTAGCCGCTCCAGCTACACTGAATTTCGATTCTTGTCTTTCATTCATAGCTCTCAAGTAATACTTCTTGACCGCATCGCCAAACCATAGCTCAGACGATATACGTAAGAATTTCTCGTGCTCAACCCCATAGGCTTCAAGAATGGCTAGGCTCTCTCCGATCAGGGCTGGCATCACTAATCCTATATTGTTGAGCGCCAACTTTATCGCTGAAGCCATAGGGACCAAGCCTACCCTAAACACTTCTTGACTATATAACGAAGCTATCTTCTCAGCGGTGTCTAAGTAATCCTCGTCGCCAGCAAGTATTGTTACTAGTTTGCCTGTTCTAGCCTGATCTCTGCTTCCATATACTGGCGATTCGACGTAATGTAGCCCCGTGTTCTTAAAAATATTGTATACATACAAACTAGTTGCAGGCGTGACCGTGGTCGAGTTCATTATTATGATATCCTTGTTCCTAAGCTGGAGTAAGCCATGCTCCCCGCCCACAATTTCTAATAAGGAATTGTCATCGAAAACAAAGATTATTATCGCATCAACATCCTCCATGTTATCGGGTACATCAACTACACTACATTCTATCCTCCCACATAGCTCTTCCGCCTTAGCCCTAGTACGATTGTATACTAAGAGCTCAATGTTCTTCTCTGCCAAGTACTCGGCAAGAGCCGACCCCATTCTTCCTGTCCCTATTATTCCTATCCTCAAAACAAAGACACCTAACACTCAATTTTTTCATCAGAATTAACCGTTGGTCTGAGAGGTATCATGCAGAGGAACTTCAGTTCCTTATCTCCTTTGTTCCAGTACTCGTGCTCGACGTTCGGCGGCACATATATGAAGAATCCCTGGGAAACCCTGTATACTCTTGAACCTATCCTGATCTCGCCTACACCTTCCAGAACAAATATCTCGTGCTCCCAGGGATGATGATGTGAACTAATGTGTCCACCAGGCTTTATCGTGAACAGTCGCATCGCGAATGCTTTAGCACCATCATCTTCTTTGATTAGCCACCTAACAAAAGTTTGTGTACCCATATCATTGGGTACTTTTTCTTCCTCGATGAGCTCATAATATCCTACTTTTTCTCCACAAGGACCCTTTTCGATAATCATTGGTGTCACCAATATGATAATATCGGTGTAATAGATAAAATATGGTGCCTTCAACCGAGTACCGAAGTAATAATCACCGAGACTCATTATCTTTTCATTAATCTTTCCTCGAGAACAGCTTTCTCCATCTCGTCGAGAATATGGAGTCTATTCTTAATATAAATAACATCACTTAACGGTATGAGGCCTGAATTTATGAGGAACATCAGCTCGGCGAGATCTCGGGCACCATACTTCTGCGCTAATTTACGTCTCTCTTCATCAATATATTCGAGCATATCATCAATGCCTACAACAATGCCGCCAAGATCAATTGTTGCCACCGACATCTGCTACCCCAAAAAAAGAATGGGGAGTGAACAGGTTATAACACCTATAATAATGTTGTTACCCAGGTATTATCTGGTGATAACGTGAGGTTTAATCCTAGGAAGGCTGCACTAATAATCGTTGATATGCAGGACAAACTATTGAAAGTGATAGGCAGGCGCAAGGAGATCATTAAAAACATTATATTGCTGTTGAGTCTTGCTGAACAGGAGAAAATGCCTGTGATCATAACTAAACAAATAAAGCTGGGCGATATAGCCCAGGAAATAAAGGAACATATTCCCGATAACACCGTGTTCTTTGAGAAGAAGAGCTTCAGTATTTTTGGTGACGAGAAAATAGCTGCTTATATTGAGGGTCTCCAGAAACAACAGCTTATCATAACCGGTATTGAGACACATATCTGTATACTCCAATCAGTTATGGATGCCCTAGATGAAGGCTATAGGGTCTATGTGCCGCCCGATACTACGGCTTCACAGATAGATTCGGATTACCGCTATACATTATCGCATATGGCTAGACTGGGCGCTATTATCCTGCCATCCGAATCGCTAGTGTACATGGCTATGAAAACCAGTGAGTATGGTGGTTTCAAGAGGATCTTGGAAATGGTAAAGGCTAGGAGACGCCAGGGCTAGAACAACGTTATATTTATTACAAATAATACTTCTTACTGGGGTGTTGTGTTTGTTCATAAACGACACACTTTCAAATATCAGAAACAAGATCGATCCGTGGCTAGCCTATGATTCTCTGAAAAAGATTACATGGTACCATAGATTACAGGGCTCGACAGGTTTATGGAACGCAGTGAACAGCATTAAGGAGATTCTGTCAGACCATGGAATCGGCTCCAAGGTGATCAAAGTAAAGCAGGGCGAGAAGCTAGGATTCCTCGAAGCACCTGCTTCTTGGGATCCCGTTGAGGGCTGGATTGAGATTAGAGAAGGAGACGAAGTACTACTAAAAATCAACATGCGTGAACACCCAACCCTTGTTTCAGCCCATAGCCCTGGAGGAGAGGGAGAGGCCAAGTTAAGTATTGAGAAAGAAGGCGAAGAAGCAATACTTGGCACGGGACTATTAACATCCTTATTCGAGAAACATAGAGATTCTAGGCTCATAGTGTACTATACGAGGTCTAGATACGCTGAAGCTGTACCCTACACAGGCCTCTTCCTAAAGCCTGGAGATACAAAAGGACCAGCTGTAGTAGGTATACCGGCATCGGCCGCTCTAAAAATACTTGAGAAACTGGTTAAAGGCCATGAAGTAATTGTCTCCTGGAGTGTTAAAGTTAAATGGCATGACAAGGGCCTCCCCATACTTTACGTTGGCAGCAAGAACCCTATAATACTCTTCATAGCCCATATATGTCATCCTAAGCCAGGAGCTCATGATAATGGTAGTGGAAGCGCCGCTCTCCTATCAATTGCGAAATACCTATCTGAGCGTGATGAAGAAGACTGGGCAGTTGTATGGGTGCCAGAATATACGGGCTCGATCCCTATTCTCAACAAGGTTAGGCCTGAATACGTTATAAACCTCGACATGATAGGATCAAAGCAATGGATAACAGGCTCGAGCCTATCAATTGTCGCGCCCCCACTATTTGTCGACGAGAAACCGGCGGCGGCCGCATGGGTAGCAGCATATACAGTGTTTAACTCTGCTTCAAGCTTTGGAGGTAATAGTTTACCTAGGTATAAGTGGGAGATCAACCCATACACCATGGGAAGTGATCATGACGTGGCGCTTGCAACCGCTGTGCCTGCAACCATGTTCAATGAGTGGCCAAGCAAATACTATCACACCGACATGGATACCTTCGACACTATTAGCAGGGATAGCCTTAACCGCGTCATAGCAGCTTCCCTCCTAGCCTATCACATACTCAAAAACAACGAAGTAGCAACAAAAACTGTCGAGGCCTTCAACAATTACAGGCTTGGATGGTATTATCTAGAGAGCACCAAACGCGGAGTACAACCCATAATCAGTCCGACAAAGCTTATCTCTGAAAAACTCCTGGACAGCGCGGCCGATAAGCCTTTGCTACCATCACCTATAACATCAAGGAAAATAATGAACGTGCTTGGCGTTGAAGAGTATGAAGAACTCAGAAAGATAAAGGGTTCGATCGAGTATCTTGGCCTCTACGCGCCTCTACTCTATAGTTTAGGAGTGAGAGATCCCAAGAGAATAGGAGAATACTATCAATCGGAGAAACTGCTAAGATGGCGTGACAATGAAGAGAAGAGAATAACCGATGCCTTTACCAGGATCAAGGAGGAACTACTCCATTAGCGAGAGAACAGTCTTTGCGTCGTAGCAAGTCCTCAATAAAACCTTCTTTTTATCTGCGTATTCAACCGCTTTTTCTACATATTTCTTCCAATTAGGGTCCCTCAATAGATGGTGATCATAGATTATCAATTCGGGTCTCTGATCAATAATGTATAGGATATTCTCTATTGCTCTATTCAAATTTATTTTGTTAAACATGTAAGGGTACAGGTATGTAGGCGGGCCATCAAGCAGTAATATATCGGGTTTAGAATCAGCTATATAGTAGGCATAATCTTCGATTATTGGCCCCATCACATCGCTAGTATAAAATATTCTCTTATTTCCAATATCAATTATGAGGGGGACAACCCAGCCTGTCCTATCGTATTCTATACCGTGATACCAGGGCTCTAGGAATTTTATCACTAAACCACTATACTTGATAGTTCTACCTTCAGCCCAATATATTTCGAAATGATCAGTTTGTATTTCGCGAAGCCATTTGTTCCTAAGCCATAGTCTCTTTAGTCGTCTGAACCATTCTTTTCCCTTTTCCAGCAGCTCTTTTCTCCTCATACTATAATCGCCAAAGTCCTTAGAGAGAGCATGATATAATGTTTCTGTAGGATCAGGTAATTCGATATCGAGTGGTGATTCCTGGTATTTCTCAATGTTTTCACCGATTATGGCTAATAGTTCTGATAAGAACAGCCTCGCTCTTTTCCACTGGCTTTTATTAATATATATGTTTGGGTTCTTGACAAAGAGTTTCTTCCCCATATAAATATTATGGCCCAGATCTTTATCGCTAGGTAAAATATGATGATCATAGTGGTAATGAGTTATAACAACTATTTTCGATCGACGTGCATATTTCTCGATCTCTTTAACCGCTCTTCTCCTCAGCTCTCTCTTGGCGTCTGGGTCGAGAGGATAGGAGGGCTGAAGAGCTGCCGCACCAGGATCAACCAGGACGTATCCTTTATGGGTTTCTATAGCGAAAGAAAACGATTTAGCTCCAAGGCTATCACACCAAACGACGTGTAGCCGCGAATGACTGTTCAATAGGCTCCCCTAACAGTTATATTATTTTGATACAGAGTAGTGATAGATTTTAGTATAGGGTTAACTGTAGATTTTTGTTTCAGATAGATTTGTTCTTGAGGGGTATCAGTTGCCCGTTATTAGGATATCGAGAAAGGACCTAGAAAGGCTTGTCGGTAAAGAGTTATCTGATAAAGAAATAATGGATATCCTCCCGAGGATTAAGTGTGAGATCGAGGTTATTGAGGGAGATACCATAGAGTTCGAGACCACACATGATCGGCCCGATCTTTATAGCGTCGAAGGCATTGCTAGAGCAGTGCGTTCATTCTTGAATATGGAGATACCCCGATACAACTATGTTGATCTAGGCTATAAGGCCTATAACAAAGGAGTTCCTGGGAGATCATATGTTGCATTCGCAGTAGTGAGGGACCTCGAGCTAGACGAGGAAGCGGTTAAACAAATGATGCAACTCCAAGAAAAACTAGCTATAACATATGGTAGGAGAAGGAGAAAAGCTAGTATAGGTGTCTATGATCTGGACAAATTCGAAATGCCTGTCTATTATGAGCTGGTTGATCCTGAGAAGACCAAGCTAGTCCCGCTTGAAGGAAAGAAGGAGCTAACGCTAAAGGAGATCCTATCCAAGACTGATAAAGGGCGGGAATATGGGTATTTAATAGCCTCTTGGAAGAAGTATCCTGTGATCAGAGATGCTAATGGCAGGATATTATCACTGCCACCGATAATTAATGGTGAAGAGACCAAGGTGACCGTTGAAACCAAGAATATATTGATAGATTCTACGGGAACCGATCTGGATACTGTTATTGATATGGTAACAATTATGGCAACCAGTATTGCAGAGAGAAGCAAAACTAAAACTATTGCCTACGTCTCTACAATCATGAACAAGGACAAGATCGTTATAGCCCCAAGGGATAAAGGCCCTATGATAAACATTAGTCTGGAGAAGGCCAGAGATGTACTAGGGGTTGAACTATCCCTGGAAATGAGTGTTAAACTATTGTCGAAGTCAGGTATAGAGGCAAGAGTTAAGTCCGGTAATGCCCTAGAAGCACTAGTTCCTCCATATCGTATTGATCTTAAAACTGAGATAGATATTATCGAGGAGCTCGCGACAATGTATGGGCTTGACAGTATCGGCAAGACATCGTATGATATACCTCCCTCGAAAGGCCCGGGGAGGCTACATCCAATCGAGTTCTTATCAAGGAGAATAAGGCTCATAACAGCTAGTTATGGCTTCATCGAGGTCGCCAACTACATGATGAGCAACTATTACATGCAAAGCAAAGTGTTTGGCACCGAGAAACCCATCATTATGGTGCTTAACCCTAAAATGGAGAAATATACCGGACTGAGAAGATGGTTGACTCCAGGCTTAATCAATATTGTGAGAGAGAACCAGGAGCGCGAACCAGTAATTAAGATCTTTGAGGTGGGCGATGTTGTGCTTCCCGACCCAAAGAGCCCGACAGGTGCTAGGATCGAGAGGAGGCTCGGTATAGCGATAAGCCATGAAAAAGCGACTCTGACTGATGGTTTAGCTTATGTGCATGCCGTACTCGATAGGCTGGGTGTGGCTCATAAATTCGAGAAAGGAATTGTTAACGGGTTGCTGAAACAGAGGACAGCATTCATAGTTCATAATGATAGGGTTATAGGATTCGTTGGTGAAGTGCATCCTAAGACTCTTAAAGAATTAGGGATCGATAGACCTGTCGTAGTCGCGGAGATCTATCTTAATGATTTATTAGATATTCTTAGGTTATAATAGTTGCTGAGGATGAGGCTTAGAAGGGATGACCCGTCCTCCGGGGATGAATTGACGGGCCTGGCTGAGCTCTTTTCTCTATTCTTTCGGATAAGCGATCATATAGAGAATAGGGGCTAGAATAGTTGTGGTTATAGCTACTGTTACGGCTGTACTATAGTATGTCTGATTGATTACTCCTATTGATAAGCCAAGGTTAAGCAGTGCTGTTTCGAGCGCACCTCTTCCCGACATTGCGAGACCTACTGCTAAGCTTTTTCTTTTATCCCTGAGTATTTTATATGCTATTGGCGTTGCTCCAACGAATTTGCCGAATACGGCCATTGCTAGGAGTGTAGCGTATAATAATGGGTCCACTGCTTTGGGGACATATACTACTCCTATGTATGTGAAGAATAATGGTATAAATATAACATCTAGCACTATTGTGAAATCGCTTATGAATTCAGAGATAGCTATCCTTGTCCTAAGGAATGGGTCATGGAATTCTCTCCCCCTACCGATCAATATGCCGGCCAGGTATGCGCCGATAAGCTCACTTAAACCAGCCATTCTCGCGAGAAAGGCAAGGCCGAGAGCTAGTATTATACAGGATGTGGCAAACCATAAGTAGTTGCGGCTGATCGTTTTATAGAATCCCATGAATCTTCTCGATAGAAGGCCGCTAATATAGAATATCACTGCGAGAAAAACAGTTGTTTTTATTGATAGTATAACGAGAGATTTTAGATCTACGACTCCATGATTTAGCCCGGCTATAATGCCTATAATGAACACGGCCATAATGTCATCGACAAAACTCGCCCCAACAAGCAAGCTCTTACTTTTAACATCGCCTCTATGCGCTACAATGGCGGCCACCGTCTCGGTCGCAGTATTAGATAGTATTGCGGCAAGGAAAACCGCTGCTAATAAGCCGACACCGAGGAACAGAGACGCTACAAGAACTAAGAGAAAGGTGGTTGTGGCACCCATAGTACCCATAAGCACTACGGCGCTTCCGTGACGTCTGAGTTCTCTAAAATCAGTTGTTAGGCCTGTATAGAACATTAATAGGAGTAAGCCGAAGGAGGCTATACCCATTAGCTCTGGGGATGGATATACAATTCCCAGAACGTACGGGCCGAGTACAATCCCGGCTATGACGTGGGCCGCAACCGGATGAAGCCTGTATTTTCTAAACGGTATCTCGAGGATCTTAGCAAGTACTAAGAGGGATACAAGTCCAAGTATAAATGTTTCTTCTTGATACAATCTCTCCTCACTCCAACATATATGAGGCAATTAATCTTCCATCAGTTAGTAAGATGTAGCTTTTTCTCGCTATTATAGGCATGACGTTTGGACCGAACACTTCTTCCTGTACAAGGTATCCGTCTTTTATCTTGTATAGTCTTGTGATAGCGTTTCTTTTCATTTGCTCATGTACAGCAACGATATCCGAGGCCACCAATACGTAGTAAATATTGCCTATGATGTGGCTCGACCACCTTATGCCTCCTCTAAAATCATAGTTCGCGATAACGGGCATTCCCATTATGACTGATAATGCTGTAACGCTTAAATCGTCTGGGTTGATATTGTATACTCCCCTTGTGAATGGAGGCCTAGTAACAGTATAATCTATAGAATAATCTATGAGATTATAGGCTCGGATCTCATTTCTATCCATTACAGCAACTTGTTTAGAGCTAAACCTGTCCATCCCCGATATCCTATGAGGTATGGGATTAAACGGTATGAATAACGGCACTCCCTCATCGCTTATAACCTCCTCACCATCATTGTTATAGCCGCGACAATAGAGCTTCCCCTCCTGCTCACTGATAATAAATATCATGTCTGGTGAGGAGACAAGATACCCCCCAAATCTCGATAACTCATCGATAATGGCGCCTGTCGATGCATCAAATATTACCGACGCGGTATTGTCCTCCGTGAATCCGTGAGTAGTCACCGCAATGATATTTTCAGTCGCGGCGATATCGAAAGAAAACACTTTACCCAAACCTATTGTCTCGAGTATGTCCCCATGCACGCTGTAGACCTGAATTTCCAAAGTATAATTTGGAGATAGTATTGCTGCCACACATATATCTTTACGGCACTCCATCTTAGCGTCAAGGCCTCTTACGATCTTACCCCAAACCTTCTTTTTATACCCCTTAAAACACTGAAATGTGAAGAATTCGCGTCTTCGCTCAACCGTCCCCCTCAGTTCCACCTCATCTAGTGTATTAATGCTTGTCTTCCCACTGATCGAGTTGATCCTATACTCAATCATTTTATCAACGCAATACAGCTTTATTATTAGCCATTCACCATCAATGTTAAATCCATCGAGGCTACAATAATCTGGAAACTTCCTTGTCCATACATGTGTAATAGGCAATATATGCGCCTCCAATTACATGGTGTTAATACCTTTATATTTATCCTAAAATACTATGAACTATGTAAAACTGTTACGTTCACAGTAGTAACATTGACGCGCTGGCTTATTAGCATATTAGCTCAGTAGGTGTGATAATTGGTTGAAAGAATATTTATTTCGCCAATGATAATAGAAGAGAACATATTAGGAGAAGAGCCGGAGCCCAGCAGGCCAAAGCAAGTATATGTGTTTAAGGGAAAAGAGGAGGTTTACCCGGGGTTAGCATATAGTCGTGCATTTGTTTATGCCAGAACAGGTGGGCTGGAGAGATTCTATTTAAAGCAGGTATCAGGAGTTTATCACTTATTCCATAATGAAAGGAGTCTCGCATCTGTTTATGGTCTGATATACAATATTGCTGGAACCATACAGAGGATAGGCATTGCGATCCAGCTCCCAGACTATACTCATAGCTTCATTGTGCTGGAGGGGGCTAACCCTATTTACGAGCTAACAGAGTACAAGACAGGCTTTATCTCGAAGAAGATATGTGTCCCGAGAAGAATAGATGTCGGATTATCGGGAGATAGGCTTGTGGCCTATATTAGATCAGTCACGTCCAACAATGAGAGATGCGAAGATATAGTAGTATATGAAAAATCACCTGGTAAATTCGCAACGAAGAAAGTAGGTAATGGGGTACCACTGGGCTGGAATGGGAAATGGTTCACCTATTTAGAAATCAGAAAGGATGACATAGTTGTCAATGCATTTGTTACGGGTGAATGGAAAAAACATGTTCTGCCTAAATCAGTTATATCTGAAAGATATCGCGTTCCAGGCGCAATGACATACTATGATGGCGAACACGTTGTTCTCAACAACGGCTACGAACTAATAGGGGTGAATCTGGAGAGCGCTACGAGCATGTGGAGAAAAACTTTGGGGGAAAATGTGCATACACCTCTTATTGCGGTTGAGAATAAAGAGATCATTGCCTTCAAGGCTAAAGAGCTCTACGTGATAAATGTTGAGACGGGTTCTCCTCTATGGAAACAGGAGTTCGATAAGCAGATCACAGCAGCTGGTCTCGGCTATCGATATCTAGGAGTCGCAACGAATGATATACTCTACATATATGAAAGAATAATGAACAAGTTCAGACTTATAGGTAGATATAAGATCCCAGGATTAATAAATGGGGTTAGCATTTATGAGAAGAGCGAGGATGAACAAACAGCACTAATTGGTTACATATCTCCAGACGAAGTACCTCATGTAATACAGGCCAATTTTGCGGAGTCGATTGGTTTTAGGATCAAAGACTTCGAAATAGCCTCGGGAGGCACAGCAGAATATGAAATAATGGAGGTTACACCAGCTGTAGAGCTTATCAGAAAACCCCGAGCACAATTAAGAGTGATCTCTGAGGGTAATAAAATAATGATCGTTGACAGGGGGAGTCCCCCTGGAACCTACACTGCAACAGTTCTTGTTAAAATACCTGGTTTCTTACCGATAATCGAAGATATAAAGATCGTTATTAAGAAGCTTGAGAGCGCGTTCAGAGAGATAAGGATACAACCAAAGATAGTGCCTGGCGTACTTGGTCCTTTCGTCCCCGTAACTATTGATCCGCTGGTAGAACTTGATGATTTATATATTGTGGCTACAAGTGATGACAGGAACCTCTTTGGAACAACAACAATATACCACGATCTACATGTAGGTAGAAAGGTCGTACCGCTCTACATTTTATGGGCCAAAACCGGTATTTATCAGGCAAAGATATCAATAATTGCTAGAAGTCGTCGTAGACCTATATATGAGGAGATCAGAGCAAAAATCCTGGCAGATTTCGACATACCGCCGTTCCATCTAAGAGTATCCGGCACAACCGCGTATATATGGTCACCATTCAACATAGATGCCGCCAAGATTATATTTGAGAGCAGAGAAGCAGAATACACTATCATCCAGGATCTGAGGAAGGGATGGAATGAGATCGACACTCACGGCATGATCCCGGACAAAGTAAGGATCAGGCTGAAGAGTGGTATTGAGTATATTGTATGGAGGGGTCTTAGCTGGATCCAGCTGAGGAGATCAGAATAATCGTAGGGATAACGGGATTCTTGGCCCTATTATTTGAGATAGTATCCATACTATTTGATCGTAGATCAAACATGCGAACGGATAAAGACAAATAACTCGTCAACCAGTTTTTCCAATCGGCGGATTCTTTCCTTTATCTCCCCTACTTCTTTCTCAAGTAGAACTACTCGCTCCTCTAAGCTGAGAGCCCGCTCATTCGTATGTTCTTCCAATATTATTCACCCATGAACACATCGAGGCTTTTCTTCGCTATAAAATAGATTTCTGTAGACCAATTAATCTTCTCCAGTCTTCCTTGCTCAACAAGTCTCTCCGCACTGACTATGCCTTCATTCCCATACACCATGATGATCTCTTTCACGCTCAGAGGTTTTCTTAAAACATGATTATAGATCTGCTCTTCCATGTCTCCAGCTAATACAATATTCTGCTCGGGCTTCGACGAGCATATCTTCGCATCTAGGCCTTCTTCCTCGAGGATCTTCCTAACCTTATCGATCTGTTTTCCTCTAAGAGGCTTTATACTTGTTGTTCTGCCAGGTCTATTGATACTTTTGAGTAAAACCTCGGCTATGCCTATATTTCTAAGTGTCGCAGCGAGCTCGAGCAGGTACTGTGTTTTACTGGGATTAAACCAATCGTTTCTGAATAGATTGATTTCGGCTAGTATTTTACGTCTAGCATACCTAGGAAGAGAACGAATCACTGTTTTCAAGAAGCCTATTCTAGCTTTCTCAACAGGCTCGATTAGGGTTCCACGATGTTCTCCTACTACGTCGAGGGGTATCAATATATAGTCTATTTTGCTGAATATAGGCTGGACCCATTTTTCGCTCAACAAGTACCCGGTCGTCCTTAATACGATCTGGTTAGGGCATCCATAATCGGAGGAAATCTCCCTGATCTTGTCAACAATTAGTGGTGTGTGGAAATTAAGCAAAGGATCACCCATACCCCAGATCATGATAGTGTTAAAGACACATCCATTCAGCTTTATGAATCCCTCTATTTCTTCAGCGATCCTGTCAGGAGAAACATATAGTTGGGGCTGGAGTGTTTTCTTATAAAACCACGGCATAATCGGACAGTAGATGCAATTATATGGGCATTTCCTCGGTGGCATAAGAGGGTCTATTCCCAGGGAATAGCCCCAACACCTACTAGGGTGTGGGCCATAAATACATTTTATACTCACTGCTAATCTACCTACGCGTATTTTTCAGTATTGCGACAAAGAATCCCTGCGAATTATGTATGTGGGGCATAATCCTTGCAGTTCTATTTGATGACTTAAAGCCGGGATAAGATTTAGCTAGTCTTTTATCATTAATTTTGATCGGCTCGGCCAGGCCCTCGTTCATTAATCTCTCCACAACGATCTCTCCTTCAAGAGGATGAATACTACATGTAATATATTCTACTGCACTAATACCGCTCAGCAGGAGATTCTTAAGGATGGAATACTGTATCTCATGGTAATGTCTTAGTTTATCTCTCCTCATAATACTTAGCTTGATGGCAGGATCGGATGATACAGCACCACTTCCACTACAAGGAACATCAACCAAGGCTAGATCGAATTCTTTTCCGTTTATGCTAATAATGGATGAATCTCCATTTATAAGAGTTACAAGATGCTTGTTCACTCCAAGCCTTCTGAGCAATTCATCTTCGACTTTTAGTCTTTTCAGAGACTTATCGACAGCTAAGGCGGTGACTCTATTATTTGTGAGCATAAAGATCTGACTGAGCTTATTCCCGGGTGCACTACATGCATCTAATATCTTCATGTGTTCTTCCAAAGGTAGGATATCAATAGCCAGAGCGCTTGCAAGGTCTTGGGGAACAACGACTCCTTTTCTAATAACATCTAGATTTTTTAGAGAACCCCACTTTGGGTACTCAACAAACGCCATGTATTTAACGAGCGTAGAGCGTGATACTATGAGGTTATTCCTTTCCAATAGATCAATTGCTTCCTCTACGGAAATTTTAAGTGTATTTATCCTGAGCCAACGTCTTTTTTCATTCATTTTTCTTAACATTTTCTCAAGCTCACGACTATCCATAATCTCTAATAGATCCTTTATCAGGTATTCCGGAAAGCCATATAGGATGCTAAGTCTTTTAGAGCGAGAGAGCTTTGATGCTTCCTCTCTCAGTTTTCTCTGAAGCTGTTTAATGCTGAACCCCAGTGATGCAAAATAAGCTGCTAGTCCAGCCGGGTGTACACCGTATCCGTTCTTTGCAGATAGCCATCTTATACCGTAATAGTATGAGATAAAGTACCACCCCACCTTATAAAAAGTTTTCAACAACCATTTCGGCACTGCATACCTTGTCGAAATATCCCTGAAAGCCTTATCGTAGCTCACATGGGTAGCAAGTATATGTTTTAGTAAGAGTACCAGGAAGAATTGTAGCTCGTGAGAGGGGGGAGTAGTCTCCAATATTCATCACTATCATTAGGTAATATTTTCTAACATCATCTCTAAGCGATTAATGAAGCTAACTGGGTCAATATATCTTACACCAAGTTCTCGGCACATCTTCATTATGCCTTCATCATTTGTAATTACTTCAGCCCCTAATTCAAGGGCTAGTATGATAATGTCTAGATCTACGTCTGTGTCTACGATTCCTTTTCTAGTTGCTTCACGGTATTTCTCACGAAGATCATGTATGGATTCTGCAAGGATCTCGTCTAACTCGTTTTCGGCTCTCGCCTCATAGCCACGCCTTATGGTTTTCCTGATCATATCCTCAGCAACACGTAGCCCCTTAGTAATTCTTGTTCTGAGCTCTTTGATCCAGTTGCTAAGTATAATGGCTGGCAACTTCATCCCATATAGATCAGGACTCCTTATTGTGAGGACAGATATTACCTTATCAACAATATCCCTGCTTACATCGTTTCTTAGAAGAAACCTACGGAGTTCTTGCGCTGTAGTTGGGGGAATGTATAGTTCTAAACCTAATCTTGCCCGAGCCCTCGCTAATAACTCTGCGATGGCTTCTACAGTCTCGGCCAAGGTACTCGTTCCCAGTTTTTCGCGGAGACGGGGATCGGTAAAAGCGCTTGTATCTACAACATACATATTTGTCATTATTGCTCCCTATTTCGGAATACTTACGACTTCAACATCTCTTGCACTCGTCTTCCTAACGAAGAACGGTATTATGGGTTCTGGAAGGTTTCTAAGGAGCTGTAAATCGCTCGTAAATAGATCACGTATATCGTCTATCCCTAAAACAGCCATAGCCAGTCTATCAATACCTATACCCCAGGCTATCGCTTTAACGCCTGGCGCACCCAGTATTTCCATTACCTCGGGCCTAAACACTCCGCCTGGAAGAGCCTCTATCCATCCCAGTGTCGGATGCTTGATAAAGCCCTCCACACTTGGTTCAGTGAATGGGAAGTATCCGGGCTTAAACCATACTTCTTTTATGCCGAGGGCCGCGACGAACTCTTTGAAGAACGCTAGTAGATGTTTTAGATTAACATTTTTACCCACTATTATTCCGTCGAGCTGATAGAACTCCATGGCGTGCTTGGCATCAAGGGTTTCAGGTCTGAACACTCTATCTAGGCTGAAGGCCCTGTATTCTCCTTCTCCTTTCTCGTAGATCGTGCGTACTGATACTGCTGTTGTTTGGCTTCTTAGAACTGGGCGTAATGCTCTCAGAGGATTCCACTTGTATTTCCAGCTTCTCTCATGTACACTTCTTGCACGCTCAAGCAGTTCCTCAGGTAGGTGTCCCCGGAAATCTGTGTCTACGAAGAAGGTATCGTGTATCTCCCTTGCGGGATGGTCTTGGGGTTGGAATAGTGCGTCAAAGTTCCAGAACTCTAGCTCAACATGAGGCCCCTTTACCTCCTCGAAACCCATGGACACGAGTATTTCTCTCACCATGTCGAGAAACTCCATATAGGCGTTCAGTCTAGCTGGTTTAGGTTTCGGGGGCTCTATAGATAGATCAAACTCTTTTATGTATAGCTCGTCCAATTTTTCAGCCATACTAGGTGTTATGACCGTTATGACCTCGAAGGGTTTGATATGTCCTCTTTCTATGAGGCTCTTCAGATCAGGAATGGGTTCAACTACTATCCTAGTCACGCGCTCTACCTGAATAAGCTTTCTTCTCCGAAGAAGACTGATCATCTTATCAGCTATCTTGCCGCTCCGCGGGACTTCGAGAAGAGCTGATCTAATCCAGGCCGCTTCCTCCAATGCTCTAAAACACTTCTTCTCATCGCCTATTCTTACGACGCCTTTGATAATCCTCAGACAACCATTTCGCACAAGATGCTGTAAACCTATCCTGGCCATCCTATGATCTAGTCCAGACTGCTCGGCAACGCATTCAAGAAACTTCGGAACAGGTTTATCGATACATCTGTACATGAACCTATGTACTTGTTCCTCGGGGAGACCCTTCTCGATCACTTCTTTACCTTCATCAGTTAGTACGGGCGTCTTAAAGACAGAGCGCTGAACTATCAATAAGCCTTTGTTTTCTAACTCAGCGATATCTCTCATTAAGTCCTCTCTTCTAAGACCAAGAGCAGCACTGATCTCGTTCACATCTAAAGTCCTGCCAGAATCAGCAAGTATTTTCAGAATCTTGTACTGTCTAGGAGATACATAAATTACTTTACTGGCCTGCTCTCCAGTCAAAATTTTTCACCATAAACCCTGCTCGTGCCTGCACAGCTAAATAAATATCATGTAGACACAATAACGTTTTAGTGATATTATTGCTTTACCTCCATCGCTCCGTAGGATCGGGGCCTGACAACCCGTGTCCCCGGGGAGTGGATGAAGAGGCTAGCGCTCCGGGGCGGACATCCCCGCTTGTTTGCCTCCTAATTCCTCAACATATCTTGTTATTACCTCTAGACTGGACTTCATATTGGCTAGTAGTCTTAGAAGTGAGTATATTATAACACGGGCTCTAGGCGATTCTAGCTCACGTGCTTTTGTACTGAGGGTGTCGAGTATGAGCGCCAGTTCTCCGAGAATATTGACTAGCTCGTCCACATTGTTTGATCTATGGAATTCCGTGACCAGCATATATGCTTCAAGGACGAATTCGTACTCGGTCCATCTCCCAGCATCAACAAGGGATGATAACGTCGCATAGAGTTTCTCGCTGATCATCGATAATATATACTTGTTAGGTATGGGCGAGCTAGCCATTAATTTGAGGGCTTGAATAATGCTTATCAGGGCTACTGAGTCCAGATATCCTTTTATCCCTTCTTTGAGCAGGTAGTAATCAACGGATCTACCAGATCTTAGTCTATCGTTTAGTAGCCTTATGAGTTCAAGATATTTCTCAACAGATTTCTCTAGATCAGATAAGGGTTCATCGATCATTCCATTCGTAATCCTGTGATAGGCTCTGAACTTATAGCTCCTTGCATAATTAAGGAGGGCGCGTGGAGTGTATTCTCGTAGATCGTAGTACCTAGCAGCTTCCCCATATTCTTTGCTGGCCAGCAATAGATCTCCTTTTGACACGGCCAACGAGGCCTTTGCCTCGTGGAGCATGCTTTTTGCGACATTCTTTAGATGAGGACTAAGTATTTCATCGGCATCCCTACTTGCTTGCTCGAGGAGTTTTACAGCTTCCTCTATCTTTTTCTCATTGAACATTATGCATTCGGCCCTGCTTATTAGGGATTTAACTCTTAGTGCTTGGGCTTTGCTCTTATATTCGCCTCCTAGATCATCGAATATCGAGGCTGCTTCAATCCAAGACCTACTAGCATGACAGGGCTTGTTACGCTTTATCTCTATTTCCGCCATGTACTCCTTTCTTAATGCCTCAGCTATATGTGCCTCTCTAAGGGCTCCCGTCGACTTATAATATCCTATTAGCTCATCCAGTCTCGCAAGGGCCTCCTCGTATCTTCCCTTGGAGGCCAGGCTTCGTGCGTGGCTCAGAAGATACTTGGCGTTGGCACGATGCGCATCCCTAGCAAGTGCCGGTGTATCTTGTGCTGCCAACACTGCCCAGTGATATATTGTCCTAGCGGCATCAAATGCTAGGTTCTGATAGAAATAATCGCCGAGCGCCTCGTAGAAGTGGAACAAGAACTTGGACTTATTTTCTCTTAATTCCTTGTTCTCGACACCAAGCCTTTCAAGACTCCTTATTATCTCGAGGCCTATGGCTTCATATGCTGCTGCCTCTAATACTCTACCGCTCCTCAGCTTCTCAGCCGCTAAATTCCTGACTTTTAGGAGGAGTTCCAGCAATGCTCTCCTGGGATCACGGTCTCCTATCACTATACCATGGCTAACTATGTTTGCGATGATCTCGTCTATCCTTGACTGATCTATTCCTATAGACTGCACTATTGTGCGTACAATATCCTCTATTCTCCTCAGCGTTGCAACACCGCTTATCCTGCTCAGCATCTCTGCAATGGCATTGGCTCGTTCTTCTTCTGACACGGGATAGTATAGGCCATCTTGTAAACGGAGCAAATTTACTGCGACCAGTATATCTAGGATACGTTTTACTAGACCTTGATGGGTTTTGTAGACCCTATGTATACCGCCGAATAACACGTGTTTCGATACTTCCCCAGCGATCTCTTGGAGTGTTTTACCCTCGTTGTTATCTATCACTCTAACGATCGGTGAAACCGTGATAAAGAATGCCTTCAGGCCTCTGCTAGTTAAGGTATAGTATGTGTTTCCGCTTTTTCTAAACTTTTTCAGAACACCCTTACCCACTAGTTTGTCGACTAAGCTCGGATTAAGTTTTTCGAATACATGCGGAGTTGTTAAATCTTTAATCGTACAGGCCCTCATCTCATTATAGATGGTGACAAAAGCATTGATTAGGATCTCTAACTCTATGTTGTAAAGCGAGAAATATGCCAACCAATTTACACGTCTGCCCTGTAGACTCAAAATCTCATCACCATGAACAAGGCCTAATAGGCTATCCCGATATAATGATATCGGCTTCTTAACGGATTTGTTTTTAAGCCAATTACTGTCCTGGGAAAATAATATACCCTTATCCCCGTATTCAATTTATATGGTGAAGTAACATGGTTGATCCAAGGATCAGTAATTTAGCCAGGCTAATAACAGAGTACTGTGTCTATCTTGAGAAGGGGGAAGAAGTCGTTATTTCCGGAGGCGTAGAGGCGCTACCACTAGTTAGAGAAATAGTGAAACATACTGTCCAGAAAGGCGCTTACCCGCTCATGATAAATCTGGGAGACGAATCGATCAGTGAGGTTTTCTACAAGTATGCTACCGATGATGTGCTCTCCCATGTAAGTCTGATCGAAAAGGAGATTGTAGAGAAAGTCAATGCCTTCATAAACATCTTGAGCCCAAGCCATACGAAGCCCTTGATGGGGATTGATCCTGAGAAACTCAAGAAGAGAAGCCAGGCTAGGAGAGAGCTAAACATGATCTTCATGCAGAGGAGCGCGAAGGGAGAGCTAAAATGGGTTGTAGCACCCTTCCCGACAAGAGCATTAGCGCAGGAAGCAGGCATGAGTATACTGGATTATCAGGACTTCGTGTTCCATGCAACCTATAGTGATTCACCCGATCCTGTTAAGGCATGGACCGAGATAGGCAAGAAGCAAGAGAAAATCGCTAATTTCCTAAACAAGGTTAGCGAGCTAAAATATGTTGGCCCCGGAATCGAGCTAACCCTACGAGTTGATGGGCGCAAATGGATCAATGACGATGGACACTACAACATGCCGGGAGGAGAAGTCTTCTCAGCACCCATCGAGGACAGCGTCGATGGATGGGTGGAGTTCGATTATCCAGCCATATGGAGAGGAGTAGAAGTGGAGGGTGTAAAGCTAGTGTTCAAGAAAGGAGTTGTTGTCGAAGCAAAGGCAAGGAGAGGCGAGGAGTTCCTTAAGAAGATGCTTGAGACCGATGATGGTGCGAAAAGGCTCGGGGAAATAGCTTTCGGCCTCAACTATAACATAACAAGGTTCACGAAAGAAATATTGTTTGACGAGAAAATAGGCGGCACTATCCACATGGCGTTGGGTGCAGCTTATCCTGAGTGTGGAGGCAAGAATATCAGTGCTATACACTGGGATATGATTAAGGACATGAAGAAACACAGAGTCTATGCAGATGGAGACCTAATCTATGAAAACGGGAGATTCATAGAGGAAATACTCTCCTAGACAAAAAGAGCTATTACTCGCCTAGGAGCTTAACGAGTTTTTCCCTTAAACTCTTCAGGGACGTCTCTGTAATCAATACTATATCTTCGTCCTCATACAGGCCGTTCAGGGATGCCTCGATTATTTCTTCGCGTGGCACTGTTTTAGGCGCGAGATTAGGGATCTCTATTCCCAGCTCCTGCGATACTTTCTCCACTGCTTTCCAGCTATCACTGTTCCAGCGCAGATATGCTACGAATCTATCATAGTAGCTACGGAATGTACTTATATACTCCTTGAGCCTCTTCTCCAATACCCTTGTATACCATTCTTTTATTTCAGGAGTCTCATAGATGGGGTTCCAGTCGTAGGCCACGTAGGGCCAGTACTCATCAAGTTCTCTAGGGACAACACCAGCATTTGTAACGATTATCTCGTGTATTTTGCCCTGTCTTAAGAGATCCACTATACTCTTTCTAATAATGTAGTGTATGTAGCTGTTACTATATGGTTTCCCATAGCTACACGGCATTATGAGACCTACAGGATAGTGTCTCTGCGGCCTGTACTCTCTAAGTAATTTCTTGAAGCCTTCCTCGAAGTACTCGTTTAGAAGGTATTTGAGCCCTACTCCTCTGAGATATTCTCTGCATTCTTTTGGTTTGATCCAGTCCAGATTATTGCCGTCCCATACAACCTCGAGATCTTTTAGTTCTTTTCCCCGATCTCCCATTCCTCACCACCCCAATCAACCAAGTCCGCCTCTCTCTCTAAGAAACGAGCTAGTTTTTCTGATACAGGTTTTTCTTCCGGGTGTTCTGGTAAATACTTCTTATACTTGATAGCTATTACTCCGTCAAAGTATTTCTTGAAGAACTTCACTGACTCAACAACCTTTTCTTCAGGTATATATTCTATTCCAAACAAAATATAGACCCAGAACTCGACTGGTAGCCCTTCTTTTCTTAGGCGTTGTCTTATCCATAGAATCCTTTTGATCTCGGAATTCGGCATACCTTTTCTGAGGAATTTCTCACGTATTTCTTCATCGGCGACCTCGAACCCTATTCTTATAACTAGTTTTCTTGGGGCCAATAGTCTGAGCAGATTATTCACAAAATCACCCGTGATGAAATTACTCCGTGATTCTATCTCGAATATTCTATTTTTGGCTAGTGGTACTAGTTCGTTCACGGTATCGTATGGTAGTTCGCTGAAACTCCCACCATTAAAAACAGCGATGCGTTCATAATTCTCCCTATTGGCTACCCGAATACCCTCTCTCACTATTCTTCTATTGAAGACTATTATCTCCCAGGTATTGGTTGATTGTTCGAGGTGGAACGGGCAAAAACTACATTTTCCCCAAGAGCATGGATAGTTTTTCAGTATGAGTACAAGTCTTCTACCCAATTTGTCATCTAGTCTGAACAGTCCTTGCACTTGGAACCACTTCGCTCAGGCTTATATCATGGAGGCCAAGGCGTTTGAGCAGATAGACGCCAGCATATACGAATGGCGTATCAAATAATGCTATCATCACTTTGACAACGTATTGCCCTAAAATCGTGAACGGTATTAGGCTCCACGGAATGGAGACTCCTCCAAGGAATATGGGAAAAACACCAAAAGCCAGCGTTATGAATATTGTCGTGTCGATTAACTGGCTCACTATAGTACTAGCATTATTTCTCAGCCACAACCATTTACCATGGGTCAATCTTTTCCAGAAATGAAATGCCCAGACATCATGGTTCTGGCTTACAAGATACGCGAGTACGCTTGCCAACGCTATGTTTGGAGTTACACCATAAACCTTGTTAAAGAACACGTTATAGTTTTCCTGGAAAGGAGCTGTCGGCATGAGTAGAGCTATTAATGAATAGAACATTATGAGAAACTGTATGAATAATCCTATCATAACAGCCATTGATGCGGCCTTTTTCCCGTAGACTTCGCCGATAATATCAGTCGCAGTGAACGTAACGGCATATGCAACCACTCCCGCTGGAACGAGAAGCGTAATGTTAGGAGCTATGGTGCCAAGCACAGCTATTTTAGCTGCTAAGTAGTTAGCCGATACAAGGCTGGCAATAAATATCCCTAACAACAACGCGTAGCCGGCATCAATTGATCTCTTATTCTCTATCAATGGTGTCACCTTGTAAAAAAGAAACTATCTAAACCGCTTATTAAGATGACTTTGTCAGAGCCTATCAGTTGCTAAATTAGAACTCTATGTTGGCATGAGCATTCCTTAGATCTTCTTCTGTCTTGCCGAGTTTCTTCATGAGCCCAACCACTATCCCGTCTAGAAAGATCATTGCGGTGTCCTCGAATAAAGTTCCGAGCGGGGCTAGAGGCTCATGTATGCCTAGTATCTGTCTTGTGAAGTAGTCTTCTTCGGCCGCAATCTTTGTCCTACCCGGAACGACGACCACCACATCGGCAAGTCTTCCGAGAGGGCTGTCAGGATAGCTCGTGATAGCTATGATTTTTGCTCCAACCTGTTTGGCTGCCTCGGCCGCTGTTACTATGAGTTTAGTGCGCCCGGAGCCTGAGATCGCTATAACAACGTCGCCCTCACTGATCCTTGGAACAATTGTTTCGCCCAGCACATAGACTTGGAAGCCAAGATGCAGTAATCTCATTGCAAATGCTTTACCAACTAGGCCGCTGCGGCCAGCACCCATGACGAGGATCTTGTGGCCGCCATAAGCTTCTATCAATGTATTAATCATCTTTTCTACTTCGTGGTCTTTTATAGAATCAATTGCACGGGTAACGAACTCAGCTATCTCGGTCATAGCAATTCCTACAATCCCGGTAACCAACCCCTGTATCACCATGAATTTTCATTAGAGATCAAAATAAAAACCTTATAGACTATGGCTAAGCGGTAAACTTTAACCCCTACCTCAATATATTCTAATAATGCCCCGCCTCCTCACACTCCCTGAGACCCCGTCATGGGATATGGATATGAGGGGGGTCGGTCGGGCGGGGTACACCTGCTTATTCTCTGGTGCGATATATTGGTGCGTCTTCAGGTAGTACATGTTTTCGATCCCTGGGGAAGCCCACTATGTACTTGTCCTAGAAAATACAGCCTACACCCATATACGGGATGCAGTCATTTCTGCCTATATTGCTATGCAACCTCCTATATCGGGCAGAGGCCGAGCCGGCCAAAAAGGCAGTTCCTAAGAAAATTGTCGAGGGACCTTGGACGCATTGACCCTAGGCTTGTCATCGAGCTGAGCACGAGCAGTGACCCGTATCCACCCATCGAGAAATGGTTGATGATGACCAGGAAGGCTCTTGAACTATTATCGCGTAGGGCTCTGAAAATATTGATCACAACCAAGTCGGACATTGTCATAAGGGACATCGATCTATTACTAAAGACCCCCTCGGCCGTAATGATCACTATTACCACGCTGGATCCCTCATTGGCGAAAAAGCTTGAACCTGGGGCCCCACCGCCGCAAAGCAGACTACGGGCTATCAAAATCCTGAGTAAAGCCGGCATTCCTGTCGGGGCGAGAATAGATCCTGTGATACCCGGCATTAATGATGATCCTAGAATGCTCGAGGAGCTCGTGCACAGGATCAAGGAGAATGGTGGAAAACATATCGTCACCTCCACATATAAGGCGAGGCCCGATAACCTTTCCAGGATGATGAATTCGTTCCCAGAACATTCCAAGTATTGGCGGAGACTCTACATTGAGGAGGGTGTACGAATGCATGGGTATAGGTATCTTAGGAAAGAACAACGTGAACATCTTCTTAGACCAATTATTGATGTATCGGTTTCCCTGGGCCTAACCGTGGCAACTTGTAGGGAGGGGCTAGGACCACAATTCTTCAGGGCACCAAGCTGTGATGGTACACACCTAATAAGGTATCATCCAGCTAACGAATCAGTATAGGTGTTGAAGAAATGTCTGAAAGGAAACCCAGAAAAATACTCGAGTATACTGTTGAGTGCCCGATATGTAGGCGTAACTTTAAGATTGAGGAGTTCTTATATGATATGCCTCTCGTTGGGGAAATAATAATATCGTCAGGAAAATGCGTGAATTGTGGATACCGGTGGAACGACGTACGGTTAGCGGAGATTAAGGGCCCGAGAAAAATCGTCGTAGAAGTCAGAGATCCCAATGATGTTAACGCGCTCGTTGTACGCTCCTCAACAGCTTCTATAGTCATTCCCGAGCTCGGAGTAGAGATCATTCCTGGTCCAGCGTCGCTCGGATACATAACAACTATTGAGGGCATATTACTCGATGTCCTCGATAAAACAAGCTTCTTGTGTGAGGAGGGCGATGCACCACCCGAAACATGCGCCGAGAAGAAGAAAATGATTGAGAAAGCACGGAACGGTGAGGTACCATTTACATTTATTCTCATAGATCCTGAGGGTACATCAACTATAGTCTCTGATAAGGCTAGGATTCTTCCACTTGAAAAGAAGGAGAAAGAAGGAGAAAAATAGACCATGTTATTTTACTATGACATCAATTATCCTCGCACTATTTACATCAACGAGTCCTCTATCCGTCAACCTCACTTCTGGTATGACAGGCAGGGCAACAAGCGCTAGCGTCATAAAGAAAGCTTCGAACTCAACACCATAGCTTGATACTTTCCTTGTCAGGCTCTTGAACTTTCTGTACACGGTATATGGGTCTTCATTGCTCATGAGCCCCGCAACAGGCAACTCTACCTCAGCGACAATTTCGCCTGAATCAACGATTACTATTCCTCCCTGTACTTCCCTAACCCTGCTTATAGCGACCGACATATCTTCAGGCGATTTTCCAGCTACTACAAGATTGTGGGTATCATGGGCAATGGTCTGCGCTATCGCCCCTGCTCTAAAACCCAATCCCTTGATGAAGGCTTTCCCTATGTTGCATGTTCCTTTGTGTCTCTCGACTACGGCCAGGTGTATAATGTCGCGCTCGGGATCACACGATATATAGCCATTTTTAACCGGGAGCTCTTCAACCGATAACTCGGTCAACGCTGAGCCTGGAGTAACCTTAATAGCGTTGACCTTAGCTTTATCCGCTTCACCAATTCTTATAAGAAGCTCCTCGGGCCTGATCTCTCGAGGTATATTGACTGTTCTCTTAGCCCACTCGGGTATTCTAGGCCTTTCGAAATCATAGAGCAACTCGCCGTCCCTGTATATTATCTCGCCCATACTGATAACCGTTTTAGGTTCTAGGCGTTGAAGGCTTGGAGACAGGACTATGTCGGCAAACCTGGCTGGCCCGACAACTCCAATGTGATCATCGATGTGCAGTCTTATCGCTGGACCTATCGTTGCGAATTGTATTGCCTTGACCGGGTCAACCCCCAACTCTATGGCTTCATTAATTATTCTATCCATATGTCCTTTCTCATATAAGTCGATGACGTTTAAGTCATCCGATACGAATCCACATAGCCTACAGTCGATCTTAGGGTTCTTAATGACTTCAACAAGAGCTCCCAGATCCCGCCATGCGCTTCCCTGCCTTATGAATAGATACATCCCCTTCCTCAACTTCTCTAGTGCTTCTTGCGGATTAGTCGACTCATGATCGCTCCATATACTTGCATCGATATACGCATCAAGCATTTCCCCAGTCAATAGTGGAGCGTGTCCATTTATTACTAGGCCGAGATTATGAGCTATCCTGAGTTTTTCTAGTACATAGTCACTGGCGTTTGTAACACTGACAAAATCCATTACCTCGCCGAGACCATATACGCCTTCAAGCTCGCCTAGCTCAGCGATGTCCTCAGGGCCTATCACCTTGTTTGTCGTTTCGAGGCCGAACGCTGGATCTGTTGCTGGTACGCAACTGGGTACGTCTATTAGGATTTTCATTGGGAGGTTCTGTGATTCTTCGATGAATAACTTGACTCCATCTACGCCCAAGACATTTGCGATCTCGTGGGGATCGGCGACTACTGTTGTAGTACCATGTTTAAGGGCTAATATTGAGAAACCAGTAGGTGTCAGTAGGCTTGACTCGATATGTATGTGTGCATCTGTGAAACCCGGCATAGCATATTGGCCATGACCGTCTATAATCTTTGTTCTCAACCCTATGTATTTCTCCGGATCACCCTTTACTATGGAGGCTATGCGTCTACCAGACACAATTATGCTCATGTTCTCTAGGATCTCGCCTGTCGTCGTAGCCACAATATTAACGTTTTTGATAACAAGGGTTGCGGGCTCTATAGCTCTTGCGGTACGAATAAGTCTTGCTCTCTCCTCTTTTACATAGCTGAATATCCGTGGGAGAACCATTGGTTTATCCCGTCGTGAAGCGTTTTTAGAATAATTTTTGTTGTCTTGCTATTAAATATTGACCCGTAAGCATTCTCAGTATGATTATTTACTTCTATATACAGAGATTATTCCTAGAAAATAGCAGAGGTTCTATAGTAATGACTGATATATATGTGCGTGGCGGCTGGATAATAACAATGGATCCAAAGAGGAGAATAATCAAGGACGGGGCAATTGCGATCGAGAATGGAGAAATAAGGGCTGTTGGTAAGGCAGAACAACTTGACAAGGACTATAGACACCACAGCGATGTAGTAATCAATAATAACCCACACGATATCGTGATGCCCGGCTTGATAAACACGCATGTCCATCTAGCTCAAGGCCTACTCAGAGCATGCGCCGACTACCTACCACTTATACCATGGCTTAAAGACAGGGTATGGCCCCTACAGGGCAACTATAAGCCCGAAGAAGCACTTGCATCAGCTAAGCTAGTAACCCTGGAAATGATAAAGACCGGCACAACAACCTTCCTCGAGACAGGGCTCGTGGGTAGGTATGGTCCTGATAAAATAATCGAGTTCCTCCACTCAAGCGGCATACGTGCAGCAGTTGCTAGACACGTTATGGATATGACGGGCTACGCACTCGAAGAAAACATTCTTCACGAGGGACTCGTAGAGCTGGGCGATAAAAGCTACAAAGACACGATCAGACTATACCATAAGTATCATGGATGGGGCAACCGTATATGGATATGGTTCGGGCCAAGAACACCTGGTGCCGTCAGCGTAGAGCTATACAGGAAAATGGCTGAGAAAGCAAAGGAGCTGAAGACCGGTATTACCATGCACTTGGCAGAGGTAAAGGCCGACGTCGAGTACACGATGGCAAAATTCGGTAAGAAGCCAATAGAGTTCGCGCACTGGGTAGGCCTAACCGGGCCAAACGTAGTGCTAGTACATGTTGTATGGGCCACAGACGAGGAGATAAAACTCCTAGCAGAAACCAAGACCACTGTAAGCCACAACCCATGCAGCAACATGAAGCTGGCCAGCGGAGCAGCACGTATAAGCGATATGCTTAAAGCGGGAGTAAACGTCGCTCTTGGAACCGATGGAGGGCCAAGCAACAACGACTACGACCTACTACGAGAAATGAAGCATGCCGCGCTCCTCCAGCCGCTAAGAACGCTCGATGCTAAGGCAATACGTGTCGAACAAGTCCTTGAGATGGCGACAATTAATGGTGCAAAAGCATTAATGATAGATCATATGGTTGGAAGCATAGAGCCCGGTAAGCGCGCCGATATCATTGTCATTGACTTCAATAAGCCTCATCTCAAACCATTCAATAACCCATTATCGCATCTCGTCTATAGCGCTACAGGCTATGATGTAAAGCACACCATAATAGACGGCAAATTAGTAATGTTCAACGGCAAAGTATTGACCCTCAACGAGGAGGAAATACTGAAAGAAGCCGACAAAGCAGCTTACAGCCTCTACGAGAGAGCAGGTCTCTGCAGAGAGCCTGAGACTATCTGGCCTATCGAGTAAATATTATGTAGTAAGCAACCAAAATACTATACTTTTTCTTCTTTTTATCTCTCCCTTCTACTCATATATGAATTAATTCAATATAGATTTATCACCGAGAAATAAGCTCAAATAAACTCATTTATTCTATTACCCTACTAAGAGATATACGAGAAAAACCTAATGGGAGAGTGGACTACATGAGACACTTAGTCCGTGATCTAAGCGGCAAAGACCTAATATCCACACTTGATTGGACCGACGAACAACTCGAGATCGCCCTCCGACTAGCCGAAGAGCTGAAATGGACAGCCCATTACTATGGCGTCGAGAAGATACCACCTATCCTGCAGAGAAAAGTGTTCTTCATGCTGTTCTTCGCACCATCAACTAGAACAAGAGCCGCATTTGAGGCAGCAATGACTTATCTAGGCGGTCATGCAGCATACATCGAGGCAAAGACCACTAGAATGGCTTGGGGCAAGGAGGAGAAAGTAGGTGAAGCTGTCAAAGACGTGGCAGCAATGTATGACAGGTATGGCCATGGAATCGGTGTCAGAATTCTAGATAAGGCTATCGACTACATATACGGTAGAGGAAACTCCTACATTAGAGAGATCGCTAAGGCAGCAAATGTTCCGGTCATCAATATGGCCGACGACATGTTCCACCCAACACAGGGGCTGGCGGACATCTACACATTCAGAGAGAAATTCGGTAGGACAGGGGGCAAGAAATACGTTATCATGTGGGCCTATAGTCCCGAGATCCGTGGGTGGTGCAGCGTACAGGAAGACATGATACTGTTCCCAAGATTCGGCGTAGATGTCGTCATCGCAAGACCTCCGGGCTTCGACTTGGACCCCAAGCTAGTGGAGAGAGCTAAACAGCTAGCAGAGGAGCATGGCGCGAGCCTAGAGATAACGGACAACTACAAGGAAGCACTTGAGGGGGCACACGCAGTATTCCCAAGGAATTGGGCTTCACCAAAGCTCGTGGAACTAGGCTACAGCAAGTTCAAGGATGAAGAGCTAAAGATCTACGAGAAATACAAGGACTGGAAAGTAACCAAGGAGCTCTTCGACATAATGGCCAAGGACGCAGTCCTAATGCACGTAATGCCTATCATGAGGAACTATGAGGCCGACGACGAGATCATCGACGACCCTAAGAGATCAGTCCTGTACGAGCAGGCAGAAAACGGTCTGTGGACAAAGGCAGCAGTATTAGCACTAACCATGTATGGAGTAAAGTAAAATAATTTATACCTTATCTAAAACATCTTCTTTTTCTCTCCTCCTTTTTCTCACAAAAATAGTCTTATCGAATAACAAATATGACTCTAGAATATCCTTCCCTTATCGAGTTCTGATAACAGATCATCAAACAACATCTTGCCGAATCCAACCATATAGTCGCCAGCGCCATATGTTAGGAGTATATGATCATCAATCTTCCATGCCCCGCATGGGAATATTGTATATGGTCTATCACCGAATATCTCGTAGGGTTGCTTGGGTTCCATTATATAGTTAGGTGTCACAGCATTAACAACCACGTTATCCCTGCGGAACTCTAGCTCGACCGCGAATAAACGATAGACTTTAACATCTTTGTCGACGCCATGTAGGAATGCAATGATCTTGTTAGAACCTATGTTGATGGGGGGCGTTGACCATCCAACCTTATCTTCAAAGACTGGGGGCCTCATGACTTCGATATTATCTATTATCTCTATCTCTGTAATGCCATCACTACCCTTCCACTTGTTTCCCTCACTACCTATGGCTAGATAGAATTTTTCATCGCTCATATGTGGTCTGTGGAAGAAGTATCTTTTGCCATTTATTTCCCAGAGGAATGCATCCTTGTTACTCACCATGTTAGATCTCAGTTCCTCGGGGAGGTGATGCACATATATTTTTCTCCAATGACTCGCATCATTACGTCCCTCCATGATAGCTGTGACAGGCAGTGTTCGCTCGATCCTTATTGAGGGGTTGAAGTAGTTAATTGTTCTTCCCGTATATGTCATATAGACTTTATCTCCAAGCTTATATGTACGTGGATCTTCTGTGCCCCATAGATCGTATCTAGTGGATGGATAGACAACCAAGCGTGCTGGATAATAATTGAGATTAAGATTGCCCGACTCAATATCTTCTAATGGGATCGGTATCTCCACTATTGCTGAAACATACATGTAATAACCCACGATTATCCTTGCGTAAAGATATGCTGTGCCCTCATCAATAATTAATGACGGGTTAAATAATGCTGAAGGATTGCTTATGGGGTAGTTATGAATGAATATCCTGTTAGGAGATAACACTCCTATTCGATGCACGATATCATTGGTATTCATTTTTCTAAGACGAGGAACTTCTTCAAATCCATCCGCTTTGCGGAACATGTGCTGGTATAAATACTCAGAACGTAGTGTCAAAGCTAAGGCTTGGCCTCCTTCCTATCTATAGATGCACATGGAGTAATGGTTGGTTATTAAACCTTTGCTCCATATAGAGTGTTATACATATATAGAAACAGAATATAGACACATGAGATATCATTATTCTAAATATTCTTTCATGTCTACTTCCTTTCCATGCTTAACAAACTTGATCCGTAGATCAGGTTTCACGGGAATGCCAAGCCTATTCAGCAGAACTAGGGTAGTATAGCCGTCAAGTTCTTTCAACCGCCCCTGCTGGATCAGATGTGCTAGAACGCGAATAACGTACTCGTATTTTTCAGGGTACAAGGCCTTGGCTTTGCGCATCAGCTCCTCTGCTTTCTCATCCGATAACCGACTCCATACAAGCTTCTCTGGATCAATCTGCTCATCCTTCTCTGACTGTTTACTTCTCACCATTGATGACATCATTTTCTTCAAAAGCTTAAGCTTAATGGATTCCGGTAGTTCGTCGGCCATGGCTTGCACCTCCTTCTACCTATTTCAACCAGTATAATATGACCCCCCTTTATGAATTAATCTACGGGGCTCAATGATTAATACACGAAAGCCATTATTCCCTCACGGATCAACGCTATGGAGTATGCTGCCAATAATATCGCCAGAACTTTACTGAGAACCATGCTACCATGACGCCCTAACATGGATAATAGTCTACCACCGTTCTCCAGGAGTATCCATGCTATAACCATGTTGATTGCAAGACTAGCTAATGCCATGAGGAAACCAATTGCATACTTGATGTAGATAACGACAGTTATGGCTCCCGGTCCGGCAAGTAATGGTGTCGCTAATGGAACTACCGCGAGGTCATCACTTGATACTTCCTCCGCTTCAGTATGACCCAGAATTCCTAGCACCGCATAGATGAAAAGTATGGAGCCCCCAGCTATCTTGAAGTCATCAACTGTTATTCCAAGATATTTGAGAACAAGATCTCCAGCTATAATGAAGAAGAACAAAATACCTGTTGCAACGAGTATGCTTTTCCTTATAGTTCGTATTCTCTTGTCTAGCTCTAGATCCTTTGTAAAGAAATAAAATAGCGGTGCATTGCCAGGAGCATCAATAACAACGAATAGCATGAACGTGGCAGTAATTAGTTCTTCTAAATTGATCATTGTTTTCACCGTTTATTCTTTTTATTGTTTCACTTGTAGATCGTATATGGTTTATTGTAGTTGCTAATTAACAATGTCGCTAATACAGCGACTATAATGTCCGCAGTCGATCCAGGACATATTTTTTCAACGGCAAAGATTTGATCAAGCCTTGATACCTCTTTTATCCAATTATCGCTAATCCTTATTATTTTCTCAAGTGTTCTTGACGCCATATTAGATGTTTTTAGCGCGGCATCATATCCTCTTAATCTTAGAACCATTGTATCAATATTGTTTGACAGAATATAGAGATAGGTCTCCGAGATAGCGCGTCTAAAATCTCTATGTGCTCTTAATCTGCGCTTAAAGAACTCTACAGACTTACTAGTGATACTGTATGATACTGCTTCACAAGCCACTATGTCTCTACTACATGTCTTCTCGAGAATGTATCCGAGGCCCTCGCCTCTCAACAATAATTTGCTCTTATATTTTGGATCCCAGACGTTTACTTGTTCTCCAACATCATCCGTTTTCCTAATATATCCGGGTGATGCTAGTCTGACTGCCCTGTAGAATTCTATCGCGTCGTATACTGTTGAACTCATAACGGTTTCTCGTGCGATCCTGAGTATTGAATGATGTTCACCTAGATCTTTTCTCAAGCGGAGCATCCTACCAGCTGAGTAAGCTATAGGCATGACTAGAAGTAGTGAGCCCAGACATGTATTTGCTCCGGTCGTATCAATTACTTTGCTGAGTGCTTTTCTCAGAAGATCAGCGAAAACAGCACGTGTTCTCCATTGATAGAAACCCCTTTTAACACACTTGAAAATATATGGTTGTATAATGGTTGATGTTAGTACGAAATCTTCATACGTCATATTATTGCGCATACTAACATATGGATGTACATTGCCTGGCTTTAGTGCAAGAGCCTCAAGGGCGAATGCAGCCGACAATAGAGAGCTTATCTCATCGAGTACTTTCAAAGCAGTATCGCCAGTTCAGGGTTTTCAAGCACTAAGATCTCGTCTTCAGCATTGTAGTACATCGATACGCCAGCTATTAATCCTCCGAGTCTCCGTATTTCTCTGAGAAGAACCCTGAACGATGGATCTATATCATCGTTGGGCGTAAAAAACTTTGTTTCCGGAATACCTGCAATAAATAATACGCCGGCACCGATCCCTTTCTTAATCAGCATAATTATTTCTTTTAAGTGTCTTCTTCCACGTATTGTCGGTGCATCTGGAAATGTGGCTGTAAACTTGTCTTTGCGTTGAACGGCGCTTTTTATTTCTAGGAAAAACTCCTTATCAATGCAGGCGAGTTTGTAATCTAGCACGCTTTCTCCAATTCTAGGATTACGTCTAAGGATCACGCATTTTCTGAAAATAGGAATGAGTCCTTGCTTGACAGCATTTTCGAATCCCTTCATCTGTTCTCTTGTGTCTATGAGTGCATACCTATGATCCATAATACTCGGATCCTGTACGGCTATTAGCCTATACTGTGTCTTACCACTGTATTTCTCTATGCATCTGGCCAAAGCTCCCTTTCTGATAAATTCTTGGAGTCTACCTGTATTGTTGGTGTGTGCCAAGGCCTCTTGTCCATTTATCCACACCTTGACTACGAACCTATTTAGTCTATCAATCACAACACACTCGATCGTTGGTAGAAAATATAATGTTAAAGAGTGCAAGAACATCAGCCGAGTGGGCGGGTTGAGCGAAAAATTAGGTCTGTTTTAAGCCCTCCTCATACCCTGCCTCGAACGCCTTCTTGTTAAGCTCTACTGCTTTGCCCCTGAAGACCCTCTCTATTGCTTGTAGGAAGTGTTTTTTATCGAATAGTTTCTTCAGCCCCTTGTCAACCGCGTAGGCAAATCCCAGCATCACCATGTTTGCTGATATGACCGAGCCTACTACATCCTCAGATATCCTATTAGCGTCGATCATGTAAAGCTTTACTCCAGTTTCTTTCATCTTGCCGACAACCTGCTCTAGGTCAGGATAGTCGGCTAGAGGCGGCGGCCATAGGAACTTATTCATAGTTACCCTAGTGTTCGGATTGGCATAGATTATCCTGCGCGCTGTCTCCAATACTTCCATCCCTATTATTAGGTCCGCAGCACCTCTGGGAATAAGCGGTGATTCTCCATCTCCGAGCCTTATCTGAACTATGAGGCTACCACCTCTTTGGGATAAGCCATGGGTCTCAGCTATTGTTGCATCTATACCCGCCAATATAGCCGCGTTTCCCACTACTCTTCCTAAGGTTAGGAGGCCCTGTCCTCCAACTCCAGTTACAAGTATATTATACCTGGCCATCCGGTTTCACCCCATTATTTCCAGGCTTCTAGCCAGTCAGGTGATCCCTCCTTAAATATCTCAATCGCATTGAATGGACATACTTGTGCACATAATCCGCATCCAACACATAATTCTGTTAGGATCTTCGGTTTCTTGGCTCCTTTCGGCACTACTATGGCTGGGCAGGCAAGCAGTTTGACACAGACCATACATCCCGTACACTTGTCCTCCACTATATGGTAGACTGGCAGTCTGATCCCTTCTTTCCTCGCCTTGCGTACTGCCTGTAGTGCGCACTTCATCCTTGATACTATCGCTACCTGTTCTCCCTCCTTGTACTTCTTAAGGGCCTCGGCAACTATGTTTATTGATTCCTTCACGTTCATCGGGTTGATAACATATGTCTTGTACCCGATGGTCTCCAATAGCTTCTCTATAGGCACTCTCACAGCTGGCTCACCCATAGCGGTTAGTCCTGTGCCAGGGTGCGGCTGGTGACCTGTCATCGCCGTATATTGATTGTCCAAGACGAGAATTACCGCGTGCCCCTTATTGTAGACAATATTGATGCTCGGCGGTAATCCGGCGTGATAGAACGTAGAGTCTCCTATGACTGCTATCACGGGCTCGTCAACCACCTTGCTTAAACCATGTGCTACTCCAATGCTTCCGCCCATCTCGAGGCTGGTCATCTGGGTGTGGAATGGCGGCTCATAACCCAGGGTATAGCATCCTATATCACCAGTGAATATTGGGTCTTTTAATCCAGCCTTGTTCGCCGCGGTCTTTACGATGTAGTAGGTGTTCCTATGCGGGCATCCAGCGCACATTACTGGAGGCCTCGCTGGTATCGGTGGCTCCAGCTTCAATGGCTCCAATGGTTTCCACGGCATTATTGGCTCTCTTCCCTCGAATGACAGTATAGATCTCGCGACGCTATCTAGGTCTAGCTCACCATTAATAGGCACAACGTCTTTTCCACGAATCTTTGTTGAAACACCGTTGTCATAGGCTATCTTCTTTATCTGCATCTCGAGGACAGGATCTAGTTCTTCAACCACTAGGACTTCTTGTGCCTCTTTTAGAGCCCTTAGGATAGGCTTGTACGGTAATGGCACGGGAAGGCTTACCTTGACAACAGTGTATTCATCCTTCTTCCCGAGGAGCTCGAGGGCCTCGATTACATGGCTGTAGGCGATGCCGCCTGCTATTATTGCTTTCTTCATTCCCGGATTGATTATCTTTATGAAGGGTTCCACTCCTTCCTCTTCAGCTATCTTCCTCCATACCTCCATCATTCTCCTCTTTTGTTTCCTACCATGCGCTGGTACTAGTACCCATCGCTCAATGTCTCTGTCGAATCTTCCCTTGCGCTTCTTCTCCCCGGGGATGTCCTGCTCGAATGTCACGGGTTGCCTTGTATGGCTGATACGGGTAGTTGATCTGAACAGTACTGGGTGTTTGTATTTCTCGCTGAGCACATAAGCGGCTTTAGTGAGCTTATAGGCGTCCCTAGGGCTTGATGGCTCGACGACTGGTATGTGGGCGTGCATCCCATACCATCGGTTGTCCTGCTCGTTCTGACTGCTATGCTGTCCAGGATCATCGGCCGACACTATTACGAAGCCAGCATTCACGCCGGCATAGGCACTGCTCATAAGGATATCGGCTGCAACGTTTACTCCAACATGTTTCATAGTCGTTAAGCTTTTGACGTAGCTCATAGCCGCTGCATAGGCGGCCTCGAACGCTACCTTCTCGTTCGTGCTCCACTCGACATATATGCCAGCTTCCTTCGCCACGGAGGCTAGTGCTTCCATTATTTCGGTACTTGGTGTCCCGGGATATGCCGCGGCAAAGCATATGCCTGCCTCGAGAGCCCCGCGAGCT
The DNA here is from genome assembly GCA_015520735.1 of Desulfurococcales archaeon. Classification (GTDB taxonomy): domain Archaea; phylum Thermoproteota; class Thermoprotei_A; order Sulfolobales; family Desulfurococcaceae; genus JAADCY01. Next base: position 103,087 of record WAPN01000021.1, read on the forward strand.
ATTGCTTCGTTCCCCATAAGAAGGACTGTACTGCCTTTAGGTGAAAGCAGGTCTTTGTGGGTTAAGGCTGACCACCCGGCATCCTTTCTATTGTTTTGCCACGTTTATTCAATTCGTATCCCACACATATATTTCTACAAGGTTCTCAGTGGGACAGAGCATCGTTCCACGATAGAGTTTATATATTAACAGTCCCACTAGTATATAGCGAGGTGAAAAAAGTATGCCCCGCGACAAGAAGATTGTTTACGAGGACGCAGAAGTAATTGTGGCACTAGCACCAAGAGATGAGGAACTACCGGACATGGTGCTGGAAACCATTAAGGAGAAAGGCCGTCCCATGATGTTCATTGAGCTCGTCAGAGAGTTCAGTGGTATCGCTGGAGAAGACAGGTTGAGACGAGCGGTTAACCACTTACTAGCGCTTGGCAAGCTCGTCGAGTTCCCAGATGGGAGCCTAGGACTGCCCGGCATGAAATATGTGCCACGTAGAACCAAGCGTAGAAGAAGGAGGAGAATGCCCAGGCTAATGACCGATATAGTTGGTGAGGAAAAGGTCTACTACAGGCCGCCAATGCAGTGATTTTAAGGATACAAGAACCTGCATAATTCTGCTATCCTAGCACTATCCTCTAATAACTACCAAAATCATAGCTTACTAGACTTACAGTTTATTTCATCATTTTTTATTATAACACCATATCTCTCCTGAAGCTCGCAGAGAAAATCATCTGGAATAATCGCGACTGCCCCTCTGCTAGTCACAAGCTTATAGGCTTTAGGCAGTAGTTTAGACGTAGTTGCTTCTTCAACTATCCAGTCAACATATACAGGAGTCCTCGTCGTCCTAACAAAACCCCTTTGTCTCTTAAATCCATACTTATCCACATATATCTCGCCAAGCCTTCTCCCATCAGTACATTTTCCGCCACTATTACATTTCAGAAATTCATCGGTTAATCCTTTGTTTAGTATTTCATCGAGAACTCTACCAGTCGGAATAATGTTTGACCGTATAATAGATTGTTTCATCTCTTCATCCTTCTTTTCGCCCGTTACGACGCGTGTTTTCTCCTTCTTAGCAAAACTGGTAGCCTTCTTTTCCTTGGCCCTGGTTTCCAAGCGGTTCTCCTTACTTTTTTCTTCTGGGGGATTTGATGTTTTCTTCTTACTACTAGGTTTCGTAAAGTTTGAGAACAATTCATCAAGTATGTCTAGCGGGCTCTTCGACGTATCATTTATCATGGAAGCACTTTCTTGTTTCCCTGTCCTCTCTTTTTGCTCTTCCTCTGTAGTTGGCTTATTTTCAGGCGTTATTATCTCTGCGGGGCTAGCAAGGTGATCTTGTATTTGCATGTGTGAAGTAGAGGAATGGATCACATTCTTTTCTTTCTTATTTTGTGTCTCACCACTACCTGTTTTCTTCTGTGAACCTAGAAACATATCTAGCGTTATTAATCCCTTCTTTCTCACTTGCCTCTTTCTAGTCACCAATGCTAACACTCCACAACCATTACTA
>WAPN01000022.1 GCA_015520735.1 Desulfurococcales archaeon
ATCCATGGCTTCTCCTCTAGTGTTGTTCTTATGGTGGTTATGGTGTTGTTGAGTATTGTTATCTCGTTGTTTAGCCTGGCTGTTGTCTCGGCTATTTTCTCCGTGAAGAGCTTCTCTAGGGCTGTCTGGTTCCTGCTGAGATCCGTGACTAAGTTCTCTAGGTTTGCTAGGGTGTTGTTGATGGTGTTTATCGTGCCCCATATCTCCTCGGTTATCTCGCCTAGTCTGTCCTGTAGGCTTGTCAGGTTGGCGGCGAGCTTGTCCTGGATGGTCTCTAGTGCTCTTACCTTTTCTGACAATTGTCCTAGCTTGTCCTGTAGCGCCGCCGCTGTCTTGTCTAGCTTGTTTATTTCTGCCCATGCCTTGTTGATGGCTTGTATAAAGGTCTGGTTGTCCACGTAGCCGTTCTTCACCGTGATGGTCTTGGACGCTACGGCGACGTGGTTGCCCGTGACTAGGCTGATATAGACTATTGTTATGTGGTGCTCTCCGCCCGGGAGGGGCGGCACGGCTACCGTGGCGTCTAGGGTCTCGTTGCCTCTGGCCATCACGAAGCTGTCGATCACGAGGCCGTCGACCGCTACGAGGTACCACTGGTACGCCGCGTAGCCAGAGCCCGTCACGCGGATCACACTGTAGGGCTCCGTGGCGCTGGTATTGAGGTAGATGGTTGGCGTGGTGACCGTGAAGCTTGTCATGGCCTGGGCACCCTGCTGGTCCACGGCCTTGATGACATGTGTTCCTGGCTTGGCGTCCACGGGTATCTCGACGTAGCCGCCGATCCAGCCGCTCCAGTCGGCCTGCATAGCGGCTATGAGCTTGTCGTCGAAGTAGATGTAGACTGTCGAGCCGGCCGTGAAGTTGTAGCCATACACGTAGATGTCTACGCCTCTGTGCCCGTGATCCGGGCTAACCGATATCCATGCACCATAGCTTTCTGCATGTATCGGGGGTACAACGGCTATGATGACCACGACCAGTAAGGCTATGGAAAGTGGTGTATTCAGCCTCATGTATTCTCCGCCTCCGATTAGTCCCGGGTTTTGGGTGCAACCCGGCCGAGAGGAATAAACAAAAATTGAAAGGATCGGGTTTTGCTGGGGTTTAATGATATATCTAGATCCGTAGTGCTCAGCGTCTAGTAAACCGGCTGTAACCGATAATGAGAAATGCTGGACACAGGGTCACACTGAGGAGGGTTAGCTTGTCTTGACGGGGGTTGTAAGCCTATTTATGTGTTGTGATCGGTAAACTATTGTTTGAAATTATCAAGTATTAAGACAATTTATTACTTGCTTTAAAAATAGTGGTTGAATACATTTAACCGCTAGGCCTCCTTCACAAATGGGAGGCTTCGGGGGCCTCTTCTAGTTCTTCGACGAGTTCTTCCATCACCCTCTCCTTCGCCCTTATGTGGAGTATGAGTATTAGTAGTGCGAACGCTATGATGGGTATGAGCACTATTAGAGGCGACACTCCCGATGATCCCTCATTGCTGATCGATGTTGTTGCAGTTATTGTCTGTGTCGGCGCCGCTGGTTTCTGGTGTGCGGCTACGGTGTGTGACTGTGGTTTTTTCGTAGTTGTTGTTTTTGGCGGTGTTGTATGTACTGGGCTTGTCGTCGTAGTCTCTGGCGTTGTCGTGGTTGTTTTTCCCGTTGTTGTAGTCCTTGTTGTTGGCTGGATGTTTTTGAGCGCCATGTATACGGCGATGTCCTCTTTAAGCGATGGGAAGGGCTGTATGATTATCTCGTGCTCGGTGATCGTTATGTTCTTCTCTATGCTTAGGATTTCCTCTAGCTCGCCCAGTATTTCTTTCGACGACTCGTTTATAGTGGTGTTTGTCTCCAGGATTGATTTGCTCGGGGCCTTGTATATGCTCGGGCTCAGCGAGTATATAGGCTCGCCCAATACTCGCCTTATCCTATCCAGGACGGCCGCCAGATCGGCTCGTGACCCATTGAACACGGTGTTAAGGATAGACAGGAGACTCATTATGGATGATGCCCTGTATCCTCTTGCCGCTAGATTTGATACTAGGAATACCGTGGGGAGATCAGCCGCCGAGCCGTTTCCCGCTACATACCTCGCATCCATCACATAAGAGTTATTATTTGCGTCGAAGACTAGTTCGAGCCTAGTCCAGTTCATTACGAGGCTCTCAGCAACAATATTGTTGATCACGTGGGCCGTAGCTATTTGCATGACGGGTGATACGCCCTGTATATACGTCCCTAGCACTAGTATGACCCCGTTCATACCAGTATAGCTACCGATACCCACCCTCATGATCTTACCTATGATCTTGGATAAGGGCTCACCGTAGAAGGCTGACAGATTATATTCTAGCCTCATGGAGAGGATATTCATTTGCCTAGAGGTATTCGTAGCTATGGAGCCCATAACAATATGCGTTCTTCCCTCCGCAAACAGAGTCACATTGCCAGCCCCGGCTCTCCCGGTTATAGTGGTGTTGCCGCCTATATCCTTGCGGCTCTCATTTATATCAGTCGCTAATAATGGGAACAGCAGGATCTTCCTGACCATAGCATCCAAGAGATAAGCCGCTGATATACTTGTCCCGGTAACATTATACGAGATCACTGGGTTACTGTCCCGACTATATATTATGTATGATTCAGCTGTACTGTGGAGGCTGGTGTTCGACGATACCATGTCTAGGACCGCGCGGTAGAGTATCGCCGTCCTATTAACATATATTGTCCTATAAGAGACGTCGGCTATTGTTTTAAAGTACTCTCGGGTACCCTGGCCAGTATATTTGATCGATACATAACCGCTCGCCAGAACATACGTATTGTTAACGGAGAGCCTAGCACTCCCAGCAACAGTATAGTTAGAGCGGAAAATGGTTAAATCCTGCAAATATTCATCAACAATAATCTCTTTGCCATTGTGCTCCACGGATAAAACAATATATCTTAGAGGCACAGTAGAGCCTGGTGACTGTGTATAGGATAAAGGCGAAAAGAACACGGGGATCAGAAATAATAATGCGAATACTGCGCCGACAACCCCGCCAAGATATAATCGAAACAAAACCATTGCACCTCCCAGTATACTACGTAATTACCCTATTATGTTTTAAGACATAAGATTATCCGACGTTGCCCCTCTACTTCAGCGTATTACGGGCCACAATAGAGAAAGGACATGCCTGTGCCGACGATAATATTATCAAAAATACTATTTATACTATTTATCAATGTTTAATTGGCCTGCAAAAACTGTTCTCTGTCCACTCATCTCTTTATATCATGTTCTCGGGTTTTTGTCCGGTAGCTGGCTGGGGCATGGAAGATACTGTGGGCGGCTTCCATGTTAGTGCTAATATCCCTCCTATGAGGCCGAGTATTATTACGATGAGATTAAGGGATAGTATGCTAAATACAATAGCGACTATACCGCCGTTCCTCACCTTACCGCGTTCCCCGCTGTTGATCCACATCGACGCCATGAAGAGCAGGGCTCCGCATATAATCCACCATATTGATAACAGCACTACGATCCTAGCAGCCCATACAGCGGCCGTGCCACTACCTATCATGGATACAGCATGGCTACCTTCCACAAGCGTGAATAATCCGAATATCAAGTCGATTATGGCGGCTATTATGACGAGAACGAGTGATGCAACGGGTTTGCCGGACATGTACCTTGCACCTACATTGTTAGTTAAGCAGTATTATCATATATTAATATATTCCTACAAGCCATGATCAGGGCCGAGCCTCAGCGACTCAACCCATTTGACGGTGTATCGGTTGCCTGCCAAAGCGATATGCTTCGCCTTCCTTATTATCCGAGAAGCAAGCCCCCTGTACTTGCTGGAGAACGCATAGAGGTATATCCCGTAGGGGACGAGATTAGGCATGATCTGGTGATTGATGGTAGGGGATAGGCCGAGGCCATATATTATTCTTTGTCCGAGGCTCTGGACAGGCCTGCCATTAATGATCACTTGGGATAATTCATCCGGGTTTATGCCTGACTCCTCCAGCACGATCTTCCAGCCGGCCTTGATCGCGGCTAGGGCTTTCTGGACCTCCCTCATATCCTTCAAGGTGAAGTAGAGGTAGTTCTCCCTATCGATTACGAAGGCCTTCACACCATCAATGATCTCATACCCCTTCACGAATCTACCAGACCGATCAATGAACCCATTAACATATAGGCCGTAAACAAGTGAGAGGATCCCGGAGCCCATAAAGCCCCTACGAGGATCACCATATACCTTGAAAACAGGCTCATCAGCACCGCTTACCTCCACCATATATACTCCTCCACGCCCACTCCACGATCCCCTTCCCACGTAACCCTCTATCGCCGGGCCCGCCGGCGCGCTCGACACGAAGACCTCATCCTCTGTGACGAGGACTATCTCTGCGTTCGTACCGATGTCGATGACCATGTATGGTTTTTTGACCCGCATATGCTGTGTTGCGAGTAGATTCATCAGCATGTCTCCCCCTACTTGGCCGGCTATTATTGGTGCTAGTATAACCGGGGGGTTGACAGGCACCAGTATTGATCCACGCACTGGAGGCTGATACGGATACTCGACCAAGCTCTCCACGGGCAGGCCCGCGGCTAAGTACGTGTTAATAGTGTTCCCGGCGGCAAGGACAAGTCCCGTCCCAGGATCAGCTATTTTGAGAAATGTATTGATTATTATTCTTTTCATCTCTCCCGCTAATCTTTGATCCTCCGATGCTTTCTCGCCGCGAGATACAATGTCTAATCCGTACTTATATAGTGGGTTCAGCATTACCAGGCTTGAACGAACCCTGCCATCCAGTCCTACCTTGATCAGGGTTAGGGTTGTTGTACCCATATCCACTAGGAGCATGTTATCCGGGCGTTTCTCCGTAGAGTATATCATGTGTTTTCCATATATCACGGCATAATCTCTCCCCTCATAGTTGCCGGAAGATATGACAAGATCAGCGTCTATAGGCTTCTCCCCGGGTTTCAGATCTAACACCTCTATGATTGAGCGTAGCCTTCTCAGCCTAGGTAGTAGAAACCTTTTCTCCAGGCGCACCTGCAGCTTCTGCTCAGGAATCCTGATCTTGGTGTATCCCATAACTCTTGCCTGGCAGGCAAGACGAACCGATGGGAGCTCACCGCCGAGAACTATTTTCTCGCGCTCAGTAGGACTTGATAATCCATCATTCAATACCTTGACACGGCACAAACCACATAGTCCCTGGCCGCGGCACGGGAGAGAAATTAAGCCTTCCTTCTCTAGGGCATTACCTAATAATGATCCTTTCTCAACATAGATATCTCCATAACCCTCGATAGTAACCCTTACCTTTCCCCGATCCATTCCTACCTCCAATACATTCTGGTTCCACCCATGCGGCTTATAATGCTATCCATGAAGAACCCGCCATCAACGTGGCCAGCAAAACAATAAAGATACTCTAGTATTGGACTACGCATTACAGCTGCGATCATGTATTCCTATCGATACAGAAAACAATGAGCTGGCCGGAGAGAAGCCATTGGTAAACCTGTATCTTCTCGGAAACCATGCTGTCCAGGAGAAGCAAGGACCTAGTATTCCCTGCTTTTCCCGCGGCTAATGTTTTTCACGATGCTGACGGCATCGATGGCTGTCCCGCCGTATGCATCAGCGCCTATCTCCTCCGCGAAGCCCGGGGTTACAGCCGCTCCACCAACTATGATGTATACCTTGTCACGTAATCCCTCCTTCTTGAGGAGATCTATGACTTCCTTCATGTGCTTGGCCGTGCTTGTCAGGAGAGCGCTCATAGCTAGTACATGGGGCTTGTACTTCTTGACTGCTTCAACGAACTTCTCTGGGAGGACATCGACGCCTAGATCTATTACCTCGTAGCCGGCGGCCTCGAGCATTGTTGCCACTAGTGATTTACCTATATCGTGTATGTCGCCTTTAACAGTACCGATCACTATTCTGATCTTGGAGCCGCCGCCTCTTCTCCGCGCCTCTTCCTGGAGGAGGGGTTTGAGCTTCTTCATAGCCTCCTTAAAGATCTCCGCGGCCTCCATCAGCTCCGCGATAAAGTACTCGCCCTCCTCGTACAGCCTGCCGATCTCCTGCATGGCCTCGCTCATTGGACCGAGAACAAGCTCTGTAGCGCTACACTCCTGGCTCAAGGCATCATCCACCTTTTCGAGCACGCAGTCCCTATCCAGGTCCACGAGGCACTCCCTGATCTCCTCTTTGATCTTCTCGGGGCATGCCACGATCAACCACCCAGCTACCTGTTCTCCTCGAGCCCCTTAACTGCATCAACTATATTCTTTAGCTTACCGAGAACAATACCCCATAGATCCTCCTCGGGGAGCGCTCCACGGAGGCCGGCAAAGCCGCAGTCGGCGGATACGAGGTCTACCCTTCCCCCCGCCCCCATGTATACTTCTTCTAGGAGCCCCCGGATCTCCTCCACGGGCTCCACAGTGGGCCGCCTCGAGCTCGCGATACCGGGAGCCAGGAACTTGCCCCCCTGCTCGAGCGCTTCTAGATCTATTACTTGGAGGTTTCTCCGGCTGTCATGGAATTCGAGGTTTATGTATCTCAGCTCCTCTATGCTCGTTAATAGCCTAAATAGCTTGTTCGAGACTCTGCCGCAGACATGGATGCCTTTCTCGACCCCGAGACCCTCCATTATCCTGGTGTAGAGTTCGCGGATATCCTCCTCACTGTATCCGTACAGGATCCTTCTCCTACCGACCATTACGCCCAGGATTGGATCATCGAAGAAGATAATATTGTAGCCTAGACTGACCAGTTTCTCCGCTGCTCTCCTAACATATCGTGCCAGGAAGCCCTTGACCACCTCCTTCTTTGCTAGAAGAGTGTTTTCTAGGCCAAGGCCTTCCCCCCAGTATATCTTGCTCGCGAGGGTAAAGACCCCGGTTACGGGGCCTCGGAGCCACTTGAAGCCCGCCCGGCACCCCGCTGCTTCCTCTGCCTCCCAGAGGACAGGGTCCGGCGGCTCAGCGCCTGTTAGGTTGTCTGGGTCGGCGTAGTAGAAGCCGTTCCTTTTCTCGAGCAGGCCAGTCTCGACGAGAGGCTCAAGATATATTTCTACGAAATCACGTATCTGAGGGTAAGGAGGTGCGTCAAGCCCTATTCTTCGAAGCTCATCCATTATCCTACAGACTATTCCCGGCCTGTGGGTGAAGGGAAAGCTGCCCACATGGCTTGTCCTGATCAATTATCCTCCCTCATGTCCTCTTCTAGATCCCCTGCTTCCCGGGGGCGTGTATAGATTGTTATCCGGGAGGCTCTCCGAGCGATCTCGACCGCCTCGACGAGGCCCTGATGATCCCCAGGAACACTTAGGATTACTGCGTCAGCCTTATCCTTCAGCATCGCCACCCATACCTCTAGATCCTCGATGTCTACGTAGGGCTGGCCGAGGTGTTCTATTACTTCTCCATTCCTCCTTGTACGGATGATCAGGTATGGCATGATCTTCTTGCCGAGCCTCCAGGCAACGCCAACAACCTTCTCGTATTTCCTCATTGTCCCCCCAGACAAGTACATGACGTAGAAGAAGTCAGCCTGTGACCCAAGCCTCTCGACAATCCTATCAAACGGATAGTTAAGGCTGATGATGAGTCCAACATTCATACCGGGCTCGTACCTCTTGATCCACTCAACAGCCTCCTCACTCCTTCCCCAGCTACACAAAACCCTGCCGATCCCCGGCTTATCACCCATAGTCAACAATACCTTGTCAACACCGGCGAGCCAGAGTCCCTGGATAAGCGAGATTAGGCCTAGCTCATTATGATCTAAGAGCCTGACATGAGGAATAACACTTACACCATAGCCGAGGCCCAAAAACACGGATAAAGGAATCGAAGAGGGCATCGGTAGCCCAAGAGGACTCTCAGGGAGATCAATTGCTTCGACCAAGCCCTTGAGACGCGGGACAAGCCTCTCGATTGAATCTCTACCCCGGAACACCGTCTCAGCTATTACGGGTAGTGAGGCCAAAGCCGAAGACCACCTCAAAGCATCTATGGTTTTATTACCCAAGAAAATGTCCGAGAGATAAAATAAGACTATCGCTAATCAATACAAATACATACACAAGGCAATACGTATATAGCGCGAGAGAATATCAAGTTGTTGATATGAGGAAAACCTATATCTACGCGGCAAAGTATAGTGGATTCACTGTATTAACGAGATCAGAGAAACCATTACCACTATGCTCAGACATAGAGCTTGTTGTGCTGAACACATTATGCTACCAGTTGCTGTACGCTCCAAACTCGAGTCTTTAAAATAATATTTGAGCAACCCAACACGTATTCATCCCGCTACTTTGGTCTTTATCAAGAACTAGTTGGCATTGCTCCTTGTAGATGCCTGCTCTCCTCATACCTCGCCCATGTATCACAGCGTCAGTACCGGGCAATCTGCTTAGACGGCAATAATACGTAGATGTTTATACAGGTATTCCCCGATATTTTGACCCCAACTATAGTGTTGGCTTGTACCGGTGCCGTAACGTTAGTGTTTATGGTAATGTTAAGGTACCCATTATAGGTAGCATTATAGGGTAGTGTTGTAAATGTCTTGTTTGGCGTGAACATGTAGGGATTTATCATTTCCTTCTCCACGGGCGGGATCCCCGACAATATGATTGATAAACTTAGTTTTCTCTCGTGGGCCTCCCCCATTATTCTCACTGTTATGTTTGTATGGTATATGTGTTCGAGCTTGTAGTAGGTGTATGTCGGGTATGGGTAGGAGGGGATAATCTTGGCGGTAACTATGATGTCCGGGCAAGCCGTCCTCTGTTGCACTAAGAGGATGTAAGTATTATTTACCTTGATGAGCTTATCGCTGAGGGGCGGCATTACTATTGTAGTGTGGGCCACGCGGCCTTCAAGGATTATTGTGGAGCCGTAAACGTATTTCTCTAGATTTAATGGTTCAAGCTCAATGCTTATTGTTTTTACACGAGCGGATGTCCAGCCTGTGAATATGCTTAATGGTAGGCCTTCTTCGACAATATTTCTGTACGTAGGCTTGAGGCCCACCACTACTAGGTTCTTGGTAACAATTGTTGTTGCACCGGAGTATGCCCTCCAAATCGCTCTCAGTACTCGTGCAGTAGCAGCAACAACGAATTCTTCTTTACCGCCGGGCGATACTACTTGATCTCCAGTTGTTTCCAGCCCCATATATTTCTCGAGAAAATAAGCGGCTACGCTGCACCACGGCTTTAGCCCGGCATAAAGACTGGTATTGACCGGCAAATAATCAGTGATCAGCTCTGCCACTCTCTCAGGCGGCGCCTCTAGGGTCGTGTTTATGATCCAGTAGTACCTGTCGGGTGTGATGAGTTTCCTAGTATAAGCCCATGCAGCCAGTATATACGTGTTCATAGATGGTGGCTTCCCACCGGTCTTCTCCATGAATATATGCCACATCAGCCCTACTGTCTCGTTATACCATGGCATGCGGAGAACCCTGGGGAGGCCGAGATATAGGAGCGGGTATCCTGCAAGGAAGCAGTAGATCCAGTTAGATGTTCCCTTATTAAGTGGCGGGTCCACGCTATAGAGGGTGGGGCCTGGATCCAGGATATAGTTGTTCGTAAACCCTGCTTTCTCGAGGATCCTCCAGGGAAGCCCGGCTGTGTCTGTGATCTTTATAAGAGTGTCGGGCACGCCATCACCGTCTATATCGATCCCCGTAACGCCCTCACCATATATTTCAGAGGGTACCAGGAGAGCGGCGATGCTGTGTGGCTGACCAGTCCTAGGGTCTCTCCCGCTCAGCTTCAGTACAGGGGCCGAAAAACCGGAATCACCTAGGATCATGGCTGAGAGGCTGAAGTCTCCGCAAACCCCTACGCCTCTGAGCCTGATTATCAGGGGTGTCTCGTAGATTTCTCCGGGGCTACTATACATTACTCCGGGATAAGCTATCGCCCTTATGATCTTGGGCAAATCCTCGACATATATTTCCCTGCGACTTGCCCCCGGCGGATACGTTAGTCGTAATGCCAGGCTAAATGCGGGCTGACCCACTAGTGCCCAGTATAGCGTCTCAGCGGTTTGTTCTAGCCACCCCAGACTACTTGTCAGGGGATAGATGGGCATTGAGAGAGCTACTAGCGCGTCCAGCGGGATCGGGCGGCCATCAATAATTATTCTTCCTCCCCGTGAGGGGAAGGGAATCCTCCATAGGACGAGACCGGGCCGGTATCCCCCGTACCTGTACGTACTATATATTTGGAGCAACGCATCCCTAACAGTCTTGTATCCTAGACCGGAGAGGACAACGTACCTGGCGATAAGTTTATCCCATACAGCCGTATCGTTTATCCCCGCATATATTATGGCGAGTGCTCTCTCCCTTGATCCCTCCCCATAAACCATTATATCTACGTAGATCGCTGCGCCATAGCTTGTCCTGTAGACCCCGCTATACAGCGTCTCATGCTTCTCCCCCACCACATCCTCTAGATAAAACGTTAGGTTGTAGGGCTCGACATCATACATGCCCTCCATCAAAGGCCTCGGATTAGGAGAGACCATCGTGTAGGGTGGAGAGTCAAGGATCCTTATATAGCCTTTCGGGCGTGCCAGCTCGTTCAGCATCCATGATAATGATCTATTAACACTTATACTTTCTAGAAAAGAGGAAACCTCCCGTGTATCCATGACCCTAAATGAAACCCCTGATTCACCACTACCTCTAAGCCTGAGTCCGGCCAATAAAGCCGTTGCCACTAGGGCTACGATAACCATCATGACTATGATTCTTCTACTGTAGAGGCTCATCAATGGTTCCCTGCATAACCAAGAACCTGTACTACATACATATATGTGTTTGTAAACCAAAATATTCTCTCGGATAAAAACTCTAGGAGATTAACCTTATTACTAAACCACATCAATATGGTGAAAACAGTATCCAGAATAATTGAATGGAGACATGCCTTGCGTATCTGTCCTGACCATAAGCTCCTTGAAGAATTCATCGAGAAGCTGAAGATGCGCTATGGAGTCAACGAGATCGAGACCCGACCGATCGGGAGAATAAGGATTAATGATGTGAAGCACAGGATCCTCTATGTCTCGGTCCCCGAAGAGATACCTGTATACTCGTTCCTCAAGCTAGGCAAATGCCTGGAGGAAGAACTGGGAAAACGTGCCGAGGCTCTCCAGAAGTACATGTTATCCGGCCTATCTGGATGGCTTAAACTCGTTAAAGAAGCTTCTAAAAGATTGAAAGAATTACTGGAGTGGCCTGCAAAGTCTCTCTGCCTGGACGATGGTCACTGCATCATAAAGTTTCTCGAGAAAACAGAGAGAATTGGTGGGCTGATCTACGTTGATTACATCGATAACCACAACATATTATTCCTTAGGGTGCTACCACCATACATGCCCTTCTCGGTCAAAGCACCAATGTTATATCTATGGGCAGGCTACATACCGCTAGGGATGATTATTAATCTCCCAATTTATGAGGCCATAATTCCTATGGCACGGCTTGTTCCTCCAGGTAAAGCATTAGATATAGATCCAGATCTGATCTCAGGCGCCGTGAAAACCGTTGTCTCGGTAATCGCTGAAAGATACCGGGAAAGCCTCTCATCAGGATCCATGATCACTGTTGAGCCGGGCATCGAATTACTAAAACACATAGATTACCCCATGGAGACCCTACGACTATACATCACAGCCTACGGAATATACTTTGCAAAGCCAAGCACCATAGAATATGTAGAACACGACATATTGGCTCCACAGGTCTCGCCAGACATGCTTATAGACTATATGAGCCTCCGAGAAGCAGTACAGACCACATACCCAACAGATACAGATGTTGACTTGACCCTATAGCTACGAGGTACTCATCCTTACCCATAACAGTTGTAAGTATCCACCTATTATACTGCTGGTACGATATGAATGTAACGAAATAAGAGTTTTCGTCTAGTACCTCATAAAAATACAATATAATTATGTATTACATGGCAAGCCACACATAATAAATATTGGGTGTCCCGGGCTGATTTATTCAGGGAAAACGATTCGCTGGGATAGCATCTAATGATACATCCAATAAGCCGGGCAGGCGAATAGAATTGACGCAGAGAGCTTCTAGCATTACAAGTATTAAGAAGCCATCACGAATGCTCAGCGGGGTGACCGTGGTAGCTGTTATGACTCACCCATTACCGTGTCCGGGCAACTGTATTTACTGTCCCGGCGGCCCAGGATGGGATGGGCCGAAGAGCTATTTCGGCAACGAGCCCGCTCTGAGGAGGGCTAGGAGATTCGGGTTCCACCCCTACAGGCAGGTATGGTGGCGTCTCCGCCAATACGAGTTGTTCGGGCACAGTGCACAGAAGATCGAGCTCATAGTTATGGGCGGCACATTCCTGGCCCTGCCGCCGCGCTATCAAGAATGGTTTATTGCTATGGCATTTGAGGCCATGAACAGGTACCCGGATCCCGAACCGCCGAGGAAATGGGGTCTCCTAAATGCTCAGCTACGCAATGAGACCTCGCGAAAAAGATGCGTCGGCCTCACGATTGAGACCCGACCCGACTATGGATTGTGGGGTCACGCTGATAGACTACTATATCTTGGGGCTACTCGTGTCGAGCTAGGTGTCCAGAGCATCTACGATGACGTCCTCGAGAAGATCAGGAGGGGCCATACAAACAGGACTACGCGGCTCTCTACAAGAATACTCCGTGACGCCGGCTTCAAGATCGTCTACCATGTCATGCTCGGCCTCCCAGGAAGTGATCCCGATAGAGACATAGAGATGATCAGGGAGATCTTCGAGGATCCCGACTATAGGCCTGACATGCTGAAAATCTATCCAACAGAAGTCGTCCCGGGAACCGAGCTCTACGAAATGTGGAAGAGAGGCGAGTACAACCCCTACAGCGACGAAGAAGCTGTGGAGGTCATATCGGAAATGTACAGGTACATCCCAGAATATGTTAGAGTGATGAGGATAAGACGCGACATACCCGCTGACGAGGTAGTGGCCGGTACACGGAGAGCCAATCTAAGAGAGCTGGTTGAGAAGAGATGCAAGGAGAAAGGCGTCAAGATACGCGAGATCAGGTATAGGGAGGCCGGTCTCCAGCTATACAAGTATGGCAGGAGACCTGATCCGAGACACACTAGGATCGCCAGGATAACGTATGAGGCCGGCGGAGGAACAGAGGTTTTCCTCGAAATGAAGGATACCTTGCAAGACATCGTGCTAGGGATCCTCAGGATGAGAATACCCAGCCCCTACGCACATAGGCCCGAGATAGACTCGAGGACAGCGATCATAAGAGAACTACACGTATACGGGCCTGAGACGCCGCTCGGAATGAAGGGCGAGATACAGCATTGCGGAATAGGGCGTAGGCTGATGATGGAAGCGGAAAGAATAGCTGTCGACGAGTTCGATGCGCGGAAGATACTGGTTATAAGCGGGATAGGTGTGAGGAAGTACTACGAGAAACTAGGGTACAGCCACCCAGTATGGAGCCCCTACATGTACAAGGAAATACATTAAACCCTGCCGATCCCATGTTTAAAGCATGGTGATAATGTTCTATCGCAACACGTTTATCCTACTAATAAGCATTTTAAGCCACGTGGAAATTACTATGTAGTTCAAATAGGAGAAACTCTAAGAATAAATTGTTTTCAACTAAGTCGATATGGTGATCATTGTTTGGTAAACGCGCTAGTCCTTGCAGACCTGTATAAGACCTATCCCGGAGGAGTTATGGCCCTGAGAGGCTTGTCCCTAATGATCAATGAAGGGGAGATATACGGATTGATCGGCCCTAATGGGGCCGGGAAATCAACGACATTAAAGATAACTGTGGGGTTGCTGAAACCAGATAAAGGCGGAGTACTGATCTACGGGAAAAGCGTCATGAGGAACAGGATTGAAGCATTGAAGCTGACAAGCTATGTTCCCGAAAACCCTGTGGTGTTTAAGAATCTTACTGTGAAAGAGTTCCTCCGATTCATAACTGGACTGAGAAGTATTAAATGGGAGGAGATAATTGATTATGCCGAGTATCTAGTCGAGGGATTCAATCTCTCAGAGAAAGAGAACACTATGCTCTACCAGCTCTCGAGAGGCATGCTACAAAAAGTACTCGTCACCGCGGCTTTTCTCGTTAGGCCCAAGCTAATGGTTATGGATGAACCCATGGCGGGAATGGATCCAGAGGCTCAGCACTTCTTCAAGAAAGAGGTTAAGAGGCTTGTATCGAGAGGTGCTACAGCCCTTATATCGAGTCATCTACTTGATATGGTTGAGCGCTTCTGCACTAGGGTGGGGATAATAAATAAGGGGAGGCTAGTCGCGGAGGGCACAATTGAAGAGATCAAGAAGATCGCCAGCGAGGAGTCCAGCCTGGAAGAAGTATTCTTGAAGATCGTTAAGGGCTGACAAGTGATGACGAGGCCTAGGATTATTCTCCATGTCGCATGGTATCTCGTCAAGAACAGGGCCATCAACCCGTTTCTCAAGAAGCGCTCCGGCCAAATTCTCTTAGTTCTAATAACGGGCTTATTCTTGATCAACTCCCTCCAATACCTCATCGGGGAGGCGTCGAGCCGCACCGTGCTGGATGCCGTGAGGCCTTATCTTCACGGCCTCGGCCTCGATCACCGCTCCATAGCCGTTTTGATCTCGGGATTCCTAATCATATACACCATTTATACTCTGATCAAGGGTAAACCAATCTATTTGAGAGAAGAAGAGTACGAGGTACTTCTCAGTCAGCCGATCGGCCTAGACGAATTCATGCTGGCAAACATAATATCTATACTGATATCACCGCTCATACTAACACCAGCATTCTTCGGCCTTGCACTATTCGGAATGGTGTTCACCGGGGATCCGATACGCGGGATCCTCGGAATGTTTGGAGGCCTCATCCTATTATCAGGCACCATTATGGTCGAAATACTCTTCAAGCTCGCGGTTCGGAAGACGGGGCGCAAACTACCGCTGATCATTCTATTTATAGCCCTACTAGCGGCTGGAATAACGCATTCCCTTATCGCCAGGACGTACTCCTTGATCCTCGGAATACCATACATGCCCATAGCCGCGTCCCTCGTATATCCTTTCTCTAAGAGTGTTAGCTTGACCGGCGCCATCGCTGTTCTCTTCCTTGGATACGTGGAGATAGGGGGGCTCTCCCTTGTCGCCTCGGTTCTGTCCAGGAAAATAGATATAGAGGACTTAAGCCCGAGATCAACTGTTAATATTAAACTGTTTGAGGGCGGGATTCCACGTATAAAATATGGTTCGCCGAGAAACATACTGTACTCATACCTGTTCACCAGCAGGGTTCTCAGCTCAAAGCATCTCCTAGGCCTAACGATACTCTTGTCCGTATCAGGTCTAGCCGGGCTCGCTGCACGGAGGCTCATAGGGATCCCCGGGGATGCGAGTATCGCGTTCATAGAGATCTTCATCCCCATGATGATAGGTATGGCTCTATATACTCTCAGCAGCCATGTCCTCGCAATGGATCTCAGGTGTTACTGGCTCTATAGGACATATGTTATCGACATGGCCCCGGTGGCTGGGGCCATCATCTCTAAGCTAGCGGTTAATAGTGTCGAGGCAGCGTCGATAATGCTTATAGGCTTATCGTTCTACATGAATAAGATCCACCTACTACTCATGATACCCTATTATCTACCAGCAGGCATTGCCGGAGCGGCTATACAGTTAATAACATTGTCTTATCTCGCAAGCAAGAGGCAGGTGATCAGGGAGACTACGGCGGGAATATACAGTGTCGAGGGCTTAACCGCCGTATTGCTCGAGATAATCATTATAGCTGTATTTATGGGGGTATCTAGCTTAGCCTTCTACCTGTCGGGTCAACCACTCCCGGTACTTGTCGCTGGTGGAATAATATCTATCATCGTCTCCTACCCATTACTACGGTTCGTGGAAAGAATAATTGGCGATATAATGACGTACTACGATGTACTAATATAGACTACTTCATATTAATGATCATCTCGAATACCTTGTCATGTCTTCCGAACACCTCGTAGAACCGGCCATCGTACTTGGCGGAGATATCCTTGATCGCCCTACCTATTGTTTTCATAACCTCGGTTGTCGCCAGGTCTAAGGGATAGGGCTCATAGTAGTCAATGCCCTTCACAAGTGCTGTCGCGAAGTACCAGAGCGTCTTAGCTATTTTCCTACCCTTGATCAACTTGTAGTCCGATCCCTTGCTGGAGAAACTGCAGTGCAGGACATATAGCCTATCAATAATTATCCCGCGCTCCAAGTACTCGCGGCGCTCAGGAACGATCTTATCAAGATCAACGACAAGGTATCCATGACGTGTTCTCTCATGAACAGGGGTATCAACACCATATAGCTCCCTGATAGCAGGGTCGTAAACCAGTATTCCAGTACCACCAACAATAGTTGGGTCTCCGTCAGACGTATCTACCACTGTATTCTCGGTTGTCAGTGGTATGTAGCCCTTGCTAAGAGCAATGGCTGTAAGGGTGCTTTTACCCGTGTGAGGATATCCCATAAGCATAGCCGCCCTTCCCTCTTTATCGACGAAGCTCACAGTATCCGTGAACACTATCTGGGATCTACGTGTCGACAGTCTACTGAGAACTTGCAGGATGAAGAAATATGGTGCTTCATTAATGTATGGTGCTGGAGGGGCACTTGTTACGCGATAGTATTCCGGATAGCAATTGATCTTTATCTCGTCCACTCTGAAGCCTTCACGGGCACTCATCCAATCAATAACCGCGTCAGGATCCTCTGAGTCCCCCATAGTTAACTTGAAGCTCGGGATATAGCGTCCCGCGAAGCTGGTCTTGAGGCCTGAAAGAATATCTTCTGTAGAATCTGATCTTATCCTGAGGGTAGAAGAGGTCATCCGTAGTGTTAGCTCAGAGGTCATCACAATCAGCTCGGCTAGATTATCATCCACACTTCTTGTTAAGACACGAGCATCTATTTTTAATGATTATCGTTCATCCAGGAATACCCACGTAATGGGGTAGGTTGTATTTAAAAAATACTGGATTTGCCAGGATTGATTGTCTAAATGTTGATCCATTTGCCCAGGCCTTTCTCCAATGCTTTCTGATAGGCTAATCCTGCTGCGCAAGCATCTTGTATTGCGAGCCCTACACTCTTGAATAGCGTAATGGCTGGCCTCTCATCTAACCCTTTCTCAACAAGTTCCCCGAGCTCCACGAGATCCTCTATTTTGATCAGCCCCTTCTGGACAGGTATTCTTATGTCTCC
>WAPN01000023.1 GCA_015520735.1 Desulfurococcales archaeon
TAGCTCCCGATGAACCATCGAGTCAGATGAGGCGGCCGAGGGAGAAGCCCGTACAAGCCCCCATAGCTACCGAAATAACCTAAACACCATACACGGGCAACCACCGGGCTATATGGGACAGCATCTACATTACAGCAGTCCCAGCCCTGGTAGCGGAGACGATAGCGTTTATAATAGTTAGTTTGCTGACGAGTAAAATACGAGTAATGGGGAAAGATAGGTTTCTCCGAAATGAAAGGTTTTTCTTATTTTCTCTCAGCACTCAGTCCTTCTTGAACACGAGATAGCCCAGTATGAAGGGCACTATTATCCAGGCGAGGATCGCCCCAGCCACGATGCCGGGGCTTATCCACTGTATAGGCGTGACCAGGCCGTAATGCAACCTAATATAATAAATTATTAAGTCGCTGACCTTAATTGGGTTCAGCATGCTGAGCTTATAGCTGAGGCTCTCCCAGGCCCTACCCGTGAGCCCAGCTCCTATCTGCATCGCAACTAGGAACGTTATGAGCCCCCAGAACATGGCGAACAATATATAAAATACTATGGAGAGCGCCAGATAGCCTGAGGAGCTCCTCAGCCCAGATGACAATAGGTAGCAGAAACTATACCATGCAACCAAGCCCACGAATATCGCTAGGAAGAGCAGAAAAGATGTGTAAGCCCCAAACACTACACCCCATAAAGCAGAAGAGGCTATGTCGAGGGCCGCTACGAAGATAATTGATGAAACCAGGGCAGTTAGGACTCCTGAAACGTATCGTGTGACATATAGATCCCACTTCGTAACTGGCCTCGCAAGAATGAATTCGAGCGCACCGCTGGCCTTAGGCTTAGATATAAGCTTATAGGCTAGGTAAAGGAAGACTATGGGGAAGAAGTTAAGGAATAATGAGAGGCCGCTGGAACTAAGCATAGATTCCATCATGAACCCCTTCGCGGGCTGTAGCCTATCATATCTTATTATCAAGGCCTCATTTGATCCATTAACCCTTACCATCATGGCGTTATAGCTGGGATCTAGTTTGATCCAATACCTAACATAAGGGTCGCTAACATTGATAACCCTATAAGGTACTATGTGCGATAGTTTACTAGCATTGATATACGTGGTACTTGGACCATTATTGCTCAGCTTTATGAATCCAGTGATTAATTCATAGCTCGGCTTAAGCCCCTGATTAACAATATTGAACGATAATATCTGGAGAAGAGCGTCGCCGGAGCTCTTATCCAGCAATATGAGGGAAACAACAATGTATGTTCTTGGATTATCTTGAGAAGTCCACAATACTCCCCCGCTCTCAGTCATTGTGAAAGCGTTGAAGGCTGCATAGTACAGGATATAGTATGTTTTGTTGACATAGCTTAGGGGTAGAACGTTTTCATCCGCATTCTTGCCATTATATATTATCCTGAGCCTAGCTATTCTATCATTAACAGGTGCCTTGAAGCTTAAATGATATAGTCCGTTAACCCGTGACTCATACAATGTTTTCCCCGACTTGTCAAGAAACATTATTTTCGCCCCGCTCAGCTGTCTTCCGACTAGGTCATAGGCCACGCCGTAAACGGATACATTGCCATTATCCACGGTGATTATCCCCAGTGTTTTGACGGGACCAGCAAGGTTCGAGACTATGCTGTAGCTTAGATAAGATAATCCTATCCCAGCCACTATGAATAAAACGAGTAGTACAAGTGTTGAAAGCCTGAGGAATGATCGCTTGAAATCATATATTACCGGGACAAGGCTCCTCTTCATTGTTCCTCCCCCGCCTCGCCTATAAGTTTGAAGAATACTTTCTCAAGACTAGTCCTCGCAGACCTGATCTCCTCGACACTATAGCCGTTCTCCACGAGCTCCCTGACTATCTGATTCTTATCCGGCTTCCCCCTGAACACTAAGATGTATTTCCCATTCCTGACTCTGACCTCGCCGTACTTCTCTAGGATCTTTGGTAGCTTGTCGTCAGGATTAGAAACCTTCACGACTAAAGCAGGTTTAGCCATGCTCTTGATCTCATCCATGGTCTTGACAGCGATGATCCTGCCCTTGTGGATGAATACAACCCTGTCAGCTATGTTCTCAACCTCGCTCAGTATATGGCTCGAAAACAGTACTGCCCGGCCTTCACGCTTAAACCGCTTAACCAGGTCTCTGAAGAAAGCTATTCCTTTAGGGTCGAGGCCGTTCAAGACCTCGTCGAAGAAGAAGTTGCGTGGATCATTGATCATAGATATAGCGAGGGCGAAGCGCTTCTTCATGCCTAGGCTATAGTGTTTAAGTCTACGCTCCATGAACCTAGATAACCCCACCTGCTCGAAAAGCTCCTTCCCAAGCCTATGTGCCTCGCTCCTGGACAAGCCATAATATCCGGCCAGGTAGACAAAGTAGTCGATAGCCTTCTCGTCGAGCTCGAAAATAGGTAGCTCGGGCACCCAGCCTATATGGAAACTAGCCTCGCGTTTCTGCCTAGTAATCGAGTAGCCATCAACAATTACATCACCGCTGGAAGGACGGAGAACACCGACGCAAATCCTAATAGTGGTTGTTTTACCAGCACCATTCAAGCCTACATATCCGACAATCTCTCCATTATCAACCTTAAAACTAATATTGTCTAGCGCTTTAAATCTGCCAAAATACCGCGTTATATTCTCTACCGTAAACATGGCATACACCATTAAATAGTAACAAAGCCCCTATGTCAGAGAAAACTGATTTCAAGCAGCGAATATATAAACATGGTGTTCATATCTCGAAAACACATTTCATGAAATAAAATATGGATACAATCCAAAACATCGAATAACCTATTCGATCAGCCAACATCTAGCTAATGTTATTCAATATAGGTCTTCGAAGGAATACTGGAGAATATACATTGCATAGTTCCCCATCGAACGTTGTAAGAGATACATGGCCTTCTATAATTATGATTGGATATGTCTGTCATCCGCCTATAACATTATGTTTTAGGGATTCTTGGAAAAGTCTTCAGCTATCAGATCTGCTACTTTCTTGCCTGAGACAAGCATGCCCCCGATTATCGGGCCCATTCTCGGCGTGTTGTATAGCTCCGCTACCGCCATTCCTGCTACATATAGGCCGGGGATTACCTGCCCTGTTTTCTCGACTACTTCTTCCTCGCCACGCCAGACGTCCTGGCTCTGCATTCCGGGTACTAGGAGGCTGAGCCCAGGGTGTCTCTCGGCCAGGATCTTCACAATGTAGGCGTCATGGCCTGTCGCGTCTACCACTGCTTTGCTCCAGATATAGAGTGGATCTACGTGCCAACCTGACTCGTAGACTACCGTCCAGTTTATCAATACTCCTTTTACCCGCAGGGTACCGTCTTCTCTTCTTGTTATCAGGTCTTCCACGTGTACGCCGGGCCATATTACTGCGCCATGGTCTATTGCCTTAACAGCTATTCTTAGCATTAGCTCCGTAGGATCGACTACGCAGAGTCCTTCCCCGAGGCTCCGAGTACGTGCCCCTACTTCCTCGACTATTTTAAGAGCTTCGCCCTCCTCGACGAGTGCTACTGGTAGGAGCATCGAGCCGCCTCTTATCCCGCCGCCTACGCCCAGCATTCTCTCGAGAACAAGTACTCTGACGCCCTTCTTTGCGAGGTAGTAGGCGGCTGTAAGGCCTGCTGGGCCGGCCCCCACGACCACTACGTCTGTCTCGGCGATATCCCATAGCCTGTCATGCGCTGCATCTATTATTCTCCTGGCTAGGTCGGCCTCGTTCAGGTTCTTGAGTGTTTCGGGGAAGAAGCTCATGTTCTCTCCCGGGGTCTCAGTATCTTTACTGGGTTATTAAAACGTTTATTACCTGGTTATCTAGGGATAGATAACATGGTGATAAAAGTGGTCGGTAGAACGAGATATACAACGGTTGATTACGCGATACTCGGCGTGGTAGCAGTCGTATCGGGAATAGTGTTCTACTCGGCATGGTACGTCTACTACTTCGGCAAAGCACTCGGCGGACCAGTGCTGGCCAGAGCTATAAGCTACGGGTTATGGTACATCGGAGCGCCCCTCGCGGCAACGCTGATCAGGAAGCCGGGATCAGCGTTCCTAGGAGAAACCCTCGGAGCACTGATCGAGACGATAATACCTACTGCAGGAGGATTCACAAACCTTGAATACGGTATAGCGCAGGGGCTTGCAAGCGAACTGGCTTATCTCCTTTTGAGGTATAAGAACTGGGGAGTGCTAGCAGGCGCGCTAGCGGGAGTATTCGCAGCATTCCCATGCGTAGCACTGGACGCGATACTGTTTGGAGAGATAGCTACGCCACCAGTAATGCTGTTCTGGCTAGTAGCCGCAATGTTCAGCGGAGCAGTATATGGAGCAGTAGCCGCCGCTGTCGGGAAGGCTATCAGGAGATGATAGCATGGCAGAGAAGCCCCTACACAATCTGCTCTACATGGATTCCAAGAGGATCTGGGAGGCTATAAAGAACCACTCATTCGTCCAAGAACTATTCCGGGGAACGCTCCCCCTAGAAAAGTACAGGTATTATGTCGCCCAAGACTATTACTTCTTAGTGGGTATGACAAGGGCGTTTGCACTATTAGCGGCCAAGACAAGGGACTACGAGCTCACCAGGAAAGCATTGTGGATGGCCTACAGCGATGCGACCATAGAGCTCGATAACTACGAGAAACACCTAGGGGAGATCGGGCTGACGCTCGAGCAGGTCAGAGCTGTTGAGCCCGCGCCAACAACGCTCGCCTACGTGAACCACGTCCTAAGCATATGTAGTCTGGGGGAGCCGGTCGAGTGCCTTGTCTCAACACTGCCCTGCTTCTGGACATACATGTGGCTTCCCGAGCAACTAGAGGATCTCATAGAGGAGAACAAGAATAAGATATACCGTGAATGGATAGAGACGTATAGATCAAAGGAGTACAGGGAGCTGACAATGGACTTGATAAAAACAGTCGACAAGATAGGCAGCGGGTACAGTGATATCGAGAGGCTGAAATGGATTTTCAGAACAAGTAGCAGGTACGAGTACATGTTCTGGGACATGGCCTACAGGATAGAGAAGTGGCCTGTCTAGCACCACGTCCTCTAATTGTTCCCTTTTTATTATTTCTTGGAGATAATGTTGCTTATTAGATAGTTGTTACATCAACGCTATAACATGGTAATACCCTTAGAGGAGCGAGACGATAAATGACAGCAATAGTGCTAGGCGTACTGGCAGGGCTACTGGCAGGCACGATCTGGGGGCTCGCACCAGGGATAATAAGCAAGTATGGGCGCGGCAAACCATTCTACATCATCAACTATGCACGCAGCATGTACGCCGTCCTCCTATTAGCGTTAATAGTTATAGCGTCATCACTACCACTAAGTATTTCCCCCGTAGGCCTCCTCGTAATAGCGATCAGCGCTGTTTTCGGGCCATTGCTTGGCGACCTATTCTACATATACAGCATACAGAGAATAGGAGGAGGAAATGCAGTCTCTATAGGATATATTTATATATTCATAGCACAAGTGCTATCTGCCATATTCTACCATGAACAGCTTAGTCCAAGATTAGTTGTAGGCACAGTCCTAGCCATGACAGGAATATATTTGATCTACAGTGGCGAGAAACACAGGCTAAACAAGGCCGGTGTAGCCGCAGCCCTAGCAGCAGCCCTCTCATGGGGAATGGGAGCCACCCTGAGCAGACTCGCCGTCAGCTATGGAGCACCACTAGTAGTAGCCCTCTACAGGAACCTAACAGTACTCCTAATCCTAGCAACGGTATCATACAGGGAAACACCCTATGTCTTCACGAAGAAAGGCTTCATACTGGGATTCATAGCCGGGGGACTAGGCTTCGGCATAGGCATGACCCTATTCCTATACGCGGTAAAAACAGTAGGCGTAGCAGTAACAGCGCTGGCAACCAGCATAAGCCCCGTCCTAGGCAGGATATTCTCCAGGATAATCGCTGGAGAAAAGCCGTCCCCCAGAGCAGTCTATGGCACACTGGTTTCAGCACTAGGGATCTTTATAGGCGTATATTAGAGATAAAGTAATAATTACTTATCCACCATTATTATCTTAAATTAACATACTCAATCGTATACTCAATTATAAATCCTATTGCATGATCATATATTAGGAAAGAAACAAGTGCATTTCTGTAATAACCATTGTAAAGAAGTAGTAATGTCATTTGGTATTTAAAATAGTACTTAATTACACGGTAAAGAATACCGGTTTAAAGAGGGTTGTCTTCGAAATTGTTAAGGAAAAATCTATGATAAATTTTCGAAACCATATTATCTTGTGGTATACTAAGGATCAAAATGTATAGTAAGCTCTGCTGCTGGGATAATAGAACATAAGGAAGTTCAAGGCAAAGCCATTAAGCAATGTTTCCTTAGTAGAAAACATAAAATTTTGTGAAGGAAAGTTAGGATAAAAATTAATATATTCTGTAGAAGTATTGAAAAAATTATGTAATGCAATGATCATTACAACAGTAACAACTCGTCTATGTTCATAAAATCGAATATTGATCAATAATTACAATAAAAATGGGAACCTATTGTTTCTAAGCCTTAGATACTAGGGGAAGGCACAATAACAGAACGATATTGAGAGATCATGAATATTGAGATAGAAATACTTAAGTCCAACACGCACGATCATTAAGAATAGATAAGAGGTAAATTATATGTCCAAGAGCTCTAACAAAGAAAAAGGATTAAAGATCTCTAAATATTGGCTCGAATTAAATAATTGGGGGTTACCATTCCCAGGCCATGTTGGATTAGCTTTGTGGGATGCATTAACGGCGCAACGTAAATCTGAGTATGAATCCATAAAGAAATCCGCCAAAGAATTAGGACAATTAATAATAATACACTATCTAGGAACAAACTATCGCAAATTAAGGAGGAGTTTTATCGGAGAATCGAGACTATACGACAAAGAACAAGACTACAGAACATATTCCTGGAAAGAACTAGTCGAGGAATTAAAATATTTGTTCAAAAAACAGGGATACGGCGAAGAAATGATAAATAAGTATCTAGAAAAAGCAGAAAAACATTTACAAAAGAAAGGATATTTAGATGAAGAAAACAAAATATATTTCTTTCTACTGCGGCTGTCAGAATATAAAGAATATAATAGACCAATATCTTCCGAAGAGATTAGTTTTGCTAGTAATATTATCCGTCGTGGGAAATATCTGATCACACTAAAACAAAATGAGTATAGGGAAATTAGCAATAAGGGATTTTCCGCCAATATAATTAATTACAAAGAATTCGGGGAATTTGTAAGTAGACATGGAGGCTTTTATCCAGAAGAAGTATTGAATAGTCTAGTAGCTGGATATAACAAGGGTAAACATATATTATT
>WAPN01000024.1 GCA_015520735.1 Desulfurococcales archaeon
TCTATACTGGCTTGCAGACCCAATTTCCTAAGAATTTCCACGTATTCTGGTCGTGACTTGGTTGCATTATTCGTTAGATACTTTATCTTAATATCTCTGGCGATCAGTTGATGTAATGCCATTATGTTCTGTTTTAATGATTTACCTCCCCTCCATACTACTCCATCGAGATCAGTTACGATAAGTCTGTATTTTCTCATAGAATATTCGCCTCTATTTTCTTGAGAATCTTCTTCGCTAGAACTTCAATGTTTTCTCCAAAAGCGTATAGTCCTCTCGGATCATATTCGAGCATTCTACACTCCATTGTCGACACTTTATCTGCTTTCATGATCTTTACATAAGGTGCTTTACCTGTCATGGAAATGCATAAAATATAGTCTTTGTCGACATACCGTGCTATGCACATAATGTATTTGTCCTGGTCTTCGCACAAGATTTTGTCAAAATATTTTGATAAAACAGTCCTGATACTCATAAGGATCACTCGTCGTAAGAAAAACATCAGACTAGATAGAGTTTTTTCCTCACTTCATCAGGTACGTCGTCTTCTCTCAAGATGTAGTGTGATAGTGGTGCTTCCTTGGTTTTTGGTCCAACGACTATATATCTCGTTGGATCGTTTATGTCGAATGATTCCTCTTTCTTACCCTTCTTTTTGAGCCTTATATTCAATACTCTTACCTTGACATACCATCCATCTTTTCTCTGTATGTAAATATGTTTGCCGTGTTTGCCGCCCATTTATAATCACCTGTTATTTCTGATTGGAGAAAAGTATTCATAGGCGAATATAAGGATTTATTCTCCTATTTCTTCCAGGTATAGAATCTCCCTATCAAGTAGTTCAGAATAAATCCTGCAAGTATTCCAAAAGCAGCACTAACAATCACCTCGAAGTGGAGTATACCTGTGAGTAAGCCTATGGTTGCAGACTGGGCTAATAGGCTCCCAAGACTGGCTACATGATACTTAAGCCACCGCTTTATCCTCGATAATAGGCCTCTCTCTAATTCCAAGTCTCTGAAAGTCCATAGTTCGTGTAGGATAAAGTTCCAGGACAAGCTTATCTCGAAGCCTGTACACGCCATTAGAAATAGGCCTAGGGGGGATGTGAGGAGTGCAGGGTAATGTGTACTTAGAAGTTGTATTGTGCCGAGATTAACTATTGCGCCTGAGAAGCCTACGAGGCCGAATTTGATAATGCGTATGGGCTCATGTAGAGCTATTAGGAATGTCTTCGGCAGTCTACCATATATTGTTAGGACGTAGTCATATAACGGTACATCGTATAGTACCTCAGCTATCCTTGTAGCCCTTTCTAAAAGATCATCAAGACTTGTTACATTATTGATTTTCTGGACAAGATCCTTCCTAATGATCAATGCAAGGCTTGACTGGAGTCTACCATTTTTTAATGTAATAGGGGATTTAGACAATGAAAGTAAGAGGCGTGAAAATGGAGATTTAGGCTTTCCTATCACAATGACCATATCATTATCCTTAAACTCCTCTGCAATGCGGAGAATATCTCGCTTATATGGGTAGAGTATGTCGGGCACTATGATGTAGTAGTCAGCATTGGCTTCACCTATAATATCATAGATCTTATTAGGATCAACTGCATCCCCGCATTTCTTAAGTCCTAGTTTGCTCGTAAAATCCGATTTAATAATGATGATCTTGTATATCATCGGCTTGAGCAACACCTCGTGGTCTCTTATCACTTATATCCTTCCGGCTACCATAAAATTTTCTGGCGATAAACAAATACTGTTATTGGTGTCCGTTAAGTTGAGACTAGATAACAAGAGCTGTTCTGAGGAGTGGTATAGAATAATTGAGGAAATCATGAGATGTATGAAGTGCAAGCTTCATAAAACGAGGAGGAACCCGGTGCCAGGCGAGGGTCCATGTAACGCAGAGATCATGTTTATCGGAGAAGCTCCCGGCGGTAAAGAGGATGAAACAGGACGGCCATTTGTTGGAGCCGCTGGACAATTCCTTACGGAATTATTGTCAATGGCTGGGCTTAGAAGGGAGGATGTATTCATCACGAATATCCTAAAATGTAGGCCTCCAAACAATAGAGACCCTGAGTCCGACGAGATAGAGGCGTGTAAGCCTTATCTGATAAGGCAGGTCAAGCTTGTCTCGCCAAAAATAATTGTTACTTTGGGAAGATACGCTGGTAGAACATTACTAGGCGACGCTGGGATAAAATGGAGCAATATGAACAGAATGCATGGCAAGGTGTTCCCGGTAGAGCTATACGGGGTTAAGCTCAAGATCATGCCGACATATCATCCCGCAGCCGCCCTCTACTATCCCAAGCTTAAACCCGTGATAATAAAGGACTTCAAAGAAAATCTCAAAGAACTTGTCGAGGAAATCAGGGAAGAAAAAAGGAGCACTAGCAGGGTCAAAAAGAGGCGCACCATTCTTGATTTCTTGAGCAGCTAATTAACCGTAATACTTCTTGACTGAGAAGCCGGCGAGGAAAGTTCCCAGCGATACGAGGATTATGGCTATAACATAAAACATCGTCTGGGAAGCCGGAGGAGGAGCCGTCCCCGATCCTTGTGGTAGGTGAATGGTTGAGCCACTACAGGATCCACATGAATACACAGGCGCCATATATAATGCCTTGTACATTGTTAACAATGAGAGCTCTGATACGAGGAGGCCATCTATTGTTGTAAGGTTCTCCATTTCTATAGCATATGTCCTGCCGACATCGATCGTTGTTAATGCTGATAGAATAGGTGTTCCTGACTCGTATAAGAGGTAGTTGGTGATTCTTGAAATAGTCTTGTTAAGCTCAACAATGTATTCTGGGGTCAAGTATGGCGAGAAGACAGGAGGTTGTAGGGAGAGGAGATCCGATGTTAGTATATACTGTAGGTAGGCCAACTTAGCCAACTTAATGAGAACATTATTTATGTGGTTTATTGTGGGTAGAACATCTATTGTTTGGTTACTGATATACTTCATACTTACAAAGTAGTTTATTGTGGTTTTTGTGAAAGCATATAAGGTCTTGTAGGCTGATAACAATGTATCATAACTAATCATTTTCTTATCTATCAATGGGATGCTAGCCCATTGTTTGGCTGTTATGATCCTTGCCAGGGCGAGCACTAATTGAAGGGGAGAACCAGTAGCTTTATATAATTGGTATGCATCCACCGCTATAGAGTATCTAATGAAAGCATTAACATATATATCGATATTCCAAAGATTTAGATGCCTATACGTGTAATTGCCCAGTCTCTCCAAACCCTTGGACGCCTGTGTATAGTTTCCCTCATACCATTTCTCGAGGCGTGCAAGGAGTTCCTTGTATTTCGTCGGGGCTTTTTCTTCGAGATAAATAGCGTATGCAGATAATGCGTCAATATATGATCTAAAGCCATAGCTGGCCGCAGTATACCAATCTCCCTTGTTGGAGTAATTTTCGCTTAGCTTGTAGAATTTCAACGCCTCGCCAGAATATCCCGCTGGAGAGAGAAACAATATATTTGTAGTCATGTTCAGAAATTCTCTTGTGGCATTAACGAAGAATAACTGATAGTTGATTGTTTTCGGTAGGATGATCTCTTGAGTGGAGCCCAGGAGCTCTGTCTTTGTTAGGGTATCATATGCTTCGTAAGCGGTTACTGTGGGGATATAGTACACGCCCGGGGTGTTTTTTATATATGGTCCAAAAAACAATCTAATGTTTTCTTTAATCGCTGCATTATACTTTAGTTCAATACCTGATACATTTCCTACAATAGTGTTTGGCATCAATATGCCTGTCGCTGAGAAATCTTCTCGAATAGGTGTATCTGTCAATATTGCTGCGAAGACCAGTGTAAAGGGTAGTGTTGCACTTGTCCCAGCTATATCGGTATCTTTTGGGAAAATTATCTCGTAGTTATATGAGGTTTTTTCTCTTCCTGCCATAATCGACGCTAAACTTAACGCGTA
Source organism: Desulfurococcales archaeon (assembly GCA_015520735.1). GTDB lineage: Archaea > Thermoproteota > Thermoprotei_A > Sulfolobales > Desulfurococcaceae > JAADCY01. The sequence continues at coordinate 3,973 of WAPN01000024.1, forward strand.
TTTGATCGATAGGATTGTAGATGTGGAGACCTTTCCGCCAGGATCAACGATCTGAATATTACCGTTGCCGGGAAATACCTTGATTGTTACAGGGATTATGATCCCTGTGTTATTGCTGGTTACTGCAGCAAGGTATAGTTTCTCTATTCTTATCGGGTAATCATTGAGCGATGATGCTGTGGTAAATGGTATTAGTATTAATAATACGAGGAGGAATGAAGACATGTATGAGAATATTATGGTTATTTTCATGGTTCATCCTCAGTGTAACACTGATTAATCATAGCATGGCTCATCTTTGCCGGGTATCTTCATCGGTCTAAAATAGTTGTAGTGTTTTCTAGCCTTTATAATAACTTCCTCTTAGATGTTGATCTGCTCATACAATTGTACTTTGTGATAATACCTCTTTCTTTTATGGGTTGAAAAACAAGAATAATAATAGGTGAGCTTAATGGCTAGTGAGAAAGCAGTGTCCAAAGAGAACGATATGCCATTTAAGATACTAGCGGAGACATTCGAAAAAATAGAGGTCATATCCTCGAGAACCCAGATGACAGTTCTGCTTGTCAATCTATTCAAGCAAACACCACCAACTATCATAGACAGGGTTGTCTATCTGCTACAAGGCAAGCTTTGGCCTGACTGGTACGGTATGCCAGAGCTCGGCATAGGAGAGAAGATGCTCATAAAGGCGATAGCCTTAGCAACTAATTCTACTGAGTCAGAAGTGGAAAAGCTCTATAAGACCCTAGGCGATCTAGGGAAGGCCGCCGAAAAACTCAGAGCTAAAGCTGAGAAGATAATGTCAAAAGCCTCGATCCTAGCCTTCGTATCGGTACGTCGTGAACTCACAGTTCTCCGCGTATATGAGACGTTGACAAGGGTAGCTATGGCCCAAGGAGAGGGAAGTAGGGACATCAAGCTAAAACTGCTTGCGGGACTTATTAGTGAGGCATCACCGAAAGAGGCTAAGTACATTGTGAGATTTGTCGAGGGAAGACTAAGGCTCGGCATAGGTGATGCGACAATAATGGATGCCCTTGCCATCGTCTATGGTGGAGGTGCCCATGCAAGGCCTGTCATTGAGCGAGCATATAACCTTCGGGCAGACCTAGGTAATGTTGCTAAAATACTTGCAACTCAAGGAATAGATGCGTTAAAGAATATGAAGCCCCAGGTCGGCATACCTATTAGGCCCATGCTCGCCGAGAGGCTTAACAATCCAGTGGATATGCTCAAAAAAGTTGGTGGGAAAGCCTATGTTGAATATAAGTATGATGGTGAGAGGGCACAGATCCATAAGGATGGCGATAAGATCTGGATATATTCTCGTCGGCTAGAAAACATAACGAGACAATATCCGGACGTTGTAGAGTACGCGAGAGAACACATAAAGGCTAAACAAGCCATAGTTGAGGGGGAAATAGTAGCATATGATCAGGAGACAGGCGAGCTAAGACCTTTCCAGGAGCTAATGCATAGGAAGAGAAAACACGACATACATATAGCGATTAAGGAGTACCCGGTAAAAGTGTTCCTCTTTGACCTACTATATGCTGATGGTGAAGACTACACTATGAAGCCATTGCCGATCCGTAGAGAGAAGCTAAAAGAAATAATCGAGGAAACAGACGTGTTCAGATTGGCTGAATATATCGAGACAAGTGATCCAGAGGAGCTTGAGAAGTTCTTCCTTAAGGCTATTGAGGATGGTGCAGAAGGAGTCATGGTGAAAGCGCTCCATGAGCGCTCCATATACCAAGCTGGTACAAGAGGATGGCTGTGGATAAAGTACAAGCGGGATTATAAGAGCGAGATGATCGATACGGTAGACCTTGTAGTTGTTGGTGCGTTCTATGGTAGAGGTAGAAGGGGAGGAAAGTACGGCGCGCTTCTCATGGCATCCTATAATCCCGAGAAGGACGTGTTTGAAACAGTATGTAAGGTTGGAAGTGGTTTCAAGGACGAGGATCTGGATAGGCTGCCCGAGATGCTCCAGCCATACATTATCAATAAAAAGCATCCTCGCGTCGTATCAAAGATGCAACCAGATGTATGGGTTATTCCGGCTCTCGTGGCAGAAATTATTGGAGCCGAGCTAACACTTAGTCCTCTGCATACCTGTTGTCTTGATAAGGTAAAACCTGGTGTGGGTATATCGATTAGATTTCCAAGATTCATAAGATGGAGACCGGACAAATCACCCGAGGATGCAACAACGAGCCAGGAGCTTCTCGAGATGTATAAGCGTCAGTTGAAAAAGATTATGTGAATAATTTTTAGTATAATGTTAACTCTAGTGCATCATATAATTTTCGCCAAAAACATCACTTCTACACTGAGGATATTTGTTACGTGAACAGCTAAAAGCGAGGATGATAACTATGACATACATAGTAGTTTTTACTGGTCCAGCCGGATCGGGAAAAACCACGTTGACAAGGACATATGGTGAATGGTTAAGAATCAATATGTTCTTGAATGTGTGTCAGGTAAACATGGATCCGGGAGCAGAGTTCTTACCTTACGAGCCGTGTATGGATGTACGTGAATTCATTACTATAAAAGACATAATGAGAGAGCATGGTCTAGGCCCAAATGGCGCGTTCATGAAAGCCGTTGAAATGATTTCCCAAATAATGGATAAGATAATGAGAAAACAGCCATTCAACGAACCTGAAAAATGGGATGTCATAATAATTGATACTCCTGGGCAGCTGGAAGCATTTATTTTCAGGCCTGAGACTCGTGAGATACTGGGAAGACTACAGGAGAAGGGGAGAACAGTTATAGCGTATCTAATTGACTCCTCTATGATAAGAACCTCTTCTGATGCCGTTTCATTGTGGTTTCTTGGAATACTGCTTCAAGTCAAAATAGGCATTGATGTGATTCCCATAGTTACTAAGGCAGATACGCTTGACGAAACAAGAGAAAAAATAATAAAGAAATTAATAACAAGTCCCGAGAAGTTATTGGAGGATATTAAGGATTCCGAAGGCATTGTATCAGATATTCTCCCAGAACTCATCTCGATAACGGTAAAGACGCGTGGCGCATACCGACCTGTACTTGTATCAAATAGTAATTCCGAAAGTGTTAAAGATCTTCATTTTATGCTTCACGAAGCTACATGTTCATGCGGCGATCTAACATGATCATGTAACTTGATTATAATACAATATTTAGTTTAGAAATTTTTATCCATTCATAATAAATGATAATAAGCACCCGGATATTCACTAGAAAAATGGGTGGGAACCCCCTTTGACGAGCACCCGTTACGGGACATGGGGATGATAAGGGGGGCCTTGCGGCCGCCAATACCACTGAAGTCAGTGATGGTGTGAAGCAGAATTGGTCTACAAGCCGAGGACAGGACTCGAAAAATATTATGCGGTTCTCTTCAGACTTCCCGGTATACCCACTATTGTGGTAGCAACACTTCTGATTAATATCGTTGCATATCTAGTCAATAAACGTATCTTGTTTCCGGCATTCCTCCTCTATATTTTGACGGTTTCCATTATACTCATATACTCCAAACTATTCAATGGTCCGTTAAGATACGCTAACAGGATACTTATGGCAGGTATACTTGTAGAGATATATTCGTTGGTACTAATGTTCATACTTGGAATTAAATATGGCTTAATAGCATCTAGCATTTTCTTGATAATAATAGTTTTAGGCATAAATGGGACGTCTATTCAAAACTATGTAGTGGCGGTGATCCCAGTAATCATTACGTATGCTGTATATTACGGGCTTGAACCAATACTATTTATTGGTGTTACGATCGCCATAGTATTGGATTTCATTATATATAAGATAATGTCCATCCATAAACTAGCAGGGTACCCAGCCCCTGATCTTGGAACTCTTTTCGTAAAGAACTGGCTAGACAGGGACAGGGCGATCGAACAGGTATTCAAAGAGATCAGTTCTGAACAACAAGTGAAGCCAAGGATCCTGAAGCTTGGAAAAGAATTTGTTGTGTACACTGATATACATTATGGGCCGTTCTCAAATGTCGGAAGCAGCATGTTTCCGAGAGTGCTCGAGGAATTATTGGGATATCCCGTTATAGCCCTTCATGGGGCTGGGAGCCATGATAGGGACATACCATCTTTTGTTCTCTCTAGGAAATACGCTGAGAAAATAGCAGAATGTATAAATGGATCATGCAAATTCCATGTGCTGAAGGGATATGATCCATTCAGTATCATGATTGAGGATGGATGGAAGTTCCTTGTTATACCGTTTGACAAGCTTAGCTTAGTGTTTATATCTAGATCTAAGGGTATTGATGATTTGCCATATGAGTATCAGTCTTGGGTCGAGAAAATATGTGAAAATAAACGTCTTCCTGATACGATAATTATTGATTGTCACAACCACGAAGTAGAGGAGCCCATGAATTTTGATGTACTGAGAAAAGGCTTAGAACAAGTGATCGAAAAAATAGGAGAGATCACGACAACTAATAAGCCCAAGGATATTTTGGGAAGAATAGTTGTCGCTGAAAACATCAGATCACTAGGCGTCATAGGAGATAAAATTTACGGAGTAGACCTCGTTTGGCCCGAGGGAGGCCATCGAGTTGTACTGATATATATTCCAGGCAATAATATGGAGCCGGGATTATCTGAGAAAATACGTAGAAGGGTTGCTGACCAGCTTAATTTGGATATTAACTATGTTGATGTACTGACTAATGATGAGCACACGGAAACAGGTGTTTATTCTACGTCGACATATTACCCTGTTATAGAGACGAGGGAACTTCTTAGAGGGATAGATATGTTGATAGAAAAGTTGAAAACGCAGGATACCGAATATCATGTAGTCAAATATGCATTCTTCGAAAGCAGTGTTCCCCTACTTAATGATTCAGCTTATAAACTCGTTGAAATAGTTAAGAAAAATGTCCCATTATCATCGGTTCTTCTTCTAGGCTATCTGTTCCTAGGTCCATTCCTCGTTGGTTATATAACGAGCCTCATAGATTACTTCATTCATTAGATATCCAGGAGCAGTATTCTGAGCATTTGATTTTAATTAAATGGGGAGGGAGACCGGCCGGTATCCGCCGCTCTACCAGGCTGAGCTACGGGCCCATAGGCTCAACCATATTCTAGTCTTAATTCTGGTTATAAGCGTATCGTCCGTTGTTTTCAAGGGAGTATTTATAAACCATGAGATTGTTTTTAAAATCGGGGGATTTATAAAATGAGTGGTCTAGAAGGGGAGATCTCACTTAATCCTTCGACTAAAATAGAGAATATTGTAGCCACAGTAATACTTGACCAGACCCTTGATCTAAATCTGATCGAGAGCCGTGTCCCTAACGTAACCTATCAGCCGGACCAATTTCCAGGACTTATACTTAGACTAGAGCGCCCCAAGACAACTGCTCTTATTTTTAAATCAGGTAAAATGGTTGTAACTGGAGCTAAGAGTACAAGTGAGCTTATCGAGGCTGTTAAGAGAATAATCAAGCTCCTACGCAAGCATGGGATCAAAATAACATCGAAGCCGAGGATACAGATCCAAAACATTGTGGCGAGCGGGGACATCAACGCGATGGTAAATCTTGAAAGAGCAGCATATCTCCTCGAGGACAGTATGTATGAGCCGGAGCAGTTCCCAGGTTTAATCCACCGTATGAGAAGCCCTAGAGTAGTGCTCTTAATATTTAGTAGTGGTAAAATGGTCATAACGGGAGCAAAGGAAGAGAGAGAAGTCGAGGAGGCTGTTAGAAAGATAGCTCAGAAGCTTCTCGAACTAAAATGTCTGTTTCCGAGAAGAGGATAACCAGGCTAATAAATCCCTTTACACAAATCCTTTTCTTTGAATGATGACGTGGGCAGCCTGGGACCCTCCTACGGGGATGAAGAACCTAGTCTCACACTGACAGGGTTTTCTCGAGGGTGGCCTAGATGTTTGTCGAAGGCATAATTATTGTAGCAGATCTCGATAGATTCGACGAGTTCGTTGAAGAACATGGACTCAGCAGGTATAGACCTAATTATATCACCGGTACACTTACTCACTTATTCTATAACTTCACCAATAAGTGGCGGGGAGTTGTTATTTATGGTCTAGATTTCGGAAGAGGTACTGAAGAAATCATAATAGAGATCCCTATGCCTGATGAGCTGGATAACATACTTCGTGAGCTCAAACAGATAAAGAAGACCATTAACGAGCTTGGAGCATCGATAACTATAGTGGTCGTAAGAGACTATGTGCCATGTAGACCTGCTAGGAATCGTAGAGAAGCATATTATGGGACGCCAGGCAGAAGAAGGGCCATTAGCCTCTTAAAGAGTGTTAAACGTAAAGGAGGAAACACCATCTATGTTGAAGTGTGAGGAAACAATATTAGTCTTCAGACCCATTGAATACGTAGATGATGAGGCCGACATAGTCGGATAAACCTCATAGGTTATGAAGAGGGGTCGATTGACTGAAAAATAAATGTATCATTCCAAGTTTCAAGCAATGCCATGCATAAATATTTCACAGATTTATGGCATAATGTTTTATATTGTGAGCAAAATATTGAATGGTAGGTATTAATATTGAATCAAAATAAACATCATATTGAAACAAGGGTGTTTAGATATTCAATTATTTATGGTGTAGGTTTTTGCCTAGTGAAGACCTAGTTGAAATAAAGGTCCATGAAAGACTTGACGAGCTAAGTGAGAAAATTTGCTCAAGTTCCTTTGAAGCCCATATTACTCTTGAAGGCATATTCCAGGGGATCGAAAGAGTAATTGGTGATAAGATACCACATGTTTTCAAAATGCTTGCAGAAAAATCAAATAACACATGTATTTTCAATAGAATAAATCTGAAAAGAAGAACAAGCAACTGGGATGAAGTCGTATTACTTCTGTGTAATGGAATAGTTATAGGTGCTCATGGGGAAATTAATGGTCAGCGGCTTCATGGCTATAAGCTTTTGGAGCAGCTATCCTATAATGTAAACAATAATGTATATTCTCATATCATTATAGAAGAGACGCTGCTTCCCTCAGAGTTCGTGAAGAAATATCTTAATCTCGAAGGCTTCGAAGAGAAAAAACAAATGCTCACACCTAGGGAACAGGAAGAAGAGTCGGCTAGGCCCATTACGAAAATAAATGGTTATGCTAAAACAACGCAACTCAACATACCTATAGCGTCGACTATTCCTGTCGAGACATCGCTTGATAAGACCAAGATACTTCCTAGAAGACCAATACCACCTGGTTTTGTTCCCCCTAAATTTATTGCTAACACGGATACACAAAGTCGTGATACTGGAGAAGACGATATAGTCGCCTCTAAAAAGCCGATGAACATTTATTTAGTTATCGGTCTTTCCGATAAGGTGCTGGATCTAAGTAATCGTCTTGTAGAGCTAGCTGAGATCGAGGGCGTAGGAGTTTCTTACTCTTCATTAACATATAATGGGTCAGCATACGTTCTCGAAACAAATGTTACAAGAGTTGGGTTTATTAGAAAATATGAGAAGATACGGAAGATCGCTGAAAAAATCGCATCTATCCTTATAGAATGCATGGAGGATTCTCCGCTCGAGTTTGACCGTGTTATCGTTATCCTTAGACACGGTTTTGATACAGTTCGTGTTGTGAAAAAAAGATATAGCTAAGATAAAGTGTTTATCCATGAACGGTGCTTATAGTACGCAGACACTATGAATTCCTCGATGGTTTTCCGGTTTTCATGGGATCTGGGAGCTTTGGTGAAACTATAACTATTCCATGGAAGCAGTAGAAGATGAACACTAATAGAGTTGTGGTGGTTTCTCAAAATGCCTCGGTCTTCATAATATCTAAATCACTATCATACAACGGTATTATTAGTGTTTTGAATAATTCCAGCTAGACACCACATAATATCAAAGCAGTTTCTACATCAGAGAAATCAAGTATAATTATTCTTCTTGTCTCAAAAACATATTCCTCGAGACTTAGGAGCTCGGAGGAAAGTGAAAGAAGAGGCGATTTTAAGGCCTCTTCTGCAGGAGGATAGTCTTCGTTAGATAACCATGTTACTGGTTTTCCGCGCTCAGCTATACAGTGTCTCCTAATTATGGGAGACAAGTACTCTGATGCTGAGGGTGTAATAGTTGTTCCTGACTGGTAGGGCCCGATTGCTGGTATAACTATGACATAGTTGTCTGAACTGGTGGGGATAAATAAGAAAGATGGAAGCTTGTAAGTACCGAAACATCTCAGGCTTGGATGTTCATGGCCAATGATCACAGCATCATATCCAGTCATATCGACATATATATGGCCATGTGTTACAAGTAACCTCTCACTACCTGTATCAATCTCCAATTCTCTCTGGAGGTCTAGCCCATAATCTCTCAGTATTATTTTTAGATAGTTATCGTGATTTCCTCTTATAATTATTAAATCTTCAATACCTAGGTCATTGATAATAAATTCCAGGAGATCCTTTATTTCGCGCCGCTCTTGTCTCAGTAATCTGTCAAATGCGTGTTTAAGGTCGCCATTTATGATGATCCTTCGGGGCCTGACCAGCTCACATATATTCCTTAAACTTTTCTTGATCTTTTCCAACTGTATTTTTGGAACAATCATTCCTGGAAAATACTTTGCCGCTTTATCGGAGTAGTCTAAGCCTCGTGCTAGGGCCTCTTCAAACCCTAAATGCAAGTCATTTACAATGATAGCATCATATTTGCTCACATATAGTGCTGGCTCACCGGGAATAATGTAGATACTCTCGAATGGTATATCTCTGGGTTTGTAGAGATTTTTGTTTAACATTAACATGACACCATATAATCGTCCAATAATATATTGCTACATGGCTTGATACCTGAGAGTTCCCGTAATATTCTTCGCCCCGGGATAGAAAGGTATGGGCGAGCGGGCCCGCCGGGATTTGAACCCGGGACCTACGGGTTAAGAGCCTCGACTACCGGCCGGTCTCCCCAGGCTCTTCTAGGTATCTCTTCTGGATTATTAAATCTTTCTTATAGCCTCCCTATAGTTCTCCCGATCAATAATCCATCTTGATCCTCAGTAACGTATGCGACCACCATTTCTCCTGGTTTGAGCCTACCTCTCCTGAGGGTTATGAGCCAGTCTTTACCCATCGTTACACCGATATATTCTCCTCTGAATACGCCTCTTGACAACACCTTTGCATAGACTCTATCACCCTTTTTGAAAGGGGCTGGGTAGCGACGTGCTTTCCGCATTCCCCATTCGTCCATGCTCCACCTGAGCTTCACTCCGAGTCTTGCCTCGAGCTCTTCTATTCTCTTCCAGAAACAACGCCAGCTCAACGGCTTTACTCCCGGTATTTTTCTCCCATATTTATGGGCGTTGTACTTTTGAATAGTCACGGGAGGCCATCTCTTTCCAGCCCCTATTCTTATAGCCCATTCGATAACCTGAACGACATCTTCATCATTCACGCCGGGAATCCATACAGGCGTCACATGCAGGTCAATATTTGTTTCTCTGACAAGGTATTCCGCCATCTCCACGACGTGTTTAACGTTATACCAAGGTGTGCCCTGGAGAAAGCGGGCCTTCTCCGGATTTAGTGTATCTATACTTAAATTGATCCTATCAAGGCCTACATCGTCAAGCTGATCAATAGTTTTTCTTGTAAGGAGAGCGCCATGTGTTTCAAGTGCTACGCTCAAAACATATGGGCGGCATTTAAGCTCCTTAATGAGACGTGTTATCCACGGGTACGTTAGTGCTTCGCCAATAGTATCGATGAGCGCCTCTATACTTGTCTCCTTGTATCTTGCCACTATGTCAACAGTATTCAGCAGGCCATCGAGCTCAACAATGAACTCGGCCCACCTATTGATGGATAATGGACCCGCGTCTACGCTACAGAAAATACAGCTGAGAGGGCATATAGTCGTTGGTCTTACCTGTAGAACGTTTGTACCGCGATCAATTACTCCAAACCCTATATATCCCAGTAGCTTGTCTCCCTTTACAAAATAGAGTGGCCTTCTATCCCAAAGCAGTGTTTTCTCCTCGATCTCTATCAAGTCTCACACCCATCTGCCTAGCAATTATTTTGGGGCAAATAGGCTTTAAAGACAATATAGATGCTTTCGGCTCGCTTAAACCTCTAATGTAAAGGAAAATTGTCCTAATGATTCCTGCTTCATCGATCATTCTCTTGACAAGCATTGGAGTCCATGATTTGATTGGGAAATCAATAGTTATGATTCGTGATCCAAGGACGAGTTCTCTTTCAAGCTTAGGGGCTAGTGCTTCATTAATGGATGGGTATAGGTATTGATACACTATGGTTGCATTGCCGAGATATGCATCGTAGAAACTGGCTTCGAGGACGCTGATGTGGTCTCCTAAACCAAGCTCCTCAGCCTTATACCTTATCAGCATGGCTAGATCATGCTCTATCTCCACGGCAATAGCACGTGCTCCCATCCTCGCAGCCTCTATTACGACGCGTCCATCGCCTGCCCCTAAATCATATAGTACATCTCCCGGCCCACACCTGGATATTTCAAGGGCTTTCCTAACAACACTAATAGGTGTCGGTATAAACGGTGGTTTCTTCAAGCTCATTAGGAACACCACTGATCTTCATGGTTTCTATTAATAGAATCAAGTTTATAAAAGAGAGGCCATAGTTTAACTACGGGGATAAAGAAAGAGTTGTATTGCGTACTCGTCACTCCCTCTGATGGGGTGTTTATGAGTGTCAGAGACATTGCTAGAAGTGAGGAATCTTAAAACATATTTCTATACCACTAAGGGTGTTGTTAAAGCCGTTGACGGTGTTTCTTTTAAGCTCAATAAAGGTGAGGTCTTGGGCATCGCGGGCGAATCGGGATGTGGTAAGAGCACTACTGCCTACTCTCTCATCAGACTGGTACCTCCACCGGGCAAGATTGTCGATGGAGAACTGGTATTTGAAGGGCGTGACATACTCAAGCTTAGCGAAGAGGATTTCAGGAAGCAGATCAGGTGGAAGAAAATATCAATGGTTTTTCAAGGAGCAATGAACGCACTGAACCCGGTATACACCATTGGTGACCAGATAGCGGAAGTGCTAATGCTCCACAAGCATATGACCAAAGAAGAAGCAATGAAAGAAGTTTACAAGCTCCTAGAAATGGTAGGTATAGATCCCAAGCGCGCCAAGAGCTATCCACATGAGCTCTCGGGCGGTATGAAGCAGCGTGTGGTAATAGCAATGGCCCTAGCGCTAAGACCACCCCTAGTAATTGCGGACGAGCCGACTACGGCTCTCGACGTCGTCGTCCAAGCCCAGATCATGAACCTGCTCAAGAGATTGCAGCGTGAACATCGGATGTCGATCATTTTGATCACTCACGACCTCAGCCTCATTGCGGAGATGGCCGAGAAAGTAGTGATCATGTATGCTGGTAAAATAGTTGAATATGGTACCGCAGAGCAGATATTCCTCAATCCCCAACACCCGTACACCAGAGGACTACTAGCTAGTATTCCGAGGCTAACAGGTGATATACACAAGCTGGAATTCATACCTGGTGTACCGCCAGACCTATCGAATCCACCGCCTGGATGTCGTTTTGCCCCGAGATGTAAGTTCAAGTTCGAACCCTGTGATAAAGAGGAGCCACCCGTGATCGAGGTGGAGCCCGGTCATTATGTATCTTGTTGGCTCCACGCAAAGAAATAAAGGGTGACCATGTATGCCCAATATATACGTCCCCAAGCCGGATAGTGACACCGTCGTATACGTTAGAGACCTACGTACATGGTTCCCTGTAAGAAGAAGCTTCATAGATGTCGTTAGGAGACGCCCTCCTTTATATGTCCATGCTGTTGATGGCGTATCCTTCGACATAAAAGAAGGTGAAACCTTTGGTCTAGCTGGAGAATCCGGATGTGGTAAGACTACAACAGGTAAGACTATTCTCCGCCTCGTAGACCCTGTTGGAGGAATAATCGCTTATAGGCCGCGTGAAAGGCTCTTAAAGGAGTGGGAGGCGATAGGTTATCATCCAAAATTCATCGATGAATACAAGAGCGTTGATATCTCAAAAATACCTAGCAAGTACCTGAAACCGCTACGTAAAGAGATGCAGATGATATTCCAGGACCCATATGGCAGTCTTAACCCGAGATTCACGGTCTACAAGATTCTCGAGGAGCCACTCGTTATCCATGGCATTGGTGAAACCAAGGAGGAAAGATACGATCTAATTGTGCGTGTACTAGAGCAGGTGAAGTTGACTCCACCTGAAGAGTTTCTGAACAGGTATCCACACATGCTTTCAGGTGGCCAGAGACAGAGAGTAGGTATAGCCAGAGCATTGCTGCTACAGCCGAGATTCATAGTAGCGGACGAGCCCACATCAATGTTGGATGTGTCAATACGTGCAGAAATACTCGAACTAATGATGGAGTTAAAGGAGAGGTACAATCTGACCTATGTGTTCATTACACATGACCTCGCGCTAGCTAGATATATCTGTGATAGGATCGCCATAATGTACCTGGGCAGAATAGTCGAGATGGGCAATACGCGCCGCGTTCTGGAGAACCCGTTGCATCCATATACAAAAGCGTTAATATCCGCGATCCCAGAGCCCGACCCGAGATATAGGAAGATCCTTAGAGAGCTCCCAATAAAAGGCGAAGTCCCTAGCCCCATCAATATACCGCCGGGATGTAGGTTCAGGCCTAGATGTGTAACATATGATAAGACAACCGAGATACAGAGGTATTGTGAGACAGATGAACCACCGCTGATGGAAGTCGAGAAAGATCATTACGTGTCTTGCTGGCTATATGGTACACCTGAGGAGGTAAGGGAGCTAGTGAAGAAGTAGTCTTCCCTGCTAAGTTTACCTCTATTTTTGGCAAATACGAGTCATAACTGCTAGGGCATGGTTATCTCTTCTTTTGACCATATGGAACCCTGCTTAGTGTATACTGCACTAGTAATTTGAACATTAGAGCTAATGATACTAATGCTGCCACCATTCCTGGGATTGCTAGGATTGATAGCTTGTGTTCGCGACCATTAATGTATATGGTAATGTTTACAGTGCATTCCTGACCGGTAACTGATCCAATGGTCATGACTGAGTCAAGCGATGATATGGGGTACTCGGCTCCTTTATAGTCATTAATCGTTAGCAATTTGCTCCTATTATAGACTACATCTGTCATTAGGATCTTTGCTGTGCCGTGTGAAGTTGGTGAAAACTTAATATATGATGTATTATCAATGATCAGAGAGGTATCCGTTATGTTTGTTAGCTGATAAATAGTATATATTTTGCCAGGTGATAAATGAAAGTTTTCAAGAGTAACGATCTTTGTGTAGCTGAATGATATCATTGACGCAAAGCTCAGTCCTAGTGCAAGCATCATAAATAGGAACATGAGTATCGCGTGCTTTATTAGTCTTCTTCTCTCATCATCAATGATTTTTGTCTTTTTTGAACCTGGCATGGCTCTTCTCGCACCATTGCTTATAATCTAATATCTAACTTAGGAATAACGAGCTTAAAGGTTAACAAATCTTTTATTTTTAATTCTCAAGTGTAAGACTATTAATGGTTAGGTTGTTTATTCAGTGGTGACTGTTTTGCCAGCAAGAAAAGAGCAATTGAAGAAAGAGTACAAGAAAACGATCGTTTTACTTGCGCTACTCGTTATAATCTTGTTCTCGATCCCCATCGTTTACGTATTAAATCCTGAATATAATACTCATATCAGGGTTGAACTAAAAACAAGGCCTATCGAGCAATTTGTGTATGTTCATCTGACAGGAATTGATGTTTTGATGAAGCCACCGTTTTTATCTAATGAGACTCCTATAATGCTTAGGGTGATCATTTATCCGTACAACTCGACAAAGCCGATATATAATGTGACCCTGGCATTATTCAGATCCATAGTTGGTTTTAATCCGGCTATTGATCGTGTTCTCGTTCTTCCCATTGAACCTACTACTAAGGGTTATTCGATCAGATTATGGGATAACTTTACGAAAATCTCTGTACCAGTGGCATATGTGTTTTATAATGGTCCTAGATTTCACACTTATCAGGGATCCAGCTTCTATAAAGCTAGTCTTATTGTTGCTCTAGTAAATAAGGGGCTTGTGATCGAGAAAATAGGTGATCCGGGCCTCGATATATATTATAATTTGACATATACTGATGGCACCAATTATGTAGGCCATATAGCGATCGGGCCCGGAGACAATAATGTAACACTACCAAATACTAGAGAATATCTACGTGTCTCGCTAACAGCTTATCATTTATTCTTCGTATTTGCATCGAAGCTTGTAGGCAATGAATTAGTTATAGATGCTAGATCAAATTGGGCTTTATTGTTAACCGTCTCGATACTTATATTAATTGGAATATATCTGATGTATCGTAAATATCGTAAGTTGTCGCATAGACTGTAAGACAATAATTGAATATTTGCACCAATCTTTCTTAACTAATCCCACTATCATAAGCAAGAATATATAGATTCTATATACACAGACATGCAATGGATAAGCTTTTTATAGCCACATGAAAAACACTATAGAGTGGAACCCGATTAGGGGTGTGTAACTTATGAAAAGACTCCTAGGTATAGTTCTACTAGCTGTTATACTCCTAGCATATGGAGCCTCTCTCTCATTCGCATTGCAGGCTCAGGCAATTCAGCAGAACGAAAAAGGACCTGCTGCTAATGAGTTAATATACTCGGCTCTGCCCACTGATCAGGTGCCCTACGCTATAGGGAAGTCTATCGATGTCTATCTATTCGGTCTGCGTCCACAGCAGGCGACACAGTTGCCCGCCGATGTTAAACTACTGACTCCGCCTAGCGGTATAGTTGATTTTCTACTTAATCCGGCTCCAGTGTATACAAAGACCTACAACGGAACATACACTGCTGAGCAGATCGCTAAGATGGAGAACGTGCCGGTAGGTGCAATAGTCTACGTTAACCACACTAACGGTAAGACCTATGTCGAGTTCGGTGCCTATCCTGGCAAGGGCATCAATCCATTCGCATTTAGAAAGGTTAGATTCGCTGTCAACTACTTGATCGATAGAAAATACATCATTCAAAACATCTACCGCAATTATGCTGCCCCAATGTATACATTCCTGTCAATATATGACCCAACCTACACAATAATCGCCGACATTGTAGCAGAGTACCAGTTCACGTATAACCCGACATTAGCAGCCAAGATGATAAGCCAGGCACTAACAGCGGCTGGAGCAAAGCTGGTTAATGGTAAGTGGTACTATGACGGCAAACCTGTAGTTATAAAGTTCGTCATCAGAACCGAGGACGAGAGAAAAGAGATTGGTGACATGCTAGCCAACGCACTAGTAGCGGTAGGCTTCACCGTGGACAGAATGTATATGACTTTCGGTCAGGCAATCAGGACAGTATACTTCACCAATCCTGCGGACCTCAAGTGGCAAATCTACACCGAAGGATGGGGCAAGGGCGGTATGGACAAGTGGGACTCAGTAACAATCTGTCAGTTCGGCGCACCATGGTTCGGTTGGCTACCGGGTCTACAGAACCCTGCATGGTGGAACTACCATAACAAAACAATTGATGAATTAACCAAGAAGATATTCAACGGCCAGTTCACCAGCAAGCAGGAGTACATCTGGCTATATAGGAACGCGACCATCCTTATAATTCATGACTCAGTACGTGTATGGGTGGCAACCAGATTAGAGCTACAGCCATACGCCAGCTACGTGACTGGAATAACTGATGACCTAGGAAGCGGCCTAAGAAGCCCATTCAACCTACGAACCATGGACACACCCAATGGAGTAGTACGTGTAGGGCATCTACACGTATGGACGCCTAGCAGTATCTGGAACGACTGGGGCGGCTTCCAGGACGTATACAGCGTAGACATAATGAGAGCAACCACCGATCCATCAGACTGGAGGAACCCGTTCAATGGTGAGCCAATACCGTTCAGAGTATCATGGACAGTCCAGACAGCAGGGCCTAAAGGCTCAATAACCGTGCCGAGCAATGCAGTGATCTGGGACGCCAATAAGGAGAAGTGGGTACCAGTCGGTAGCGGTGTGACTGCCAAGAGCAAGGTAACCTTTGACTTCAGCAAGCTACTGGGTAGCAAGTGGCATGACGGCACGACGATAACTTGGGCCGACATAGTTGGCTACCTAGCGCTGTTGTTCGACATAGCGTACAACCCGACAAAGAGCAGCCTAGAGAGCAGTATATCAGGCCCACTAAAGTTCAGCTTACAGCCGATCAAGGGCTACGTATTCCACTGGGACACTGGCAAGGTAGACGTGTACCTAGACTACTGGCACTTCGACCCCAACTACATTGCTGACTACGCTATCTTCAGCCCGTCTGTACCAATTGAGCTTGACATACTAGAGTTCTACCTAGCATTCGACCTCAAGACCTATGCCCTAAGCAGTGATAGAAGCGAAGCACAGGGTATACCGGTCATCGACCTAGTAGTCCCATCAGTAGTACAGGACGTCAAGAAAGCCGCTGAGGACCTAATCGCTAAAGGCGCAATACCATCAGACTACAAGAACATATTCGATGTAAACGGTAAGATACTAATGACCGATCAGGAGTTCGTACAGAGGCTCAAGAACCTAGTAAACTGGATCAATGAACATGGCAACGCATGGGTAAGCGACGGGCCATTCTACCTAGACAACTTCAACAAGGACGCACAAACAGCAACCCTAAAGGCCTTCAGAGACCCAACATATCCATTCACTCCAAGCACTTGGTACTTCGGTACACCGGTATTCACCAAGATACTGAGCATTAACCCGAGACCGATCATTGTCGGCGAGCCCTACGTGACCTTCGTATCAGTGACCGGGCAGGGAACACTTCATGCTAAGTACCTATTAATCGACACCACAACCAATAAGGTCATCTATACAGGCGATGCAATACCATCTGGAGCAGGCCAGTTCAAGATCGAGATACCAGCCGACGTTACTAAGACCCTGCAGCCATACTACACCTACGAGCTACTAGTCATTGCGTACAGCGACCAGGTAGCATTACCTGCAGTCTCATCAATACAGGTAACATCACTGCCAGCCACCCAGAAACAGCTATCACAGATGCAGCAGCAGATAGGTAACCTACAGACACAGCTAACCAACCTACAGGGCCAGATGCAGAAGCAGATAGAGGCGCTAAGGACACAGCTAGCACAGCAGCTCGGTGCTCAGGTCTCGCAGGCATTCAACAAGCTATCTTCATCAATGCAGAACTTCACTGTCACCATGCAGCAGTCTATCTCAAAGCTCGCTGCGACACTGTCACAATCACTAGGGCAGGTCAACAATAAGATATCGGCACTCGAAGGAACAATATCATCGCTACAAGCAAGCATTAACAGCCTCAAGTCGACATCAGAGTCAACATCATCAGATGTAAGCAGTCTCAAGGGAACAGTTGGGACACTGCAGATACTTAGCATTATAATATTGATACTAGTGATCATAAGCATAATCGTGGCCTTTGTCAGGAAACACTAAAATACCCACCCTTTTTTCTAAAGTACCTTTCTTTAACCCAATACTTTATACGGTATTTGATTCCTTGTTCAACAACCCTTACTGGAAGTCTGATAAGTTTTTATATTAAAAATAGAATTGAATAAGCATTGGATATTGTCTCTTTCAGTATCAGCAAGAAATTAATCCATTGAAAAACCTACACTATAAATGGCCCTGGAGGTGCAGTAGAGCTTGGCAGGCGTGGGCGTTATACTTGCTAGAAGAGCAGTAGCACTCACTGTTGCGCTCATCATCATAGTTTTCCTCACAGGAATAATCATGGAGGCAACTGGTTATGCTGAAGCAGTATGGAAAGCAATTATCAACGCTAAGGTGGACGCATATACAAAAGCTCTAATGCTAAAAGCTCGTGGAGGCATGTATTGTCAACCTTTAGGTGAAGAGATATCCGCAAGCACCACAAACTTCGAGGCGATCAATAGTTCGTCGTACAAAACAGTTATGACCGTTGATCTTTCATCACCATCGCTTAATTATAAAACCATACATAACCCGCCTGGTCTACCAGAGATCACTCTGGTAAATTTGACCGTATATAAAGTAAATAACGAGTTCTATGCACCCAAGATTATTGTTATCGCTGTTAGACCAGATGGCTTAAAAGTCCCACTGTACGAGGGCTCTCCCACGATCTCTAATGCGACACAAGTGAATGGCCAATTGGTATCGATTGTCCCGATCAAGCTTAAGATAAGCAGTTCCTACGTTGCAGAACAGCTCACAAAGATATTGTCAACCAGATATCCCAGCATAAATGTGACAGCAAGCCAGGTGACAACATACCTTTACGGCGAGCCCTATAAGAACGGTACTAGTATATCGTTAAAACCGTTGATTGGCAAATATGATTTCGTCATAGACTTCATCTATCCAGCGAACATTACAGTCAGTAAGCCGGTCGACGAGGTAGCCATAAGAATACCTCCACCGCAGAACTGCATAATGATCTCACAGCTCATATCACAGTATCGTGCGAAACTTGAAGAACTATATGGATTAAATAAGCCATGGTATGATAGAGTACTACCACTAGTATGGAGAACACTTACCTTCAATCTAGGCGAGACAAAACAGCCCACAGTAACCGGTGTTGCTGGTCTTCCAGCTCCAGCTCCAGTGTCTGCTGTAATACTCGCCTGTCTCCCGAGAACAATAGTGATGCTTACAATTGCAGAAATAATATGTTTTGCAATAGCAATACCCCTTGCGCCGAAAATAGCATATCACTATGGCACGCTTATCGATAGATTAGTCGTTAGCTACGCCGCATTGTTCAACGCCATACCAGTGTGGTGGTTAGGTATGGTATTCATATTGTTGTTTGCCTATATGATACCGATATTCCCGCCTCAGGCAATGCCGATAATTGATCATATTAACCACTTCCTCCAAAACCCACCATATCACCTAGCAATGATCACATATTACGCGGCACTACCGATCATCACTATCGTAATAACATTCCTAGGCTCATGGCTATACAGCGTAAGAGCAGTAGTACTAAGAATTGTCCGTGAAGACTACGTAATGGTAGCTAAAGCAAAGGGGCTGCCCGAACGCGACATTATCAAGAAATACATTGTAAGAGTAGCTGCACCACCAATAGTGACATACGTAATACTAGCTCTGGCAGGCTCTCTGGGAGGAATGATAATTACAGAGTCTGTCTTTAACTATCCAGGAATGGGTTCACTCTACTATGCAGCAATACAGGCTGGTGATGTACCAACAATACTTGGTCTAACCTATGTCTTGACCCTCGTCTATATTATCGCTAGGTTCGTCCTCGAAGTACTATACATATACCTAGACCCGAGGGTGAGATACTAATGAGCAAGAAGTCTGGCATGGAAAAAGTATCAAAAAGGCTCGGGCTTACCGCTCTCAAAGAAGGGTTCAAGGAAGTATGGAGGTACGGTACGGGTAAAATAGGGATCGTGATGCTTGTCGTACTAGTATCAATTGCCATCTCAGCGGTAATAGTTTTACCTCCCAACTTCCCCTCATTATGGAACAACATTAAGGCATGGCAAGAGAACCCCAAGCTAGTACCCCCTGCCTGGGTGTCCTACCTAGGCGTTCCCGCAATACAGCAGTTCGAGCAAACTATTCCGGGCTCTCAATATGCGGTGAATATGACGACGACACATTACTACACAGTGCCGGTACTGTACTATACGTTGAACTATAACCTGAACAAGAAAGTATTCCCGACGGGATTGCTATTTGAGATACAGAAGATCAAGTTGTTGGATAGATATAGGGCATACAATATTACGAGTGGCGAGAGGTACAAGGTACCGACAATAATTATTACCATAACACGCCCTGACGGTATAAAAATGGTGCTCTACGACGGAACACCATCGATCCTCTATGAAAAAAACATAACGGGGGAAACATACATTTATGTAGATCATCCATTATATATATCACCGACAAATGTGATCAATGCCGATGAGGTCCAGAAGGCGTTCCAGAAAATCTATAATGTCACCGTAAATCTTGCGGCAGGGATGGGCAATGTATATAAACTATCAAACGTAGTATTCGGCAAACCAGTTGCTAGGACGGGAGCTGCCAGTAACATTACATTTGTGCCACTCGAAGGAACATATACTGTGTCAATATACTTTGTAACACTACCGAACTTCCCCGTCGCACTGGCGACACCACCTGCGGGTAGTATCAAGGCAGTCATAAAGGGATCAGTGTATGGTGTCATGGGCACAGACACGTATGGTAGGGACTTAGCACTAGGACTTTACTTCGGATTCCCGGTAGCGCTATCGATAGGTCTTGTAGTAGCGTTCCTCGACACTGTGATCGGTGTGATCGTCGGTGCGATCAGTGGATATTACGGCGGCCTAGTTGACGAGTTCATACAGAGGACTGTTGACGTACTGGGTAACATACCATTGCTACCTATACTTATAATCATTGGTGAGATCGCTAGACAGCTTTACCCGAACAACCCCGTGCTCGTTATCTGGATAATACTGTTGACAATAGTTATATTCTCGTGGGGAGGACTAACGATCGTAATCAGGTCAATGACATTATCGATTAAAGGAGAACAATATGTTGAGGCTGCTAAATGTCTTGGCGCGAGCAACAAACGTATCATATTCTTACATATTATACCACAAGTAATACCCTACGCTGTGGCAAGCATGGTGTTCTCAGTACCAGCAGCAATACTGACAGTTGCTGGACTTGCTGTGCTAGGCATAATTAAGAACATGCCCTCATGGGGTACAATACTCGCAGATGCAAGGGCAAATGCTGCAATCACTGACTGGTGGTGGATAATACCGCCAGGTATACTCATAGCTATAACAAGCCTAACATTCGTATTAATAGGAATGGCTCTAGAGAGGATAGTAGAGCCAAGGCTAAGAACAAGGTGAAGATAAACATCTTTATTTTAGCCTTCAATCAAACATAGAAGCGATTTTTTACTAGCACAATAATATCCTAAGACTTGAATCAAGGGTGAAACCGTTTTGCGTCCGGAGACAAGCGTAGGTATAATTGGCTGGGGATCATATATTCCTCGTTGGCGCTTACCATTATCAGAGATCGCAAAACTATGGGGATTCGCCCCAGAAACACCACGAGGCCTAAACGTGGTTGAAAAAGCTGTAGCAGGGAGAGATGAAGACGCTGTAACCATGGGCTGGGAAGCAGCTCGCAATGCCCTCCTAAGAGCAGGCATAGATCCGAAGGAGATAGGAGCTGTATGGTTTGGAACAGAATCCAAGCCATACGCAGTAAAACCCTCAGCCACAATTATTGCTGAAGCCCTAGGAATAACACCAGATACCATGGCTACAGACCTTGAATTCGCCTGTAGAGCAGGGAGCGAGGCATTGAGAATAAGCATAGGAGCCGTCGCGTCTGGCCTAGTTAAATATGCTCTCGTTATTGGTAGCGATACAGCCCAAGCCAATCCAGGCGATATACTCGAATTCACAGCCTCATCAGCAGCTACAGCCCTCATAACGGGTCCTGCGAGAGAAGCAGCGGCAGTTTTCGAGGCAAGTTACACCTATGTCACTGATACCCCGGACTTCTGGCGCAGAGCGCATCAGCCCTACCCGTTGCACGGTGAGGGATTCACCGGCGAACCAGCATACTTCCACCATATAGTAAGCGCCGTTAAAGGCCTCTTAGAGCAGACAGGGCTCAAAGTCGATGATTTCGACTACGCAGTCTTTCACCAACCAAACGGTAAATACCCATTAGCCGTAGCAAAGAGGCTGGGATTCCCCAAAGAGAAGGTACTGCCAGGCCTAGTCACACCATACATTGGTAATAGTTACAACTCATCGGCACTAATAGGCCTATCGAGAGTCCTAGACATAGCGAAGCCTGGACAGAGAATATTGTTAGCACCATTCGGAAGCGGAGCAGGTAGTGATGCATACAGCATCGTAGTAACCGATAAAATCATTGAGAAACAGGACAAGGCACCGAGAGTTGATGATTACCTTAATAGAAAATATTTGATCGATTACGCAACTTATGCAAAATTCAGAGGAATAATCACACGTATAAGGTGAAAGCCCATGAGGTTCTCAATCCCAAGGTACTGGAGGGAAAGACACAGCCACTACAGACTATACGCGAAGAAATGCTCTAAGTGCGGCCGAGTAAACTATCCGCCATCAAATATCTGCAGATACTGCGGCTCAACAGAACTCGAAGACTACTATCTTGACCGTGAGAAAGCCAAGATAATCTCCTGGACAATAATCTATCCAGCCCCAGAGGGCTTCGAAGAGCAGAGACCAAGGATCATAGCTTTACTAGAAACCCTAGAGACAAAAACCCGCATCATAGCGCCACTCACAGATATACTCCCGGAGGAGATAAAGGAAGGACTAATAGTAGAACCTGTCCTTAGAAGGATAAAAGAAGACAGAGAAGCCGGACTAATACACTATGCAATAGCTTATAGGCCGGTGATAGGATCAATTGGGACAAATAAGCAATGAAGATATCAAGAAAATATTCGAGGAAATAGGAGAATCCGATGAGACACTAAGAGAACTAGAGAAGAAACTCGACAATGAAAACCTAGCCGCACTGGTAAGGAGAAAGTTTTTTGAGAAAAGACTCGGAATATCACTTTCCGCGACAGGCTCTTCTATACTGGATTTCGTCGATACAGAGGGAAGTATATCTTACAGGCCTATTGGTGCGATACAAGTACCGGTAACAATAATTGGTCCCATTGATATTGAGGGAGAGATAGTACATGGCCCAAAATACATCCCCTTATCATCAATATATCCTGCACTCATGGAAACAATGGATCTAGGAGTATCCATTAGCCACAACACAAAAATAGTTGTAAAAACCGAAAAGTGCTGGATACGCCTATTCAACATATGTAGGCAAGAGAAATGCTCACAGATAGAATCAGTGATCAGGGCTAAGAATAAGAAACTTCACATTCTCTGCTATGGAAGAGAATCAGGAGGACTTGTAGAAACAATACTCATCGGTGAAGCTGCTCCTTGCCAAATAATCAAATCAATGATCACCAATGGAGAGATTGGTGAGCTGGTAAAAATGATTGGGCCAACAAAGATCCCAATACTTGCCCCATATATCACACTGGACTATAAACTATCGATCTTCATCCCGAGACTTACTCTCTCTTCCGCGGGTATAGGGCAATCAGAAATAGTGAAAACATATAATGCTCTAGAAAATATGAAGGGAATAGACAATTCAATAATACCGATAACCCTTGGCGTCCTAACATCCTTTTACCTATCGATAGGGATCAAGCCAGAATATGCGCTGAGAAGCGAGATCAGGAAATACTACCTCATAAGTGGTTTCCGCGGACTAAGACTTGGCCTGGATATACGCATAGCCCTACCCTACGCTGTATCGAAATCAGAGCAAACCATAATAAATAGAGAGCTATACAGCATCATAGACGGTGGAAGAATTAATCCTTTAATCGTAGGAGAACTAGCATCTTCTCTAGCGCTCATATCCTATATCGGAGAACTAGCTATGATCGCCAGAGGCGCTCCTTAACAGCGATACCAACTGTTCATACTCATCAACCACAATCTTATCGCATAGTTTATCAATAACTATTCTTGACCATGGAAGCTCTTCGCCCGGCTCATAACCATTGAATACGTAATTAATATTATAGTCTGTTATCTTCAGCGCCCTCCTCCACCCAGACAGGCCGCCACCAAGCTTGGCGGTCTGTAGTAAGGTCTCAGAAATCTTTTTTCCCGCCAATGCAATTGCAGCTTGCATCACAGCCCATCTCACATCATAGTCTCTGAAATCAACATGTTTTCGCAGTCTATTTTTCAGTGATTTTATTAAGCGCTTGAGCTTAACAGGATCAAGCATGCCTATCCATTGAAACGGTGTCCTTGGCTTAGGGATGAGAGGATTTACACTAACAACTATTTTTCTACCCTTCCTTTTCGCCTTACTATTTAATTTTTCAATATATTTTATTTCATCAAGATCTATATTTTCGAGCCCTTTAACTCCTACTATCATGTATATCTTTAGATCGAATCCTTTATTGAGTATTGATTCAATATCACCAACGAATTCTCTTCCATAGTATTTCCCGAAAACATATTTCTTTGTAGGAAGAAACGATTCGGGTGCAATCGTGATAGTTTTCTGACCGAGCATACTTATTAGTTCCAGAGAATCTTCATCAAGATGATCGATCCTCATGCTTGGAAGTACAGCACCACCATTGTTTTCCACCAGATACTCCAACAATTCCTTCTCGTAGAGATTGGCTAGGAAACATAATGAATAAATAATAACTCTATTCACATTATTCATGCGTAATCCATGTTTAACAAGATTTTTCATAACATGAAAACTACGCATACGATACGGCTTGAATAGCCGGCCTTCCATGCAGAACCTGCACCAGTATTTGCAGCCTCTGCTTGTTTCGAGGAGGAAGCCACGGCCGTAGACGGGTTCTATTTCAGTATTTTGGATTTGTTTAACTGGATAGAACGCTTTGTCTAGATCACTGACGTAGGATTTTCTGGCATCCTCCTTAATGTCTGGAACGTAGACGTCGTTATAAGAAGCTATCTTCTCTAGGTATTCCCTCTTATTCTTGGTTTCTAGCCAATCCTTGACGAGACGCGGGATAGTGGTTTCAATTTCACCTATTATGAATGCGTCAATGAAATCAGAGTAAGGTATAGGATTGGAAATCACTACCGGGCCACCAGCAATTATCACTTGTTTTCTCCTCTTTCTATATGGTTCTATACCTGCAGATAGAAGAGCTCTAAGAACATCTATTATCGAGAGTTCATAGTGGAGGCTTACGATGATCAACTCGAAGCTCCTAAGGGGGGCTCCTGTTTCTATGCTTCTAGGAGGGGGTTCTTCTCCTTGGAACTTCTTTATATGGAAGCGCTCCAAATATGCCTCATCCACGCTGTTTACTATATAGTATATCATATGTGTTGGGAGACTGGATAGCATAGCCTCATACGTAGACGGGAATAGATAGGCTATTCTGGTCATACCAGCCCTAAATTTTTTAAGCACAAGATTGAATTCCATTCAATCCGCCCCTATGTACGATAAGTTTATGAATTGCATGGCCTCGGATATATTATAATCGGTGGAAGGCTTTGGATCATTATGAGAAGTTCTATAGCCATGTGGCAAAATCCATACAAGCCTCCGAGATCAGGGAGCTGCTCGCAATTATTAAGCAGAGACAAGACGTTATCAGCCTCGCCGGAGGCGTACCTGATCCTAGAACCTTCCCTACTGATTACCTCGCAAAAATAACCTATGATATAATCAAGAATAAAGGTGCTTATGCCCTCCAATATAGTGAGACTAAGGGTATATTAGAAGTACGCGAAATGTTGTCTGAGTTTCTTTATAAAGCGAGAGGAATAGTTGTTGATGCAGAGGACATTATAATAACTACTGGTAGCCAGCAGGGACTCGACCTTATTGCTAGGGCTTTAATAGATCCTGGCGATATTGTGATCACTGAGAATCCGTCATACCTTGCAGCTTTAGGCGCTTTTAAAATCAGAGGCGCAGAACTAGTAGGCATTAAGATAGACAAGAACGGTATGAGAACCGATGTCCTTGAGGATACCGTTAAGAAGCTGGTCAAAGAAGGTAAGAAGATAAAGTTTATCTACACTATTCCGGTGGCCCAGAACCCTGCTGGAACCACGATGCCTCCTGAGAGAAAAAAGCATCTAATAGAGATTGCCAACCAGTATGATATTCTCATACTCGAGGATGATCCTTATAGTTACTTTGTCTTCGACGACACGGTAGACATAAGGCCGGTTAAAACATGGGACACGGAGGATAGAGTCATCTATATGAGCACTATAAGCAAGATATTAGCGCCGGGGCTCAGGATAGGCTGGATTGCTGCTCCTAAAATGCTCACCCGCAAATTAGAGCTAGTAAAACAGTATATGGATCTCCACACTCCAACGCTCAATCAGTATATAGTTGCAGAGGCCATCCGCTCGGGATTCATATTGGAGCATGCAAACAAGATCTCTCCTATATATAAAGAGAAAAGAGATGCC
The DNA here is from genome assembly GCA_015520735.1 of Desulfurococcales archaeon. Taxonomy (GTDB): domain Archaea; phylum Thermoproteota; class Thermoprotei_A; order Sulfolobales; family Desulfurococcaceae; genus JAADCY01. The sequence continues at coordinate 30,208 of WAPN01000024.1, forward strand.
ATGCTTAGAGCAATAGAGGACTACTTCCCCGAGAATGTATGGTACACAGAGCCTGTAGGCGGCTTCTTCGTATTCGTATATGTCAACAAGCCCGGGTTTGACACCAAAAAACTAATGAAAATAGCCCTAGACAAGTACAAGGTGGCATATGTCCCTGGCAAGAGCTTCCACACCGATGGCTCAGGAGCAAACAGTATGAGACTAAGCTTCAGCTTCCCGCCGCCAGAAGTCATTGAGGAGGGTATTAGAAGACTCGCGGAGATGATTAAGAACGAGTAAACGATATAACAACACCGAGCTTAGGTGGAGGCACTAATCCCAGTACATCTACAATATTATTTAGCTCTACAAAGCCTAGTAGCCTCCTAATTTTTTCGATAACACTTTTCTTATACTCGATCCTGGAAGGCATAGGCATAACGATCTCCACTCTGTTAATAGATGGGATCAATATGATAGAAGCCTTATTTATTAAAGGAGAAACGACAAGCTTCGAAACACCCTGCCTTAACAGGTTTCTGAGTATCCAGGGAGCATACGAGGTATACACAATCGATGAATATTCGTTTTTCAAATTTCCAAACGATTGGTTCGGGAGAAGACCAACAGATCTAGCATACTTCAGAGACTCTCTCCTAACACATATAATCTCTGGGGTACCACCATCTGAAAGAACATGCAGAGCAGTCATTATGCCCGAAACACCGCATCCAATAATTACCGGATTAGGCCCAGCCTCCAGTGCTAGTCTATATGATAGTGAAGCAATACACGACAGGGCATATAAAGGTCTAGGCACAGTATTCGTTATACCAATAATGTGCTCTTCAGGAATAATAACATATGTAGATAAAAGCCCATCAAGATTCACAGACAATAGTCCCTTCTCTGATACTGGTGAGACAAATGCAATTTTACCGCTAAGCCCTTCATCGGCCGATGGTGCTTCCAAAACCCTTATAATACCCGTTGAGCCTAGAACAATCGGTTTATCAATGGGATATATACCGTTGATAACGGCGTTTTCAATACCGTCAATAAACACATGGAGGGGTTTACCTATGACGTATCCCCTAGGAACAACTTGCGCTGGAGACTCTAAGGTTTTAACTAATCCATCATATACTATCTTCTTCACTTTCAAATACTAGCCACCCCAGAATACTATTAGGGTGGCAAGAAAATTAAGTAGGTTGTACTGGTGATTACATTGGATGACGAATATGGGATAGTTCATTGGATCAGCAAGGATGCCAGATATAAGATTATCGAGCTACTCCTAACAACACGTAGCGTTAGACAATTGGCGAACGAGCTCGGCGTATCAGCAACGGCTGTGAAAAAATATTTAGAGCGGAAAACCCATCCAAGCGATGCAACAATGATAAAACTGCTAACAATACTTGCTCCATACGAGCAGGACAAGGTATATGAGCTGATAATAAATGATTTATTTGATGCTCTCACAAGACTAATAGAACTAATAGGGGACAATGAGCGCCTCCTCGATATGATCAGAGAAAAATTAAAGGAGGCTGAACTACTCGTTGAGCAACGATAAACCATTTTTCGCGACAGGCGAGATAATTCAAGACTACTCATTACTCAAAAAATACTGGGAACTGCTCAAGAAGGAAGGAAAAGACATGGAACCCGCTCTTTTATCCAGAGAGGACTTTGATTATATCAAGAAATTAGTTGGGCGAAGAAGGATCAAGCTTGACGAGATCTATGATGTCCTCATAAATTATTTCACTGATAGAATTGATCCCGAGACAGCGCTCAATGCATGCAGGGAAACATATGGTGTAGAAATAGACGCCGAGACAGCTAGGCGGAAAATAGCTGAGGTAATGGCTGGATGGCTTATTGAGGCCTCAAGTTATCTTGGTTATATCAAGATAAACATTCCGTGGAAGAATAAGTAGGGGATACCGGTTCGTGTCGAGGATCTCGAGTGGATCATCCATGATGATGTCGCACCGATCATCAAAATCATCACAAATAACTAATCTTTCTTCGCAAATATTTAGAAGATTCATTAATTGCGTAGATTGTTCCATAAAATCAAGTTTCTTCAAAACTATGATCACATCTATGCAGGGATAACCCATGATTTCACTCCAAGATATCATAGATATTACTGCAAATATAATAAAAGAGCTAAGTTATAGGTATGGGGAGACATATGTTGAGAAGTTTAAAGATAGAGAAACAAAGATAGAAATCTATATGGTCATCAATAAACGTAGAGCTAAAATTATCGTGGATAAATATAGTGAAAAAGTAAGAGTTTATACCGGCCTTAAAGGTCAGGAAATAGCGATCAAGCGAATAATTAAGAGAGAAATAGAAAAACAGAAGAGGCTGAAAAGGTTTGCCTGACCGGAACCCCTACAGAAGAAGGATCCAGATCATCGTAGACCTGCTCGGCGAGATAGTCCGGCATGGGAACGTCACTACAAGAGAGAAACTACGAGAACTCATCAAACAGACATATGAGAAGCATAGGATAGTACCGATTAAAGGTAAGGCGTCTCCTCCGGACCTCTATGATAAAGAAATAGCTAGCCTATACGTTATAGCGAAGTACGGACTAGCTCTCGATGATGAGTATCCATCTTTATTCAGCAACTTATTCTATACAGAGGAGAAATATGAAGAAGCCATAAAGAAAATCTTGGAAGGCAAATACGAGGAGGCAAGGAAATACCTCCTAGAAGCGTCTTCACAAGGCCAAATAGATAGCAATACCGTTGCTCGTATGTTGCGAGTAGCATTCACAAAGCTTCTCTTTGGCTTCATGACAGAAGAAGAGTTCGCAGAAATACTCCGGAAAACAGCCGAAGCAATACCTGAAGAAGAAAGAACAGTTCGGAACTTTGTAAGATTCTATATAGCCTTCAAGGTCGCCGAAATGATATCTAAAGGAGAGATAAGGAATAAAGGATTTAAAGAAGCATCCAAGAAAGCGATAGGTTTGCGTCTGGGATTCCCACGTATAGCGCCACGCGACGACTACATAGAGGCTATAGCTAAGGAAGTATTCATGGTTCCTGACAAAATATTGGAAAAGGTGCTTGTGGTCAATCGTCGAGAAAAGAATGATAAGAGCAAAGAGAACGGCTCCTAATACAGACTATTTAGACAGATCAACACCTTTCATACGTAGTATTTCGAGCACTTTATCATGAAGTCTCATTATTAGTTTCCTCATATCCTCCATGAGAACCACGTCGCTGTAACCATGGGCAATTATACTGTGGGCAAATGGACTTGGAACAGTTGTTGGCCCGAACACGACAATATCGATCTCGCCCTTACTGATTTTCTCGAGCACTTCTTTAGCTGCATCTATATGCATATAGTCCTCCAGGATCTCTCTGTACGTCTCCTTTAAAACAGGGAAGTTAGGGATATCCTCGACAGCTTTCAGTAGCTCCTCAGCATTGATTTGTAGTTTATGAATACTCTTCTCGTATCTCCTATACCTTCTGAGGATCATGAACGAACGAACAGCGCAGTGTCTAAATCTTCTTTTCAGCATCTCGGTTCTTCGTAGAACCTTTTTGAGCACATCTTCGATATTATTAGGAGTGATCATTCTGAATATTGCTTTCCAGTCTCCATCTGGATGGCCCTTTATGCTCAGCATGAATCCATTGTCGGTCACAGTTATTTTGACATTGATTCCTAGCGTTTTTCCGATAAAATAGGCGTAAGCTCTTGATAAAGCAGCATTAACACGTCTCCCGAACAAGCTATGAACAATTATGTTTCTTTCATGTGGTTCGTCATACACTTCAATCACTATGAGTTTATCGCTAGGAATTACTCCTCCGGTGAACAATAGTTGTTCTCTGAAGTACTCGTATATATTCTCGGCCGCTATTTTCTGTAGCCTGTAATTCTTCCTTAGCCATTCGACAGCTCTCTCCTTAGACTCCGCCATTATCTTCTCAGCGACAAGTCTCCTAAACCTGCCAACCTCTAGTGCTGAGTCATAAGCTAATGGCAACATCTCGCTGAACCAGCTGGGAACGGTTGGACGTGCACCATCCGCTGGCTTCACTATGACGCGGAATCCATGGCTTCCCAAGTACTCATATACTCGTCCACCAAGCACGAAAAGATCTCCAGGGACAAGGTATTCCACGAAAGCCTCTTCCAGAGTCCCAACATATTTACCATCTGTTGTGAATACATGTGCTTTGCTCTCATCGGGAATGGTACCTATGTTTTGATAATAGATCATTCGCGCAGTCCTCTTTCTACCAAATACGCCTTCTTCGTCAAACCATATCTTTGAGTATACTTTTGCATGCTCGAAATAGTCACCGTATCTTCCGCTCAAATATCTTAATACGCTCATATAGTCTTCCCAGGAAAGATCATGGAATGTATAACTTCTCCTTATAAGCCTATATGCTTCATTCACATGCCACTTCTTCTCAAGTGATAATCCAACAATATGTTGTGCAAGGACATCAAGGGGATTCCTAGGTATCCTGACACGGTCTATCTTATGCTCACACGCGGCCTTAGCGAGCACTGTACATTCAACTAGGTCGTCTCTATCGACAACAATGATCCTGCCCTTACTAACCTCTCTAATATGATGGCCTGCCCTCCCTATTCTTTGAAGCAGTCTTGAGACGCTCTTGGGGCTGCTGAGCAGGACAACGAGATCAATGTAGCCTATATCTATTCCAAGTTCTAGGCTTGTGGAACTAACTATCACTCGGAGTTCGCCTTTTTTCAGCTTCTCTTCTATCTCTAACCGTACTTCTCTACTGAGACTACTATGATGAGCCTCTATTTTGTCCACATCGATTATCTTCTCTTTCTCCATGATTTTTCTCAGTTTATAGACAACTCTTTCTGTTGCACTACGGGTATTGGTGAAGATCAAGGTTGTCTTGTGGTGTCTGATCAAGTTAATGAGTGACCTATATATTTTCTCCTGGATCTCATCAGCCGTTGCATGGACAAGATCTTTGAGAGGTGATAATACCTTGATATCTATTGGCTTGGCAAACCTAGCGTCCACAATAACACAGTCCCTGGGCTCACCGTTATCGCGGTATCCGACGAGGAATTTAGCTATCTCTTCAAGCGGCGCTATCGTGGCGCTCAACCCTATTCTTGTGAGTGGATGCCCTACAAGATTTTCTAGTCTTTCAATACTAAGGCTCAAATGACTCCCGCGCTTACTGCTAGCTAATTCGTGTATTTCATCTATGATCACTATCTCTGCAGTCCTTAGTCTTTCTCTGAATTTCGGAGCATTCAGTGCTATGGCAAGACTCTCAGGGGTAGTGATCAATATATGTGGAGGATCTCTGACCATTCTTTGTTTCTCACTGGGACTAGTATCGCTTGTTCTGACAGCTACTTTTATTTCAGGTAGGATCTTCCCCATTTCTTTCGCTATTTCTCTTATCTCGGTAATTGGCCTTATCAGGTTTCGATACATATCATTATTGAGAGCACGGAGTGGGCTAACATATACGACCCTTATTCCTTCGGGAAGCCCCCCGTTTTCCTCATAGTACTTGTAGAGATCATCTATTATTCCAAGGAAAACAGCCAAGGTCTTACCTGTACCGGTTGGAGACGAGATCAGGGTATTCATGCGTCGCTTAATAAGCGGAATCGCCATGCGCTGGGGTGGTGTGAAAGTCTCAAACCTAGACTTAAACCATATCCGAACATATGGTCTTAATAATCTATAGATATACATATCACTATATGCCTTCTTAGCAAATCTTATCGGCAAAGCAACCACCCTTGAAAAACAGTCAGGACCGGGGAACAGTATTTGTTAGGTCTAGTTTTATTGTTTATTTCTTGCTATTCCTTATCGCCTGGTTATATCTTCGAACCATCTGTAGCAGGAATAAATATATCCTAGACTATATGTTACGAACCAAAGGCCTGTATATATGATGTGCGGTATTAAACAAAGATATAATCCAAATAGGAAAGCTGACACCCCAATGATCAGTTCCCACGGTACTCTATATCCATGGGTCTTCTCCTCATGCTTCCCCTTAGGTGTTCTCTTGTATATGAAGGGTCTCCTAAGCAGTGCTTTGAATGAAGCATAGGTTAAAGTAGGTGTCAATGAAACTGTTGTAGCAGATGATCTGCCTAGGTTCACGATTATCCGCCACGTGCTGTTATCTAATTCTCGGAGCGAGTCTATGTAGGAGTAGGCGTAGACAGCTGCTGATACTATCCATGGAATACCCATAAACCAATATAGCTGAAGATAATCAATGGGCGATAAAATACAAGCGATCGCCAGCATCAAGACACCTATTATCCCGAGAACGGCCGGAGTATATTGTAAGAGAAACACCAAGCTATCAAGACGGGCAAACAGAGGATACGGTGCAAGGATTATGTCTTTGAACCTTGACAACGCAACATCTAATGCACCATAAGCCCATCTCTCTTGCTGAATCCGCAAACTTCTATATCTTCTGGGTACTTCGACCAATACCTTGTTCCTATCGAAGTACAGTATCCTCTTGCCTAGCCTCATCAGTCTGGCGCCGATCTCCATGTCATCCTGGATCCTTTTCTCATCCCATCCTCTAAGCTCTTTTTTAAGCACCTCGGCTTTGTAGAGGGTTCCTGTACCAAGGGGGAATACTGGTAGACCTCTCCCTGCCCTCCCCTTGTAGATTGTGTCGACAACAAATTTCATCGAATAAGCTATTGCTTCGGCTATGCGGCTATCCCTGTTTTTCGGTGCCCATCTAGCTACAACAGCGTCAGCTTCTCCTTCCTCTATTAGTTTTGCTGCGTTAACCAGGAATTCCTCATCTATACGGCTATCGACATCCATGATGTAAATGTATCTACCGCTCGAAGCATATAGGCCCACGTTGAGGGCGCCTGTCCTGAAACCTCTTGTCTCGCTCCTCCATATTAGTGACACGTCTAAGCCCTTCTCTCTCCATTTCTCGATTATGTTTCTTATTTGGTCTAGACTTTCGGGAGGATCATCGGAGACGACTATGACCTCCTTATCGATCTTTAGTTGAGAGAGAAAAGCAAGGGCTTCATACAGTAGTTCGAACGGCTCTTTCCTAATAGGGATAATTATTGACACGCGTCCGAGACGTGCCCCATTGTACTTGGGCGTTGGAAGCCTGTACTTCTTTTTCGAGTGATACATTATTGTCTGAAACAGGAAGAGGATGGCTGATGGAACCATTATCAGTACCAATCCTATAATCCCTATTATGGCGGCATCCATTGGGGATCACGTCGCATATTCAGCACAATAACGATTTAGCCACACCTTCATTAATTAAAAATAATACTAACTGTATCAGGTTTTGTTAGCTTTCCTCGCGGTTTCAAATCATTTTTAATGCATTATATGCCAACATATATATTGATGCTATTGTACTCATTCTATGTGTCGTGATAGTGATAGTATTTGTTCTTCTCGATTATTACTTTATGCACATTCAATTCGTAAAACCTTATATTTTCCCTGTCTGAGTCCTTGGAGGCTATCGTACCTACATATTTCTAATAGCTATTGTAGGATAGGGCAATAAATATGAGCCCCTTTATATGGTCAGGCGTGATAATAAATCACGAACCATATAAGTATCTTGCTTGAGTAATGGTATATGGGTGGTTAAGCAATGCCTATGATTAGATGGCATGGACATGCCTGTGTGGAGATCAGGAGACTTAATGGCTATACGGTGGTGTTCGATCCCCATGACGGTTTAAGCATAGGTTTGCCTAGACCGGATGTTAAAGCGGATCTAGTTTTGATAACGCATGATCATTTCGACCATAATGCGGCAGAGATAGTTTCAAAACCAACGACAAGGGTTTTTAAGCAGTTCTATGGTGAGGCACGGGTAGATGATATTGTAATACATGGTTATAAGACGTATCATGATAAGTTCCAGGGAAAAAGAAGAGGTGAGAACACAATATACATAGTCGAAATAGACGGTTACAGAATAGCGCATCTGGGCGATCTAGGCCACATACCCGATAAAGACATGCTGGAAAAACTAGCACAAGTAGATCTCCTAATCATACCTGTGGGAGGAGTATATACCATATATCCTGATGAGGCCTGGAGAATAGTCGAAGAAACCAAGCCCAAGAACGTTCTTCCTATACATTATTGGGTAGAAGGCCTCCGCCTACCATTACATCCCCTCAAAGACTTTATTGCTTTTGTGAAAAAGTATAGTGTTAAAAGACTAGATAAAAGCTCGTTTGATCTACAGGACTACGAGAACTCAATAATAGTTCCTAAGCCTCCTTATTAAAAGAGTGGAGCTAAAGTGATCTGATTTGAGAAACGAATATGGACATGCCGGAAGCGTTGAGAAAGAAGAGGCTAAACTAAGAGAATTATCTATGAAGTTCTTGTCAAGGCTCGGAATACCCGCCCCTGCCGAGAGGGTTAACAGGGTTTTACTACTATATAATATTATTGATAGCTTATACAGAGGTAGATTGATCAGTCGTAATGATAAGAAGGCAGCGCAGACGGGTGAAGACGGATCAACCGGCTGAACGGTCAGGCCGCTGAAAGGTCATCATTTTATCAGACACTGACGGTTTCTTCATCCCAAATATATAATATTATTTTACCAGGTCATAGTGCTAAATAATAGTGCGGGATGAGCGTATCCCGCCCCATATTAGAGGCCCGGCCGATGAAATTACTAGGCCGGATGCGACCGCATATTTAGTAGAGCTCATCAATAACTTATGATGTATCTCGACTAGTAATGAAGGTGTATGTTATTGGCTTACGTCTGGGAGCCTAGGTGGGAACCATACATCGTTGAAGTAAATGGTATAAAAATAAGGACGTGCAGAGACAAGACAACAGGCATGATCGCGTGTCCCATATGTATCCACGCGGCCTCGAAGTGCCTAGAATCGTCCAAGAAACCCCACAACTACAACTATGAGAATAGCTTCTTCTTCTCACCTGTTGACTTGATTATTCACATTAGGGAATATCATCTAAGAGGAAAGAACGCGAAGATACTGCGTGAGAAAATTGCCGGGGCAAATAAGAGTAGACATTAGGGGATATTATCGTGGAAATACTACTTCTTGGTAACCCCACGATAGACAAGATCTATGTTGATGGACGCTTCATAAGAGAAAGTATTGGTGGAGGCATATACTATTCTCTGGAAGCATTGAGGGAAACCTATGGAAGACGATATAAAATAACAGTTATAACTGCTATTTCTCCACATCAATATTCCTGGTTATCTACACTTCATAGATCGGGAATAGAAATCATAGCTTATCCCTCAACCCTAACCAATGTTTTTGTCTTGAAATACAAGAACGGGAAGAGAAGGATCTATATCGAGGAAAAGTCGCCTCCTCTGATTTTTTCTATTGATAAAATGTATGATGTTACAATAGTTAATCCCGTCATGAACGAAATACTTTCCTACCAGTTAAGATTAACAAGAATAAAGACACGATTCATGGCGATAGACATACAGGGGTTTATTCGTAGATACAGAGACAAGTTTATCGAATACTACAGGCCCGCCTATCTAAAGGATCTATTTAGATTCAGTAATGTGGTACATATGAATGATGATGAGGCACAGTATCTCACAGGAGCATCGCGTTTCGATGAGCAAGTCAAAAAACTAGTCGGGCTCTCTCCCAATACTATATTCATAGTGTCATCGCCGGAACACGTTGCGATGGGCACACAGAGCCTCTACGAGTATATTGAAGTGCCCGATATACGTTACCCAGATACCACGGGGGCAGGCGATTACTTGCTAACGATATTTGCGGTTGAACTCTATAGATCAAATGATCCCATGGTTTCGCTTGTAAGGGCGACCAAGAAAACACAGGAATGGCTAAATAGGAAAAATGCCTCATCGCGGCCTGTCACCCTCAACCACCACCGCCACTGATCCCCCGGTATGGCCAGGCACTGGCTGGCCACATAAAACCCGGGGGAAGAGCGGCTACAATTTATTCTATGTAATATGATGTTGTTTGTCTTCCGATCACTGTGCGAAAGAATTACTGTGATTATGCCTTATTAGGGTTATAGGCCCTAGCTATTGGGCTCTGCTGGATACTTTATAAGAGCCATTGTTTCGCAGGCGGTGGTGGTTTAATGTATTGTCCCAATTACTGTGGGTGGCAGGCCGCTCGGCATGTATTATTTTATTTAAACATTTTAATAAATGTTTAGATTGCATCTCAAAGGATAGATTAGTCAATCATGGCGGCACTCTCAAAGAAGCCGGTATAATATGTGGCGGCAAAAACAACACCTTCTTGTCTCGGTGGAGGAGTTTCCCCTAGCCTGTCCATTATATAGTCTATGAGCTCTTCTTCACTAGGTGCTCTGCCGATGAACGCCGTTCTACCATTTACAAGGATCTTTGGAAGATCAGGTATCTCAAGACCTATGGGATCTGTAAGCCAGATATGTACAGGGATTATTTCTACCCATATATTCTTTTGCTCGAGAAGCTTCTTAGCCACATTCCAAGCAGTCTGGAGAGCATTATCGCTCTCGTCGTCAAATCCTAGGTAAATCGTTACTTGTACTTTTATGGGCTCTATAATTATTTCTTCACTCATCCTGGTCCCCGGCTATAGAATCGTTTCCGCGCTGGGATTTAAACCCGGAAAACAGGTATAACCGAGAGAATACCAAGTCCTAGGACTTATAAGTATGTGAAATTGAGGGGTTCCATGCGTAAAACTTATTGTGTCTTTTCTTTCTTGATAGGGTGAATTGAATCTTTTGGTGCAGCTTTGAATACTTCAAGATAGGGGCGTAGAACCTTGGGTATTACAACGACTCCATCAGGCTCCTGATAGTTCTCAAGGATAGATGTTATGGTCCTTGTGCTAGCGATAGCCGTTGAGTTCAGTGTATGGAGATATTCTTTGATCATACCTTTTCTCCGTATAAGCCTAATTCCTAGTCTGAAGGCTTGCCAGTCAGTACAGTTACTGCAGCTGACCATTTCCCTGTATCTCCCCTGTGCGGGCATCCATGTCTCTAGGTCGTATTTCTTGGCTGCTGGTGCTCCCAAATCACCGCTTGCAATGTTCACAACACGGTAGGGTAGGCCTAGGCCTTGGAATAATGTCTCGGCATTAGCGATCAGTTCCTCCATTATCTCCCAGCTCTCCTCGGGCTTAGCATATACGAATTGTTCAACCTTGTGGAACTGATGTACACGGAATATGCCTTTCAAGTCCCTGTTTCCTGCACCCGCCTCTTTTCTGAAGCATGGACTTATGCCAGCATATTTGAGTGGCAACATTTCTTCGGGGATGTCTTCTCCTGCGTGAAGTGCTGCTAGAGGATGCTCTGCTGTTGCTATTAGGTATAGGTCTTCTCCCTCGATCTTGTATATTGCGTCCTTGAATGTGTCCATGTCGATGACTCCCATCATTACATTATATCTAAGCATATAGGGTGGTAGGACGAGTACAAATCCCTTGCTCGTCAGATAGTCTAAGGCATAGGCTAGGAGAGCCATATCGAGGAACACGATATCCTTGAAGAGATAGTAGAACCTGCTGCCCGCTACTTGTCCGGCTTTAAACGTGTCTCCGAGGCGTAACACCTTTTCCAGCATATCTGCGTGTCCAATAGGCTTCCAGTCAATTACTTCATAGTCTACCTTGAACCCGTATTTCTCAGTTTGTTCTTTGAACTGATCGATGTATTCTCTCCATACCTTGGGTTTGCCCCAGAACCTTATCGGCACATTATATGTATCATCGGGACCTATAGGTACTGATTCGTGGAGAATATTTGGTAGTTTGAATAAGAGTTTGATTCTTCTCTCTTCTAGCTCTTTGAGCTCTTTCTCTAATTCCTCGAGCTCTGCTTTCAGATCTCTGACTTCTCTTATCTTCTCCTCTCTTTCTGGACCCTTAAGCCTAGCGATTTCTCGGCTCAACACATTATGTTTATGTCTTATCTCTTGGATCTTAGTTAAAAGCTGGCGCCACTTGAGATCGGACTCGTAAGCTTCATCAACTATTCTGGGATCCATGAACCTCTTCTTAACATACTCTCTGAGCTTGTCAGGATCATTACGGAGTAGCTCGAGTATACTCCACGGCATATGTATCCACACCTGCAAAGAAAAGATGCTTTCCTTTATGAAAAATCTTTTTCTATCGTTAAACCATAGTATCTAGTATTATTTTTGACCATAGGCCCTCCTATACTCTTCGACTATATCGTAACCGAATCTCTCCTTGAATATTCTTCGTCCTTTCTCAGTCATGCGCTCAGGAGTCCAGGGAGGATCATAGACGAGTTCTATCTCTGCGTCGACTCCAAGCTTTTTCTTCAGCTCCTCAGTAACCATCATTGGCAAAATATTCGCGAGAGGACAGAACGGGGTTGTTAGCCCCATTCGTATTTTCACATGTTTATCATTAATGATCTTAATATCGTAGATTAGCCCTAGATTCCATAGATCTATTCCTATCTCGGGATCGGTTATTGTTTCGAGAATCGATATGATTTTTTCCTTCAGTTCTTCATAACCCTGGTTTTCCGGCATATTCTTTTCACCGCGGAGAAAATATAGTGCGGGGGACAAGTCCCCCCAAGTCATCCAATACCCCTGCAGCGGGGGCGTCGAACTTGGGGGGCGGCGCGCATGTTAAAAGGATTATTTATCCGCCTTTTTTACTCTTACTTGAAGAAATCTAGGTTTTACCGAGCAATTTGCTCCTAATGAAACTTATGTAGCTTTTGGAGGAGGGCACACTTGTTGCTTTAACAGCTATGGTATATAAGATCTTGACTTCTTCTTCAGTAGCATAATCCAGTGGTATGCCCTTTCTTTCATGTTTCTCCCATCTATCATAGAGGCTATTCAGTATTTCTTGTACCGTTGGGTTAGAATAGAACGCTATTTTCCTTCCATCTTCACGGCTATCATCAACCATTTCGATGATTTTTTTCTTCATTAACTCTATATCCACTACGATCACTCCTCCAATGTCTCCTCGAACCTAATTCTACCTATTCCTCCCTGTTTAATTTTTTCCAGAGCCCATCCAAACCTCTCAAGCAATATTAGTATTGCCGACTGAGGCGGTATAACGCCTAGCTCCGTTATTATGGCATCAATATACTCGGGCGGAGTAACATCGAATGACGGATTGAGTACACGGACATTCGGATGCGATGCGATCCAGTCAGCTGGCACTATCTCGGTAGGATCCCTGAACTCTATAGGTACAAGCTCGCCAATAACAGTTGCCGGACTGAATTTATATGTTTCCGCCGCTACAAACACTCTGACTCGTGCCTCATGAGCTGCGAGCGCTACTTGACTGGTCCCTATTTTGTTTACAACCGCGCCGTTACTCGTAACAGTATCAGCTCCAACCACTACCTGATCAACCTCATGCATTACGTATCTTACAGCACTATCGGGTATTTGAGTTACTGGTACCCCCTCCCTCGTTAGATGCCTAAACGTTATCCTCCCCTGGAAGAAGGGCCTTGTCTCCGTGCTATAGACATGCCTTATCTTCCCCATCTTATAGGCCTCAACAATAACTGACACAGCGGCGGTACTGTGGCAATGAGTAAGTACAATAGCATCGTCCTTGATCCTCTTAGCCCCTATTACGCCGATCTTCTTGACTGCCTCGAGACTCTCTGCTATAAATGTGTCTACAGCACGTATAACGGCATCTCGTAGCTCGGCAACGTTTCCTTCCACCTTCTCGAGGTGGTACATGACATAATATACTGCATTAGGAAGGCTAACCGCTGTAGGCCTAGTTGATATGAGCAGATCTGCTACTCGCGCCATGTATCTACGGAACTCATATGAGTCATCCACTCCTTCGTATTTCTGTGCAGCTATTTTTAATGCTTTAGCAGCAGCTCTAGCAATACGCCCAGCACCTCTTATACGCATGGTCTTTATGTCTTCCGCTATCTTGATTACCTCTTCTGGGATTTTCATGTAAATCACCACATGTACTTCTTTTCTAGGGACTCGATTATTTCGTCTACACGAAGTATTCTTGGCGGGAAACTACCGTAGATCTGCTTAAGAATCACAGGCACAGCTTGTGGAGCGAATAAACCTGCATCAGTCGCTATCCCGTCAATATATTGTGGGGGGGTGACGTCATAAATAGGTGCTCTCGCGCGATAATTTTCCGGAAGCATAGCGCGGACGTCAGGGCTCATCAATAGGGTCCAATCACCCTCGGGTAGCTTCAATATCTCACCATATATTGTCTCGGGGCTAAACTTATACAGTGGCGCGATAACGTATACTCTTACCCTAGCCTCATTTGATGCTAGGCTCAATAAGCTGCTCCCAACCTTCCCAACAACGGCCCCATTCACCGCCACGGCTTCAGCACTTATGAACGACTTTGTACAGTTCTTTACGAAGAAGCGTGCTGCAGAGTCCACGATAAGATATGTCTCGAAGCCGAGCTTGTCTAGGTAGTCCGCAAGATCTATTCCTTCCATACCCGGCCTAGACTCCATAACATAAACCTTTACTTTTTTCCCTGTATCGGCAAGTATTTTGAAGAATCTTCTCAGACAAACACCGCGGCTCAACGTTATTATGACATCATCACGTAATACCCTATGAGACGCAACTTTTGCGGCTTCCCAGCATGCTTCATCGATCTTTTTCCTCAGACCCTCGATGAATGATATAAAGTAATTCTTATCATAGTTTTTTTCTATGAGGTGTCTCCCTATTTCTCGCATAATGTTCCAAGCGCCAGCATTTACAGGCCTACGTTCTTTCAGCTCATCGACTATGCCCTTATAAGCCTCGATAACGTCTTCTGGATCACCTTTTTCGGCTACAGCTTTGAACCTTTCAAGAATTAGAAACATGTATTCTGTCCCAGATTCTCTCCGAGAATATCCATTCTTAATTAGTTCTTCCATCAAAAATGCTCCCCTTAAGCATAGGCTAACCCTCAATTCTTAATATAAATTCTGCCAGCTCGCTAACCACCTTCCGAGTTTCATCCCCAGGGCCTAGCGGTAGGTCATAGATTGCCATGGGAGTACCTAGAATATCCAATACTTTTAACGTGGTAAGAAGCATAGGTGATGAGGTATAGGTCGTCAGCAATACTGATTTCTTGTATCTCTCGCCATCATATACAGCTACTTTCGATGGCGCTACAACTAGCACTATTTTCGAGTCCAGCGAGCCTGGGGTGGGCGCTGCAGAGTCATTATAGCTCTCAACTAATACTAAATCGAACATCCCGGATACAAGGCTCATAATTGAATCAATGGACTCATAGATCTTTCTAGAATCGAGTATTTTTTCGAGATAATCAGTATTTGCTTCGACGACCATTGTGTTGGGTTTTTGTCTGAACACATCGAGGAGCTCGTCCACCGTCTTCTTTAAATACATGTTAATTCTATCATATGTATCTTTGCAGAAAACATATGTTGATGCCCTTTCAAGTAAACGATCATTATTCGTTCTCCAAACATTAGTAATTCTCGCAATAACAGCGGAGCCGATAGGATTACTTATTCTTGATACATATGTGGTACTGCGGAATCCGGGCGAAAACGGGTCAAGAGGCATGGTTAGAATATCAAGAGGAGAAATAGCGTCAACTATATCAAGCAACCCCAGTCTCTCAGCCACAATATATGCGTCGTGGCCTACGAGGACGCCGAGCTCCAAAGAATGGATCACTGTTTCGTACTGATACCATCCATTATGACCTCCTATAGGCTTGAAATAGCCTATCTTAAACCCTCTATTCTTCAGCTCCTCCCCCAACATAAGGGCGAGGGTTGTTTTGCCTGAGTCATATGGTAGTAGTCCCGTAATAAGGATCTTCATTATGATCACCATGTAGCAATAAAGAGTAGGCATCAACATAGCGAATCTTGGAAGGGATAGGTAATCATATATTCCCTATCCAATATACAAGCCTATATTGACATCGGATATTAATATTACAGTTGGGTGGACGATGATGAAAAAACTTGTAGCAGTACTTGCATCATTAATATTCATCTCGTTGTTCGCGGCACCAATTATTAATGCTCAATATACTGTTGCCTCGTCATCTAGAACGGTATTCATATATGCTCCGTGCTTCGATCCCGAACAGAACTTGACAGGGACGTTAAAAGAGCTGGTGAACAGTTCATCAATATATATTGTTGAGCCGCGGCCCCCATACACGCCACTATATGGATTACTAAGTCTAGTAAACGGTTCTTGGAGTATTGATAAAGGAATACCGGGGAATATAACGCTGATACTGGACAATGGTAGCAGGGTATACCCATACAAGATCATAGATCAGAAGCACCTGCAGGCGAGATTGGGAAAAGAATCAATGCTTGTAGCCGTACAGGGCATAAACCCGGAGTATTTCAACTATAGTTCAAACCCGTACTACAATATAACAAAGCAGTATATTCCACCGCAGAGTATAGCAGTCCCGATCAACGGGACCAGTGAATGGAAACTACTTGATACCTCGATAAGCGTCTACAAGATAACAGGCGGATACCGTCTGGTCATAAAGGGATACGTGAATATCCTCGTCAGCAACGAAACTTATACCACACCAATAGTTAAACTCAATATTACAAAAGCGACGACACAAGTAGCGGCAGGTGTTTATTGGCTAAAATTCCACTTAGTACCGGAAAACGATGAAGTTCTCGTTATAACACTTGGAACCAGGGAGCCAAGAGCATGGATAGGTAAGAATTATGGTGAATTCCACAATCCCGTGACTCCATGGCTTCCTCCAAGTTTTGCGGAAACGATAGGGTTCAACGCCACAAAGTGGGCATTAAAAGAAGTGACGTCGTTCTATATCTCATTAGCGGGCTTCATGTATTCATATACGAAGTCAAGATTCATAATGATCGATTACCCCGTTATCTACAATGCATATCTAGTCGCTAAAGCATTAGGTCTCGATGAAAAGCAGACCAATGAGCTCCTACAAATAGCACTAGATGGACTAAACAAAATACTGGATACCACTAGGAACAAATTAGGAGCTGATACATCAATATTAATATACTCTTCCTTCAACAAACTTCCTAAGCCGCAGGAAATAAAGGGTACAATAGAGGTCGTGCCCGGACTCTACAAGATAAGCGGAGCAATTGATGTTAGTGCATTACCTGAAGGATCACAAATAATCAGTATAAATGGTAAAAAGTATCTGGCCGTGCCTAATCATGACATAAGAGGATACCTACTAGTAAAATCACCCTACTCCGAGACGGGAGTACAAGGCACGATACCTGCAGGCGCTGTAACCGGAATATTCGGTGCACTGGCAAATGATTACGGGATAGCAGTATCGAAACTACTTGACGAGATCGTCCGCCTTCAAAATAAGGTTTCTGACCTAACCGCGGATAGCATCAAGCTTAAGGATGAGAACTCTCAGCTCAACCAGACGGTTGAGAATCTAAAGGCCGAGCTCGGCAAATATAAGGCCGTAAACGCCAATCTCACTAGCAAGGTCTTGGACCTAGAGGATCAAATAAAGAAGCTAAAACACGACGTTGATAGTGCAATTCTTTATGCAACGGCCGGGGTAGTCGGCATAGCTATTTTCGTGCTGATACTCTACTATGCTGTGAGTAAGAGTATTAAGAAGAGATAATTGTTATTTATTTCTTATTTCAATTACAGATATTTTATCAACAATTCTAATCCACCAGAATAGATAAGCCAGGCCAATAACAAGATAAACGCTATTATAAAACCCGTGGCTGTCGAGGCAAGACTATTTGACCTAAAAATTCTCAATCCATAGGCCCTGTTGCTGAAAGGCCAGAATATGAATGCACCTCTCTTTGTAAGGCTATCACAAAAAATATGTAGAAGCCAGCCAGTTGTAAATGAGAGCGTTAAAGACCATATATTATCATGGAGTAAATTGCAGGGAAAAAGATTTAACAATAAATAGAGGCTTATAGTCCCGACAAGTACGGAGAACAAATTATGTAATGATTTCCTATGTCCAAATCTTAGATCGAAATCTGGTATATAACCCCCTATACTTCCCATGATTAGACACAATGGGACCAGATAAAGCTTAGAAGCGAAAAATAGGCCGGAGATAGCACCTATTATAACATGTATTGATCTATGCATGATATTCTACCACTCATTAATGGTCAGCAGAGGACCACATCTTCATCTATCAGTTCGATCCCGGGGTATCTCTTCATCCCTACTCATAATATCCGGGGTATCAGGCTATAAAGCGGCTCTTCCCCTTCAAATAAAAATTAGTCGGGGTGTATCTCTCGGGAAACCCCTTCTTTTCTTTACCGAACCTTTCAAGTGGTTTCATAAGGTGCTTGAACGCTCTTGGCGGGGGCTCATACCATCCAGGAGATATTTTTCGCTTAAGGTAAACTATCTCCTTATGTAGATCTCTTACTCTTAAGCCACATTTCGGACACTTAAAACCTTTATTCTTTCCGGCGCTTTTAAGCCTGGAACCGCAACGGGGGCACAGCGGATTCAATAACTTTACGCTAGGAGCAAGGGCTATTACATGGAGTTTTTCGAGATTTATGGTGGGTCCATGCCGGCTACTCATCGGCCGGACGACTCCCATAACCTCTACAATATCGCCTGGCAGAAGCTCCTCTACGGTGTTCCTAAAATGACCGGTTGGCTCGTATGCGGCTACATCGATTACATGAATGCCATCTGTAACACTAATTATTACGTGTCCTCCGGTTATTCTCTTAGGCTTGGAATGAATTCTTACCTTAATTCTCACGGATCTGTAAATGTATGCTTCTCTCAGACTATTAATCCTCAATAAATGCGCATCCGTGTGTTGGTTAGTTCGAAAAATCAATGCCCCTTCTACAGGCTCCTCTATTTCTAGCATTCGAAAAGCCTCAAGTACATCCCCGGGTTCTTCGCCCCTTATCCCGAGCAATACTGGGTCTGGACCATGTGGTAGGATTAAGGGTTTATCTGTCTCCCAGTCATAGTTTAGAAACGTTCTTCCACGTGTAGCCATCGCCATCTTCTTCACTGATTCAGATGATACTTTTCTCGGTTTTCCATAATTCTCCTCGGATCTATACGCTATTAATTCATAGGTATAATCCGTCCTAGTCATGCGATACCCTATCCCCGCAAGGCTACCTATGAGGCCTCTGTGACCACCAGTTATCCTTTTATAGATTATCTTATCGCCAAGCTTACCGATGACGCGATCTAGTAATGACGATGGTATAATATCCGATAATGCTTTACGAGAAAACCATTCGACGAGAGAGCTGATCTTGCCCTTGTATAGGATTATGCCTGGCTGGCTTTCCGGGTGCCTATACTCCGATACATACTCTTCAGCATATGCAAGGGCTTCCTCAAAAAAGTCCTCCGGATCACGGCTCGTATCTAGTCTGAGGACAAGTGCTCCATTACCTCTCGTCTTCCATGGCACGCCGGGGTTCAACCTAATGAGGTTTGGGTAATCAATAAGCTTTACTTTCGGATCATGCAACCATTTCCCGAGTAGTCTGTATATAAAATGAGTTGTGCATCCGCCACGGGGCGAGTCTATATCATCGACACCTAAATGTATGATCACATGCATCACTCCTTAGACAATAGACATTTAGCTCCAGTAACGATTATTGGTAGGAATACAGTGGCGTCACCATATACTACGACCTGTTTTCCGGATGGTTTTATCTTGTTCCAACTAATTGCTTCGCGTGGTTGTGCACCGCTGAGACTTCCATCATATTCTACAGCAGTAGTAATATATATCGCATAGTCGAGCCCGTCCTTGAACTGTGCCCACCATATCGTGTGATGCTTGCTTATACCTCCACCGATTATCAGGCCTCCAAGCCTCTTGGACTCGAATACCATGTCAAGTATCTTCTTCTCATCGCTTAGCAGATCTAGCTTTAATCCTGTGAAGGGCTGGTTAAAGACAAGCTGTGAACCAAAAGCACCATCCACAATACCGGGTACGAATACAGGGATCTTTTTAGCGGCTGCGGCAGCCAATATGCTATAAGGATCTTTTATCCTTTTACCGGCTTCATAAAGTAATTCGCTCGGACTCCATTCTTTCTTATCCTTAAGTATCTCGTCAAGAAGGTTTTTCACAAACTTCTCGATCGGTAAGCCATAATTTTCCATCGGTATGAACACGTTTCCGAGCCTATGTATTTCTAAGACCCGAAGCATAGAGTCGTCGGTCAGCCAGTCTCCTTTGTAGTACTTATAGCCTAGTCCCCTAGCAATGTCGTGGTCGATTGTGCCGCAGGTTGTTATAATGGTGTCCGCAAACCCCTCCCTGATGAGCTGGGCAAGCACACCTCTAAGCCCTGTAGAGACTAGATTGCCTGTGAACGCCAAGATCCTAGTAGCCTCTTTGTCTCTCCACATTTCTGCTAGTATTTTCGCTGCGGCGTAAACATGTCCAGCCATGAACCCATGTGATTTACCAAATGCTTCGACTAGTTTACAGACACTCATATCTTCTCTAATGAAGTAGTCCTCAACGGGTTCTTTCAATAATATTTTTCTCGCGTCCTTCAAAACAGGCGTATTATCCACATCCGACACGGTAATATCACCATTACGGGTTATAAGGAGATTATGTAACTATAACTGTTTTTCACAAAATCAGTAACTATGCTATGGAGTGTATTTCTTGACCTTTATGGGTTGTACACCGAGATAGTCTATAACTATGTGTATGTCTTTCAGGAAATTATTGAGCTCATATATGCTCATTATCACAACATCATCGTATGCTCTGATCTTGGGCTTAGTGAGTGTAACGATTAGCGGAATTATCGTTTTGGTATACTTGAAAAACTTCCATTTGCTGATAGCCCATGCTATATGCTCAGCAAGTCTGACGGCTCTCGCCTTATGTTTGCTCGCAATTTCCTTAAGAGCTGATGGGGACACCCCTCTTGTCCAGTGCTTACAATCAATAATGATACATCGTCCTACACCCATGTCAATCCCCACTACATCTATCTCTAGCCTCACTGGCCTAGTTAGCCGGAAATTATTATTCACAATGTAGCCGTGGCCTGACAGTATTTCTTTGGAGAATAGCTCGAAGTCATGCCAGTCAAGATAAGGAGCTATACGTTTGTAATAAACACCCCTTCTTATCCCATAGATTGCCGCTTCTAGGGGTGCCTCGACGACAATTCTATCATTATCGCCTACAACTCTGATCCCGGGTATAGATGAACATAGTTCTAGGACTATTTCACGGGAAATACCGGTTATCCTGCTTAGCTCATCAATGCTTATCTCTCTGTGTTTGAGCAGTGTTTCTAGGAGGCTGGATAGTAGAAACATTAAGAGTACACCATACACGATATTCCTGTTCTTACACTATAATGGATGTATTGTCATGAAAAACTATTAGATTTACATGTTAGAGTATTATATTGTGATATTAGCGATTATTTGGTGGTGTACATGGTGCGAATAGTCTATCCAGAAGCAAAATACATCAAAAGCATCATTGACGTCCTCGCAAAACTAGCTGATGAAGTAGCCTTCCAGCTAACATCCGATGGCTTAAGGGTGAAGGCTTTGGACCCAGCGAGAGTTGCTCTAATCGACATCGATCTGCCACCTACAGCTTTCCTCGAATACAACGTTCCCGAGGACACCATAGCAGGTATATCAACAGCCAATTTAGCAAAGTTGCTAAAGAAGATAAAGAAAGGAGATAAGTTCGTCATGGAGGTAACAGAAGACACTATTACGATAACCGTGGAGTCTATATCGCGGCGAAAATACCGGTTCAGAAACATGGAGGTGCCGGTACCCGATATCCCAGAGGCTAAATTAGAATTCAATGTCGAGGCCCAGCTCCTTGTCGATGTCATTAAGCACGCGATCAAGGACGCAGAGGCTGTTGGAGACACATTAGAAATAGAGGCTCCCGACGAGGTCACTCTTTACCTTAGAGGTGTGGGTACCACGACAACAGAGACGAAACTGACCCGCGACATGGCGGCGCTAATAGATCTTGTTGTAAAAGAGCCGAGCAAATCAGCGTATCAGCTTGAATATCTTAAACACGTGGTTAACTTGACAAGAATAGCGGAAATTGTTGTGCTGAGGTTCTCTAGTGATATGCCTCTTGAAATGGAGTTCAGTCTCGCTGAGGGCAGGGTTAAGTACCTGTTAGCGCCTAAGGCGATCTAGCTGGTATATAACGTGGTGCTTTTAACAACTAATCTGGTGCCTCATTGATTTGATGCCGTCTAGAAAAACTGATTATGCATCACATATTATTTTCCGGATAAGTCACCTAGCTAAGGAAATAAAGGAATATGGAGGACGCTTTGTAGTTCTTAATGATATTGCGACAGCGCTTTACGGATTGGTTAAACCTATATCAGAGATACGGATACTTGTTGATGGCATAGAAGATGAAAGACTAGCGGATATTGTTGTTAACGGGCTTGGAATGACTGGTTACAAAGATGATATATTGAGAAGCTTAAAGATAATCAACAAAGCTGTTCTTAATCCATTATTCATTCCGATAACCATTGTAGAAAAGCCAAGGAAACCTGTAGATAGAGTGATTCTTGAAGAACCTATAGAGTTTGTTGATAACGAGATAGAGATGAATCTTCCTAGAATAGAATACCTGATAGCTAAGCTCCTGGGCATTGGAGAGTACCCATATATTGTTGATGCGACCGCTCTTCTACTCGCCCATATTGACGTGATAAATACAGATATCCTCATGAATTACGCAGATCTATCTCCTCTCATGGACTTGTTACGTAATATTAGAGAATTCACCAGTATTTTCCCGGAGCTTTATAAGCAGCGTGATAAAATAAGTGATCTAATAGAAAAAATAAAAAACTCCTATAAAACCATTTCTAGATGAAAAATTGATCATGGTGATGCCTATGCCCCGGGAGAGCATATTTGCTCAGCTAAAACCGCTCTCACCAGGACAAAGGGAGATAGTTGAGGCTTTCAAGAATAAGAACTATGAGATAATAGGTATATTTGGGCCGACAGGGTCAGGTAAGAGCTTGTTTAGTGTACTCTATAGTATAGATGCCGTTCTCCGTGGAGAATACAATAGATTCATACTCTCCCGCCCCATAGTCGATGTCGTCACGGGGAAAGAGTTGACGGCAGCGGATATAGGCGAACTATACTATGATATTGCCATTAGTTACCTCAAAGACATTCTGCATGGATTCGTGGACTGGGGTATAGTCAAGAACATGTTCGAGACAGGGAAGATCATTGTCGCGGACACTCATTATCTGAGGGGAAGGACATTTGATAATGCAATAATATTTCTGGACGACGCACAGAGCATACCCCCAGAAAGCGCTGTCGAGATAATGATGAGAATAGGCAGAAACAGCAGATTCATCACTGCTGGCGATCCCGTATTCCAGAAGACGAGTAGCCGAGACGGCGCAAGTCTACTCAGAGAAATCCTGCTGAGCGAAGACACTGCCAAAGTCATTGATTTGGGGCTGAAAGACATAGTGAGGCCGGGAGCACGCCGTGGCATAAGGCTACTCCTAGAGATCAGAATGAGAAGGCGTGAGCTAACGGAGGTAGAAAAACAAATAATGGACTCTGCTAGGATTCATGCGCCTGATGCTGATGTTATAACGGTTGCAGAATTCGTCGATGAGAAGAGAAAATTCAATATAGAATCGGAGAACGCACCGGACGCCATAATAGTTGTTAAGGAAGGGCATCTGGGAAGAATAATTGGTAAGGGAGGAGAGAGAATAGAGGCTATAGAAGCAGATACGGGGCTTAAGATAAGAGCGGTGGAACTATCCCTAGACTTCAAGCCATTAATAAGAGCACTACACCCGGTAGGGTGGATACACAGGCACATCATAGACGTTGACTTTGCAGGCCCGAATCTAGCAGTTAAAGTAGAGTCCGAGGGATTCGGAGCATTTGTTGGACAGAGAGGCTTCTACGTGAAATACCTCGATGCCGTAATGAATAAGATACTCGGTGTAGGTGTGAAAGCTATAGAAGTAGAAACTGGTGGAAGGCAGAGGAAGAGAAAGAAGTAATTATTTTTCAATAAATACATCGACAACAATCTGGTAAGTCCTGGGCTTTACCGTCCTAACTTTCCTGATAATTCCAAAACTGTATTTCTTTACAAGCTCACTGAGAGCATCTGCAACCATGTTCTTTGCCTTCTCGTAGGGATTCTCGCCCTTGTCAGCCTCGATGTGTAAATAGACATGAATCCATCCACAATTACGAATAGCCATTATGGCGTATCTTAAATAATCCAGTGCTAGCTCCGGATAAGGCATTAAAACTCTGTCACTAGAGCTTTGAAGCATCTCCATAATTACTTGGGCTGCATCGCCCAGGATAGGCTTTACAAGGCCTTCTACCTTGTTTAGCTTCACATTTTCAACCATATATCTGTACGCGTCAGGATTGATGTCTATACTGTACACTTTTCTAGGCCTTGAAAGCTTAGCCGCTATAATGCTGAAAAAACCTGCCCCAGCAAACATATTAGTAATCACTTCGCCGGGCCTGACCAAACGCGCTATTCTGCGGTGTTCATAGTTGAGTGTTGGTGAGACGTAGACCCTAGTAATGTCGACTTTAAAGAGGCATCCGTGCTCTCGGTAAATAGTCTCGCTCCTCTTCTCTCCTGCTAGATGGACATAAGGTCTCAGCCTATAAGGTCCGGAGACTCCCGGCAGTCCTCCCCACACACTTCTAATATACTTGAACTCTTCTAGTATTCGCTCAGCCAATGGTTTTAGTTCCTCAGGCTCTAACTCAAAAGGGATTCTTATGACGGCGATGTCACCGATAATCTCTATTCTCCCCCATATAAGTGAAGCCTTATCCTCTCCTAGAATTTCCCTAGCTATTTTCTTAAGGAACCTCCCACGGGCCAAGGATACATTACCTCTCAATCGTTAGGTTTACCGTAGGAATTATTGCTAGTCCTGCCGCCACGTCTGGATCCAGGAGGGAAGAGTCCTCATATGCATGTGATTCTAAATAGAGGAATAGGCAGTCTATATAGACCATAAACTTCTTTCCTGAATCACACTTGATCCTCCAATACCTTTTAACATCGGTGGCGCATTTAGTTTTTGCTTCATTCAAAACATTTTCTCTATTGGGTAGGTTTCTCTGCCTTAGGGACTCGAGTATTCTTGCTGCTCTCGAGATAGAGTACTCGTACATATCGAGGATGGTATAGTCTGCTATTCTCAGGTGAAGCTTCCAGTCTTTGTTATCAAGTTCTTTACATACATATATGGTTTCAATAGCGTGTTTTTCAAGAATGGATAAGTGTTTCGGTGAAAGAAGGAGTAATGGGGAAATGTAGGTTGAGGAAAACACCAGTGCTTCTCCCAGTATTTTCGAGCCCAGAAACTTTCCTAGTTTCTCGGATAGTCTCTCTAGAACTTTGATCGGATAGTATAGGAGGCGGAAGGGTTTTCCATTGATCTTATCCTTAAAATAGTCTTTCCCAGCTTCCAGTAGACTTGGCGGTACACCGATGTTTCGGTATCGGAACCTCTTAGTCAACCAGTTGATCTTATTCATGGCAATTGGATCGCTGGGATCAAATGCCACGACTCCCCTGAGATTCTTAACTATCATTGCATATCTGTAGAACAAAGCTAGCCACCTTTTTCCGATTTATAATATTCGCAATAATCTCTGATAGGGCATTCGCCACACTTTGGTGCCCTGGCCTTACATGTCCTCCGCCCATGTGTTATGAGGAGAAGATGTGCGTGGAGATATTTATCTTGTGGGAGATTCTTCATCCACCAGTCCGAGATATTCCTATAGTTCTTGGATTTAACTATTCCTAGTCTCAACGATATTCTCCGTATATGAGTGTCTACAGCGAATACTGGTTTTCCGAAATATTGATTGAGGATCACATCGGCCGACTTGATCCCGATTCCTGGTAAGCTCATCAATAGGTCTCTGGCCTTCTCAGGATCGAATGCTTTTATTTTATCGATCAACTCCTCAGCGAAATTTTCCTTACAGAATAGATTGGAGAGGGCAAGTATGTTCTTGGCTCTTTGCTTATACATTCCTGCGGGCTTTATCAGTTCTTCAATCTGCTCTAGAGAAGTCTCCTTAATCATACAGGGATTCAGAGGATCTCCAAATGCTTTCCTAAGATTGTGTAAAGCTCTTATTGCGTTCTTATCGCTTGTGTTCTGGCTTAGGAGGACGCCTATGATCATGTCAAATAATGGTCTTCCTTTAACCTTGTTTACAATGAATTCCTCCGGGTTGATCCTATATTTTCTTGATAAAAGATCTATTATTTCCTCTGCTCTGTCCAAAGAATGTTCACCAGTGTTATGGATATATTCTGCCCCTGAACCTCGGGAACGGGATTGCATCACGTATATGGTCAAGACCTGCTATCCACATGACTAGTCTCTCGATGCCTAGGCCGAACCCGCTGTGGGGTACACTCCCATACTTCCTCAGATCTAGGTACCACGTATAGTCCTCGGGGTTAAGTCCCTGCTCCTTGATCCTCTCTAGAAGCTTGTTGTAATTGTCTTCACGCTCGCTGCCACCGATTATTTCGCCATATCCCTCGGGAGCTAATAGGTCAAATCCAAGCACTGTTTTCGGATCACCCGGAGTTAGCTTCATATAGAAGCTCTTGATATCCTTAGGGAAATGTGTTACGAAGAATGGCTTGTCGAATTCTTGTGTTAATATTCTTTCCTCGTCAGCGCCTAGGTCGTCACCCCACTCGATATTCGCGCCTTTACGCTGGAGAATATCGATAGCTTCGTCATATTTTATCCTGGGATAAGGAACCTCTACTGCTCTCCTCAGCGCATTTATGTCGCGTCCCAGAAACTCTAGCTGGGCTCTACACCTCTCCAGTACTTTCTCCACGATATAGGATACTAGTTCCTCCGCAACGCGCATCATGTCCTCCATGTCATACCATGCGGCCTCTGCCTCGAGGTGCCAATACTCGGCCAGATGGCGCCTAGTACGGGATTTCTCGGCGCGGAAGCTTGGCGTTAGGCTCCATACTTTCTCCAGAGAGAATATAAGTGCTTCAAGATAGAGCTGAGCGCTCTGGCTTAGATACGCTTTTTTCTCGAAGTATTTGACAGGAAATAGCGTTGCTCCGCCCTCGACAGCTGAAGCTGTCAGTATTGGCGGTGTAACCTCCCACCAGTCATTCTCTGTAAAATAGTCACGACCGGCTCTGAGTACGTGGTGCTTTATCTTCATGATCTCTGTTAGTCTCCTGCTCCTGATCCAGAGGTGTCTATTGTCGAGCAAGTACTCGATTCCTTCACCGCCCTTTATAGGGAAATCCCTGCTGTACCCTACGATATCGATCTCTTCAACGTGGACCTCGTATCCTGTAGGCGCCCTCGGTTGTTTAACTACTTTGCCTCTAAGCACTATGCTTGCTTCCAGCCCTATGTCCTTGAACTCCTTTACTTTCTCTTCGCCTACATCACGTTTATCGGCTACCACTTGTATGATCCCCGAACTGTCCCTGAGAACTATGAATGCTTTTCCGCCTACAACTCTCCTCCTATATATCCATCCACGTAGACACACGGTCTTGCCGACATATTTGTCCGAGCTGATCTCCGAGGCTTTGCTCCATTCTGTACAGGTGATCGGCACTATCATGTACACCTCAAGATTATTATAACTGGTTTTATTGTAGAATAGAATATGTGTTTATATCGCATATAGGTTTTTCAGACCACTAATAAAGAACTAATAATGTATAGCCATAATGGTTATGGTAATGGCCTAGCCATTACGTATGCATCTTCGCCGTCGAGATAATATCTATAAGCGATCTTAACCACTATGTATCCTAGCTTCTCATAGAGATTAATAGCAGGCTTATTAGTTACTCTAACTTCAAGATATGTTTCTTCACAACCATAAGACTCATAGAGACTCTTCAGCGCGTAAGCCATGAGAGAATATCCCAGACCCTTCCTTCTATGTCCATCCATAACAGCTATACTAACAATGTGGCCGCTCTTCACCATGAAGTGTCTAAAGAACCCCGGTTTTCTCTCAACGCGGCACATGATGTAGCCGACAACAACACCATCAGGAGATTCTGCAACATAGAATGCATCCTTGTACCTTTCCCATAAGTCGTGGAAGAAGTAGGGAGGATAGTTTTCTGGGAGAGAAAGCCTGTTTATCTCCATTACTCTCCCAAGATCTTTTTCCTCGGCCTTCCTTATCCTATATCCCGGAGCCTTTTCTTTTAGCATGATATTGGCCAGCCTATAGACATCAACAACATTAGGTAGATCGCTAGGGGGTTTAGGTTTCTTGAACACCAATCAATATCACCGTAGTGTAAGGCCTCAATCATCATCTGATTAAACATATGTGCTGAGAAGAATTAAAACACCTGCTTTTCCGAGGCAATACTAAATACTCGTCAGTAGGGATACTAATGTGTTAGGTGAAAAAGGTGGAAAAAATTTCTCGCAAATACATTTTCTCTGGGCTGAGGGACAAGAAAATAATCATAGGGCTAACAGCAAGCTCTGCAATATATAGGTCGATTGATCTCGCTCGCGAGCTCATAAGACATGGTGCAGAAGTAGTTTTCACGGCGACTGAGGAGACAAAGAAATTTATAGGAGACACTCTCCTGGAGTGGGCTGTGGGTTCCAAATCAATCTATGAAGCCACCGGGAAAGCAGAGCACATTGAGCTGGCGGAATGGGCTGACGCGATGCTGATTGCCCCGGCAACACTGGCAACCATGTCGAGAATAGCATATGGGATCACAGAAGATATAGTTAGTCTAACCGCTGCGACTATGCTTGGCTCCGGCAAGAAACTTATAGTAGTGCCGACAATGAATGCCAAATTATACAATTCACCGCAGTACCGGAGAACCGCAGAAACACTCAAATCACTGGGTGTCTTCGTAACACCGCCCTATATTTCTGAAGGGAAAGTCAAGTTTCCACCTCTCAGAGATCTTACACATCTCGTAGATGCTCTGATCAATAGAGGAAGAGATCTGGAGGGAATTAATGCTTTAATTACAGGAGGGGCAACAAGGGAATACATAGATCCAGTCAGAATAATAACTAATCCAAGTAGTGGTTTAATGGGGGTTCTATTAGCCCTTGAAATGGGGGCTCGTGGAGCATTTGTCGACCTAGTACTAGGAGTCTCGTCTCATCCCCCGCCTTACTATGTAGCTGTTCATAGATGTGAAACAACTATCGAGATGATAAATGTTGTCAAGAAGCTGAGCCAGAATAAAAGATATGATGCGGCAGTCTTTGCAGCAGCGCCCAGTGATTTCAAGCCCTTGATCAAGACCAGGGAGAAAATAGATACTCATGACATTAGCGTGTTAAATCTGAGGATAAAGGTCAACCCCAAAGTAGTCAATGCGATCCCGCGTACAAAGAGACCCCGAGTCAAGATAATATTCGCAGCTGAGACCGTAGCCGATGAAACAACACTGATCGAGAAGGCTATGAGGAAGCTCGACATCTATGACGCGGATATGGTGGTGGCAAACATTGTTGGAAAAGGATTGCCGGGATTTTCATCAGAACTCATAACAGCGTGTATAGTAACGAGAAATGAACGTATATGTCTAGGGACAATAGGTAAGAATATATTGGCACGGAGGATAGCAGATGAGATATCCAGGCTCATTAAAGGAGGGACTACAGGTACTGGTTAAGGTACCATTACATGTCTCTGGAATATGGTTTCCGGTGATGAAATGCAACCTCATAAACTCTGGTAGCCTTGGTGCCGGAGTTAACCTTGATATATGGCTTTCCGCAAAACTAACCTCATCCCAAAAATCTCCTTTGCTCGTTAATGGCGAAGAGCACTTCACGCAGCATTATAGCTATATACTAAGGAGAACAGGTGCTAAGCCTGTAAATATATGGATCGAGTCACCTATCAGGCCAGGAGCAGGCTTCGCCGTATCAGCTGCATCATCAATAGCTATTTCCCTTATACTACAATTGGTTTCAGGCACTAAGAAAACAGTGGAGAAAATGTTATGGCCTGCCCATGAAGCGGAGATAATGATGTCTACGGGTCTCGGGGATGTTCTCGCAGAATATTTTGGTGGCGCGGAGATCAGAGTGAGGCCCGGAGCACCGGGTATAGGTATGGTTGAACACATACCTTTCGATGATAGTTTACGAGTAGTTGTGGCGGATATCGAGACGAGTCTTGGTACACCTAGAATGCTTTCCGAGATAAGTGATGCCGAATATGGTTTTGCAAGAGAGCTTTATAGCCGCTTAGTTAAGGAACCAGGTATCGAGGAGCTATTCACGTACTCCAATATGTTTACAAGAAAAATATTCGACTACAGTTCAGTGGATAAGCTTTTGCTTCCAATCAAGAATCTCGTGCTCGGATATTATTTCAAGAAATCAGCACTTGTAATACTAGTTGATAAACAAGAGGCCAGAGAAGTTAATGAATATCTCTCCTCAAAAGGCTTGAAATCCATAATAACAAGAATAAGCATGGAGGGAATAAAGATTGTATATACCTGCGAATCACCCGAGAAGAGAGAGCCTATTGATAAGAGAGAGGATAGTTGAGGGTTTTAAGCGAGGCCTTGTAGTGCCGGAGGGTCTCATAGCTCATGGACGGGGCGAGTGCTTTGACTACCTAATAGGGGAGAAAACACAGTACTTCGCAGAAGAGGCCCTGAGGGCTGCGGCCGCATACCTTCTGCTAGCAAAGCACCCGGTCATATCAGTTAATGGCAACACAGCTGCACTCGTTCCAGATCATGTCGTGAGACTTGCTGATGAAATAGGAGGATACATAGAGGTGAACCTTTTCTACAGGACAAGAGATAGAGAAGAAGCTATAGCGTCCTGGCTGAAACAGCATGGCGCCAAAGAAGTGCTCGGCGTAGGCGATGATGCATCAGCAACTATCCCAGAACTGTTCAGTGAGAGAAGAAGAGTAAGCCCAAGAGGAATACTTAAGGCAGATGTCGTACTCGTACCCCTAGAGGATGGCGATAGAACAGAGGCTCTTAGAAAGATCGGGAAGATCGTGATCACCATAGACTTGAACCCATTATCCAGGACTGCACGGGCAGCCAATGTAACCATTGTGGACAATATTATAAGAGCAATGCCTCGACTAGTAGACACTGTCAATAAACTGAAGAGTAAGCCTAAGGCAGAACTTAGGGAAATAATAGCTAATTATGATAACAACAAGATACTGAGCGAGGCTTTAGAATTCATAAGGAGACGACTAGACGAGCTAGCCAGAACAAAGCTAACACTCTTCTAATTTTGCTTACTAAGCGTTCCTTAGGTCATCAATAGGATCTATATTTTCATTTCCACTAAAACCATCCTAAAAATATCAAGAAGACGGAAACAGCCTTTTGACAAGCTCTTTATAATCTTCATCTTTCATATGAAAATAATGTTCCTCAGCCGGAAATACAGAGTTCCTTACATCATCAACATATCTTTTTACAGCATTAACAACTATGCTTCTTAGATCAGCATATTTTTTGGCAAATGGTGGGATCTCGCTGTTTATACCCAATAGATCGTGTAGTACGAGAACCTGGCCATCACAGTAGGGCCCGCTTCCAATACAAATAGTCGGGACGTTAACCTCTTCGGTGATAATTTTTGCCACCTCGGCGGCTGTGAACTCAATGACTATCGCAAATACTCCTGCCTCTTCCAATGTTTTTGCATCCTCGATGATCTTTTCCGCCTCTACGATCTTTTTGCCTCTCCTCCTATAGCCGCCCAATACTAGGTATCTCTGGGGAGTTAGACCTATATGGCCCATAACAGGTATACCGGCTTTCACCATAGCCTTTATCTTATCGGCTTGCTCGGCTCCCCCCTCTAGCTTAACAGCATCAGCTCCCGCTTTGAGCATTAACCCGGCGTTCCTAATAGCTTCCTCTGTACTGACTTCATAGCTAAGAAACGGCATATCGCCGATGACAAGAGCTCTGGGCTTAGCCCTCGCAACGCTGGATACGTGGAGAAGCATTGTATCCATATCTATGGGTAGAGTGGAGGATAATCCATGTACAACCATGGCGGCGCTGTCTCCGACGAGAATGGCATCAACGCCTGCTTCATCAACGAGTCTGGCGAATGCATAGTCATAGGCTGTGACCATTGCTATTTTCTCTTTACCTTTCTTCTTGAGGAGATCCCTCACAGTGATCTTACCACGCATGCTATTGCACCGTTTTTCCTATTGATTATAATCCTGTATAAATTAGGATAAAATCCCTGCCTCGATCAAGTGGACTATCAACGTTATGATCTTATTGACGCCATCACCGACGATCCTCGCAACATAACCATTGATATAATCGATCTCGGTAGGCCTCCTTGAAAACAAGTCCTGCGCCATACTGCTATAGTTATTCATAGTAAAATACGCAATCCTCTTGACAAGTCTTAATAACCTCCCCTTATCCAGGGAAATGCCTTGTTTGTCCGCCGCCTCCACCACTTCATCGAGAATCAGCGAAGCGAGCTCAAGGCCTTCCCGGGTTAAAACGATTTTGTTGGGGGCACGCGCGATAGCTGTTATGGGATTAATAACGCTATTAACACCCAGTTTAAGCCATCGGTAAAACATGATCTTATCCGTAACCCTGGCATCACAGCCTCCTCGTCTTAAAATACTTGCTATCTCAAAGACATCGCGATAGATCCCTTTCTCTCTGCCAATAAATACGGGGCCAGGTCCACGTAGCTCCACGGTGTACCTGTTAAGCCTGTATGCACCAAAGTATACGGCGCCGAAAATAGTATTTGTCTTTGAGACTCTCTCCCATACGAGTTCTTGGCCGCCGAACCCGTTTTGAAGCATAACTATAGATGTACTGTTGCTAATGATCTTTCTTAGCAGTCCGAGGGTGCTCTCTACCTGGTGCGATTTAACACAGTTAAACACTACATCATAGATTCCATTCGGCGAACTAGACAGATGGGGAGATACGGGAACAAGATATTTTCCTCCATCTATCACTACATTGATGCCTTTGTTCTTCTTGACGGCGTCAACGCTTTCGCTACTACCATAGTAGACGTCTATTTCGCTTACACCGCCCCTAAACAGGTAGTATGCTATTATGCCTCCTACCGCACCGCCTCCAATTATGGCTACCCGCATAAAATCCCCTAGTACTTTCCAGCTATGTATCTTATAAGTGATAACATGTCATCAAGAGATTCCGCGAACAGGTATATCACAGGCTCTAGCCCCATTCCACCCCTATCGGCTATCGCATCAGGTTTCTTAACCGCAGCTTGTTCTATGCTTCTCCAGAAATCGGCTTGAGAATTATGTGGACCAGTATAAGCTATGTTGAGCTCCTTATTGGATAAGAGACCAAGTATTTTATTATCATATTTTATATTTGAAGCTGTTCTTATCTCAGGCCTCGTCTTCGAGATCATGATGAGTACTCTAGCCAAATGTCTCGATGCACCATACATAGGATCTCCTATCGCGACAGCCCCATCCCCCTTCCTCACGATCCTGCCTGGTAACCCTATAATATCCGTAGTGTCTTGCGGTGCCCTAGGTGCGTACACAACATTCATGCCCACCTCGGGAATGAGTTTTTCGAGACCTTTAATGACAAGTAGTTTCTCTAGAAACATCCTATATTCTTCGATGAAAGGATCATTAAACTTCAGTGTGTTTCCGGTCTGCCTACATAATTCCCTGAAGTAGGGCTTAGTCTCGCAGAGCAACTGGATAGACAACGAGTCTATGAGGCTTGTCAACACGAGGACAAATCTCGGCTTATCACCTTTCGAGAGGAGTTTGAGCGCTATATCTACAACCCTATCAATATAGTCCACATCAAAACCTAGGGTATCGAGATACTCATAATAGTAGATGCGGCTCCTAGTCACATATTTATGTACTTGTGGTTGTGATATCTCAAGAAGACGGGCTATCCTGTGTTGACTATACCCCATATCAATCATCTTATGTATGATTACACCCTTTAATGAAGGTATGATCTTCTTAGCAGCTATTTCCTGGGGGAACAATGTGATCACATCTCAAAAACCAGTATACAAACCTAGTATTAACAGATTGATATTGATAGATGGTACCTTATAATAGGTTTCCAGCTTGAGAAAAAGATAGACAGAGTTATATTAGAGCGGTTCTCCTAGCCTGCTCTCCTTCATTGGAGTTTTCAAATCAGGCCTATTCAGCCGTTTCTCTCCCTCAAGCCTCGCGGCTACACGATCAGCAAGCAATATGATCTCGTTCAGGACGGCTATTTCCTTCTCGAATACATCTTCATACTCCATCATATTCTCAAGTATTTCCGCGATTAGATCTAGCTCTTTGAATACTATCTCCTTAAATACTTTCTTATCAATACTGGAGATAACTGGTTTAGTTGATATTCTCTTTAGAAAACTTAGTATCCTAGTTGGCTCTAGGCTTCTGTACTTTATTAGCAGTATACGTAGTCTAGGATCATCAAACGATGCTCCACCCATATACTCGTTAACAGCGTTCCTAATACCATCTAAGTCTATAAATCGCCACCACTTCTGGTTCGAGCTTGAATATGTTTTCTCTATCAGAGAGTATTCCCGTTCCATTATACGCAAAAGATTCGAGGGATTATAGTTTATCCCTATAGCACGTAAACGTATAACTAGATGCTTGTAGCTGAAATCTCCAAGCCTATGATCAATATTTGGATCAAGAGCTACGTCAAGAGCAGTCCGCAGAATCAACAAGCCTTTATCACCATATTGTCTAAGGAAGTCAAAAACCTGTGCTCTGGTGATCTCGCTCAAATCAATGCTCCTCCCATATTCGCATTTTTGTTTTTTACCCTCTATATCTATAGTTTTGCAATGAACTAATAAACTGAAGCATTAATAACACGATATCTCTAGGTCAAAGTGATTTGTTTTTAAAATACATATTTATCGAGGTGTATGAAAAGTTTTGAGTAATGCCATAGTAGTTGTTGAGGATCTACATAAGATCTATGATAACAAAGTATATGCTGTTAGAGGTATTTCTTTCATAGTTCGTAAAGGGGAGATTTTCGGCTTAATAGGACCTAATGGAGCAGGTAAATCATCTACTCTAAGAATGATAGTTGGACTGATGAGGCCCACACGGGGAAGAATAAAGGTGATGGGAATAGATGTTGTTAGGCATCCTGTGGAGATCAAGAAGTATATTGGCTATCTGCCGGAAGAAGCTGATGTCTATGAAAGGCTTACGGGATTGGAGCACTTGAGATTCTATGCTATGCTCCGTGGGCTCATAGGCAGTGAGCTTGAGAAAACAGTGGAGTATGGGATAAAGTTGTCCGGCCTAGAACAAAGTGTGTTAAAGAGACGAGCTTCAGAGTATAGCAAAGGAATGAAGAGGAGACTACTCCTAGCATCAGTGTTGATGACTAGGCCTAAGCTTGCAATTTTGGATGAACCGACGAGTGGGCTCGACGTATATGCCTCCGTAAACGTCAGGAAGATGATAAAGGAATATGCTGGTGAAACGGGTGCAAGCATAATTCTTAGTAGCCATAACATGTTAGAGGTAGAGTATCTCTGTGATCGCGTAGCATTCATTGCTCACGGGAGGATAGTGGTTGAGGCTGAGCCTGACCGTATAAAGCAGATGTACAATGCTGTGAACCTCGAGGAAGCATTTGTAAAAGCCGTTAAGGAGGCTGATCGCCTGTGAAGCCTGGGAAAATAATGGCGGAAATGAAGGTACTTTTGTGGAAGGAGCTAACGGATTTAAAGAGAGATAAGAAGACCCTATTCACAAGTATACTGCTACCACTCTTAATGCTACCATTAATGGGATTCATAGGCTTTGCACTGGCACAAGAACAGATCATTAATGTGGCAGTTGTAGATCTCGATCACGCTACAGCCTATAACAGATTACTAAATATAACGTTTAGCTCCAAGTGGTTTCTCGGAAACATAACTTATTATCTAGCAAAATATGGTTACAACTACACTGTATCTAATTCCACGTCGATCATAAAGAATCCCTCTATAGATCTAATGGTAGTCATACCAAAAGGTTTCGCTGAGAACGCAACAAGCCTCACTCATGTCGCGAAGATCGAGATCTTCAGGAAAGCTGGCCTACAAACAACTAGTAGAGTTGAAGGCCTGATCTATAGTATAGTTAGCTGGTTCTCGGATCAACTCAGTAGAGAAAAGGTTATGGCGTTAGCGAGACTCGCTGGAGTAAACGCGACGTTCGAGGCGCTCCGTAGCCCTATAGTATATACTACAACAATAGTAAACATTTCTGGGTCACCTGTCAACACAGCCTTTCAGATCAGAGTGACTATATCTAGGTTTTTAGTCCTAGCATTAAGCTTCGTAGTAACCCCGGCAGCATCGTATGTGATCGACGGCATAATAGGAGAAAGGGAAAGAAAGACTATGGAGCTTCTTTTATCCCATCCAGTTAAGCCCTCAACGATAATAAATGCCAAGGTGATTGCAGCAACAATACTTGGATTAATAACGGCCATAGCGGACGCCTTCGGCCTTCTGATCTATATCTCGCTCTCAGCAATTACTTATGGCTCTCAAGCACCATTCTTGATTGATCCCTGGTTATTGTTGGTGCATAGCATAACAGCTTTCTTTACAATACTAGTAACAGTTGCTATTAGTCTGCCATTCATCACGAGAACGAAAGGAATTAGAAGTGCTTCCAACATTATGAGCATAGTAACCATGATGGCTGTGGTCTTCTTCTTTACAGCTCTCTTTGTGGATTATATGAGGCTTCCCACATATATTCTGGCCCCATTGTATGTAATACCCTATGTCCACAGCATACTGGCAATACAGACATACGTGATAGGATATCCCTTCCAAGCATTCCTGCACATATTGTTCCTTGCAATAACGAGCACTGCAATCCTATACCTTACGACGAAAACACTTAACACAGAAAAACTCCTAATGTCAAAATAACGCTTAAACGGATGATGAGCCCAGGAAAAGCCGAGCAAGAGGCGATGAAGTGTTCAGCCTTGGCTGACAATACGATATAGAAAAACTATTAGCTTGTTTGAGTATTTAGAGTACTTTGGTAATTATGGAAACTTTAGTCTTCTATTAATATGAGTGTTTTTACTTTCTTTCCATGGTGTTTCTTTAGTTTTTCTTGGTATTTTGCTGGGGGGTAAAGTACCACTCTATCCTTGGAGTATCTGACTATCCTAGCTTCGAAGATGTAGACTTCAGGCATTCTTCAATCACCATTAAATAGTATTGCTAGCAATACTTATAAGTATTGCTAGCAAACAAATATCTTTGATGCTAGGGGATGTGGGTTATGGTAACCGCTAGGGTGAAGGCGGTTACTCCTGAACCTAGCTCCCATGCTAAACTAGTTGAGTTCCCAAGAGCTTTCCGTGATTGGGCACAATACATTATAGATGAAATCTGGGATTTAGACAAGATACCACTTATCAAAGAGCTACATCACAAGTTCTACAGGAACTAAGGAAGCAAGGATTCCGTGCACACCATATACATAAGATTGAGAGAAGAGCTAGGGAAATAGTCGAGGCAACCAAGAGAAACAATGGAAGCAAACCAATACTGAGGAAACTAACTGCTAGGCTGGATTACCAAGACTAGTAGGATAGATTTTAATAACAGAACAATAGAATCGCGGTTCTAAATGGTGAATGGGTAAAGCTTAAGCTGAAATGGTATGGTTATCTAGACAAGTACCTTGATGGTTCATGGAATTTGGGAGAGATACTGGTAAGCCTTAAGGATAACACTATATGGGTTTACTTGACGTTTAAGAAGGAGGTAAAGCTAGGAGAGGTAAGGAATGTTATGGGTGTTGATATCAACTTTGACTCGATAGTGTACACAGTTCTTAACAATAATGGGAAACTGATCTCTATGAATGTATCGATGTTTCGTGGCCTTAGGAGGGCACTACACTTTAAGAAGCTGGCTGAGAACTTGCAGAAGAGGTATCCTAGGAGCTGGAGGTTCATTAAATGGGTTAGAAATGTTAGAGCTAGATGGTTGAAAAATGGTTGAAAAGAGCTAGAAACATTTTAAATGATTCATGTCATTTAATTGCTAAGAGTATTGTTGAGATTGTGAAGGAATACAATGCAGTAATAGTATTAGAGGATTTGAGGAGAATGAGAGATAGAGTTAATGGAAACAATAGGTTTAGCTGGAAAATGTATTTATGGGCTTATAGGAGGATACAGAACTACATCCACTACAAGGCACTACTAGAGGGGGTACCAGTGGTATATGTTAGTCCTAGAGGGACTTCAAAAACCTCCCCAATAGGTGGTAGATTAATATTCATCAACTATAGATGGGTTAAGCTACCTAATGGAATAATCACTACTAGAGACGTTGTTGCTTCATGGAATCTCGCTTTGGGGTACCTGCAGATGAGGGGCTCCCGTGGTCGGTTGAGCCCTGATAGCCTCCTCAATGATGGGATGAAAACCCGACCAAAGAGGGGAAGCACGTTCAGGTTTTCAAAGTTTCGAAAATACCCTAAATACTATACACGGGCAACCACAGAAATAGGGATCTTTAACCAATTCCATAGGATGGCTCAAATAATCACATGGTGTATATAGTGGATAAGACCATAGACGATATACAGAAAATTATAGAATGGCTCACAAGTAAGCACTGGTGGCCATTCAAGAACATTGAACACGAGAAACTAGCTGTAAGAGAACTTTTCTCCATGGATAAGATCACGGTATTATTGATAGAAAACAATGGCAGAAAGGTAGTTGTTCCCTTAGCAATATCATATGAAAAACCGGTTATAACTGATTATCTAAGAATTAATGATAAGTATATCTTTGAAGCAGAGTATCTTAGAAACTACTGGGAAGAAGTAGGCCGGATTTGTAATATTAAACAATATGTAAAAATACGTGGAAGAACAAGCAACGTTCATCTTCTAACAAGAGAATCAACTCATCTCATTGTAGCTCACGAACTAAATACTGGAGACAGCATTGTGATCAAAGGATATAGACACATATCACCTATAAGTATCGAAGAAAAATACTATGAGACTATTCTAAGATCAGGATACAAGTATGCCCCCAAACCATTTGTCTCTATAAATTATCAGGGAATACCTATAGGTATTATCATTGAGTATATTGACAATGTCGGTGACGCGACAACACCGTTTAGAAAAGCATTTGAGGAAAAGATAGGAAAATCATCTCTCAAACTAGGGTTAGCCGCTAAGTTAGGCTCGCAAATAGCGGGACTACACCTTGCACTAAATAATACTAGCAATGATTTTAGTGGAAAAGACAGGATTAGCCAAGAAGATATTAGAGGATGGGGCAACAGAATACAACGGAGATACAAGGATGCACTCAGACTGCTCGAGAAACTGGTAGATAATGCAGACGGGAAAAGAAAAACTATAAGATACGAGAAATGGCTAAACCATCTGGATCTTCTCGGACAAAATGTTGAACAAGCTATCTCCTATCTCGAAGCATACATTGATTCTTACAAGATAAGGACCCACCAAGACCTACACCTTCTACAGATCCTTTATGGTCATGATGAAAACTTCTACTTCATAGATTTCGAGGGAGAACCTGGAAGAACACGTGATGAATTATTGGAAAAAGAGCCTCCATTAAGAGATATTGCAGTCATGATAAGAAGTTTCCAATATCTCTCCTACGAGCTATATATGTCCAAACACAAGCTTACACACATAGCAACATCTGGTAGACTTCTAAGGAACGATCCTCTATGGAATTGGAGAATGAGGCATTCCCTCAGCATGCTCTTAAGCTATCTATCCGCTTCTATTAATGCTGATCTACATGGTATTCCTCGGGAGATCATATTGACGCGTTACAATAGCCTCCTCTATCCCTGGCTAGTAGATAGGGGGTTATACGAGATCATATATGAAGCTACTTATAATCCTGATAAAATTCCAATACCACTGATCGGGCTGGTCAACCCAAGTATTCCTATAAATACATAGTTTCTCTAGCCGCTACATTTTTCGTACTAGGAATTTGACTATATAAAGTGTCAATCATAATTACAGAACAGAACGAAGAACACGCTAGTATAGGTATCGCGTGGTGAACAAGCAGGAATGATCTCAAAGTACGTGGTCGCTACACTGCTATTACCTACCATTTTGTTGGCTCTGGTATCTATATCTTCACTGTCTTCTGCTGAGAACATGGAAGAGTATTTTGACGTAAAAATACTGATCAACGCAAGATATGTGGGAGGAAACATTATCAATATGGATGTCAGGTTCGAGTTTATCAATAAATTTATGGAGCCTGTCCGCATTATTGTTCTTAAGGAGCCTCAGATATCACTCATATATAGTAATACAACAAAGATATTATCAGTACCATGTAAGAGTAAGATCCTAGATGTTGGTGCAAAAACAAGTACGACATACGCTATAGCTAGACTTTATCTACTGGTAAGCGATGTCCCCGACAGACTTGTCATCAATGGCGGATTAGTAGAGGTTGTTTCTGGGAGCAGAAATCTTGTAAATCTAACTAAAATAATATCATATAACACACATACTGCTTCATCGAGAATACTGTTTAGTAATACGTCTCTAAATAATAAGGCTGCTCAACCTCGAATGAATTACCGTGAAATACTCTATAAAGTAAGAACGCACGAACAACAGGGCCAACTAACTAATACAACGTCTCCCCAGATCAACGTCTATAGAGCCATAAGGATAAAACCGAGGGAAAACATCAGTGAGCACAACATTGCTCTACAATACAACTATACATATATGTTAGGGATCATAGGTATCACTTTTCTATTACTTGTCGTGCTTATTCTATATTTGTTAAAAAATAGATTTGTTTAGTAACACCTATGTAAATCATAAATAAATCGATTATAGCTTAACCGTCATAATGGTTTATCTATGGCTAGTAGCAATATGTTTTTTCTGGTGCCGTCTTTTGAGGAAGAATAAAATACGGGGAAATGATACTCCTGATCCTGTGCTTGAACTGAGTGGAAGTAGTCTAAGAGTATACATGTTGCTCCTATCAGAGAGAAAACCAATGAGTATCAGGGAGATACAGCGTAAAGTAGGGTTCAGAAGCCCTAATAGTGCACGGCACCACTTAGAGAGACTATATAATATGGGATTTATACGTAAAACTAGGAACGGATATGTGGCAATAAAGCCTAGGTCCTCGATACTTGATTTAGTCTTTATGATGAAAGGAAAGATCCTCCCCCGAATATTATATGTTGATCTGCTGGCGACTCTTCTTCTCGTAGGTTATATTGTGATCTATCATTCCTCGCTAAATATATTTGTCATAGGCTCGTTCGTCGCGATCATAGCAGCACTGACTATTGAGCTACACAGGATACATAACAGGTTGAAAAAGCTTATAGAACGTGTTAAAAATAGTTAAAACCAGCCATTTACAATAGCTTTATGTTCGACTTAATAGCAAAATAACATTGACGAAGCTGAAGTAACTAACAATAGATCGTGCGGGATGATAGTGCTATGGCGAGAACAATAGTGATAAGCCACTGGGATCTTGATGGTCTTGCCAGTGCCACCATACTTGCTTTAAAACTGGCACCAGTAAAGATATGGCTGGCAAGTGTTACGGCTGTGCCTAGATACTTAAAGAAGGCCCTAGAGGAATTTAGTCCGGGCCAGATCTGGATAAGTGATCTAAATCCTCAAGTAAGTCAAATCAGCGATCTGAGAATGCTCATTAAACAAGCATGTATTGAGGGAGTTAAGATAAAGTGGATTGACCATCACGAGTGGGATCGCAAAATATATGATCTAATTCGCCAATATGATGAAACAGTATGGTATCTGGTTGATCCGTCGACAGTGACGGCTGACCTTATTGCTAGAAGATTAAGAGTAAGAGACAATCCTTACATTAATGAACTCGTTGGTCTTGCAATAGATGATGATTTCTTTATGAACAGGTATGAGCTAACGATTAAATGGAGAAGAGTCCTACGCTGGTATTCTTGGAGCGTAAGATACAAGGCACTCAATAGTTTCATCAGCGGTGAAATAAGCCCCTACTGGATGAACAAGATGTACGAAGACGAGGTCAAGAACCTGTATGAGAACCTGATAAGAGAAGCCCTAGGCAGAATGGATGTTATAGAGAAGAATGGGATCAAAATTATTATATTCCAGGACGTGGATCCAAAAGTTCATCCAGGAGAACTCACGGATGCAGCGAAGAAGAACGGTGTAACAGCCGATATTTATATTGTCAGATATCCAAGAGGGGCAAGCTTAAGGAGCGACTACTATGATGTATCTATAATAGCGAAGATGCTTGGTGGTGGGGGTCATCCATATGCTGCCGGCATACCAGGAAAGATTAATATATCTAAGATCATTGAGATAGTCGTACACACGTTCAAACAGAGAATGAGTGCTAATACAATTATCATGTAGAATAGCTTCCTATAGCGAGAATATATAGAGTAATGAAGATGTGATATCCATTGTACGAGTTGTTTGCACTAATATTTACTGCCATTCTTCCAGGTATTGAGGCTAGAGGTGCTATTCCATTAGGTTTCGTCATGGGTCTTAACCCATATATAGTTCTGATAGTATCCTACCTTGCGAGTTCTTTTCCATCAATACCGATCATATACTTTCTTGAGAAAATAGAGCCTATTCTTAGAAGGTATAGACCCGTAGCAAAGATATATGATACTTTTCTTGATAAAATTCGAAGAAAAGCGGAATCCTTGCATAAGCATAAATACGTGTACTTAGCCCTTTCAGCCTATGTAGCTATTCCGCTTCCGCTAACTGGGGTATGGACTGGTAGTTTCATAGCCTATATACTGGGCCTTGAACCTAAAAAATCGGTGATTAGTGTATTTCTCGGAAACCTTGTTGCATCATTAACAGTTTTAGCGGCAGTCTATGGTATATCAAACCTGCTATGAATCCTAGCCCCTTTAAATAAATAATTAACCACTTATAGACCGGTGTGTGGTTCATGAGCGATGTAAGGACAACTCTTAACAATAATGTAATGGTAGAAGAAGACCTAGTTGGAACTGCGTACACAATATCCGATATGATGATCATAAGTCTGGCATATCATGACATTGTGGATAAGGAAGAAGAAAAAGAACATGCAAAGAACATAATTAGAAGCCTCGTAACAGAATGGTTAGAACTAGTTGCACCGATCAAATATGTTTCGGGGCTCGTTGAGGAAGTAGCAAATACCATTAAGAACAAGCTGTGGGATTCAATAGTTGATGAAGAATTCTTGGAAAGGATAATTGTTGACACTCTGATCTTCAAGGAAAAAGCACTTGTAGGTGATGAACCAGAAGTACTCGAGGCGCTCGCAACTGTCCTAGCAGCAAGGCTCGAGTATCTTATTGAAGCCCTTGGCGGTGATCCTCATAACACGGTAATAATTCACGATATATTATATGGTGAGAAACCTGGATCAGTAAGAATTGCCGAGGAGGTGGCCCTAGCAGCTACGTTGCTCACCATAGCTACTAATTAAGAAGTGATTGATTCTTCTATAGTAATGATAATGGTGTGTATGTTTTGATATTTGTATGATTTTGTTATTGTGTTTTAATCTATTCTTAAAGCATCTTCGTACTAAACAGATAACTATTATACCAATATTTGCCAGAAATAATATAGCATTCATACAGCAGTTAAGATATCCGGCGTCTTGTATCCATATGGTGGTGTTTCAACGTGGTTTCGAAGAAAGAGGTAATGCGGACATATATCCCCGTAATAATATTGGTTATTGGTCTTTTCATAAACTATAATATTGCGAGCTCAACACTCGTTATAGGTGATTTCCCGGCCGAAGTTCCCTTATATTTTAATCTGCCGATGAGGTTTACGCAGGACTATCTGGTGACGGATATAGGATCTGGAAACTCTGTGCTCATACAGCACGAGGGGTTCTCCTGGGGTGTAGGGTTTGCGGCCACGAGTAATAGTACATCGTTCATACACATTGAACTCTCGGGACCTGATATTTATGCTATTATTGTATGGATGGCCTCGATGATAATGTATTATCTCGCCTATAGGCTGATCAGTTCTCGATACGATTTTGTAAAAATAATAATTGCAATTATACTTATCCTA
Organism: Desulfurococcales archaeon; assembly: GCA_015520735.1. Taxonomy (GTDB): domain Archaea; phylum Thermoproteota; class Thermoprotei_A; order Sulfolobales; family Desulfurococcaceae; genus JAADCY01. The sequence goes on from WAPN01000024.1 coordinate 74,553, forward strand.
TCATTGATCAGTCTCTACTACTATAATAATTATTACAGCATTCCAATGGTCAAGGCATACAATATCATCAGATTTAAGCCAATAACAGTTGTTAACACTACTCAAACAACAATGTACGTTATAGATCAAGGCATAACATCGGACTCTCTTATCTATATCTCCACATCAATGCCTGTAAATATAATACTTGCTTATGGCCCGAACCTCGAACACAGCAAGGTATTGGCTGTGGCGACAACACAGTTTGGCGGATACCTTAAAGCAGTTGAGCCACATAGTGTTCTCGTTATACAGACCCTTAAGGGATTAAAGCCAAGCTTCGTCTATCATCGAGTATATTTTGTATTTATACATGGTCCTAACAGCTTTGTATTCATAACTCCGCTATTGATGCTAATAGCGGCGCTGGCAATTATCTCAGTATATACTAGGCTCAGCCGTAAAATAGAGGATACATCAGATAAGAAATTTAGGAAGAATGAATTAGAAACTAGCCAGGAAAAATAAATGCAGCGGCTTTAGTTTTTCTGTGAAAAACAGTATAGACTATTAGCCCATTCGAGTATTTAGATTGTTTCAGCAACTATATGGGCTTGCAAGGGATTCACCCTTATTAGTCTCATTTGGCTCAATGATTCATCGGAGGATACATCGCATACAACGTGAGGCACCTTACGGACAGAAGTCCTCATTGGGCGCTACGGACCCGGCACTGCATCCTCGCATTAATACAATTAATTCATACAAACACATGTTGGTTCAAAGCTCTATAACTACCGAAACAGCCTAAACACTATACGCGGGCAAACCCGGAAGGCACGACTGTGTAATCGCGAATAGGAGGGAGGTGAAGCAAGTGAGATGATCTCATCCTCACGAGTTTAGGTAGACTGCTTCCTGAGTAACTACCTATTAGTTCGGGGAAGTGGATCCGCTAGACTTCAACAATCTGGAGGAGATTCTTCTGGCTCAATCTCATCACGGCGAAATATTTGACTGAGATCCTCTTGAGGCTTCTATTATCTCCCATTATCATGACTGTGACAAGTCTTGCTCGTGCCTTCTTGAGATTGTATCTCACAATATTCTCAGCTATTCTATCCACTCCATCAGTTATCAGTATTATGTCGCTTAAATCCTTGGATCTCGCTCTCCTTATATCGTTGCAAGCGGTTATGATCGCCTTCGAGATATCTGTTCCCCCACTGCCTTTGATCCTAGCAATATACTCGATCATCTTCAATACATGCTTAGCCTTGGGCCTACGGCCAATCGTGGTTAGCGGGTAGGGTATGCTGTCAAAGAACCTAAAATAAAACTCCCTGTTCTCCCTAACAGCTCTCATGTAAAGGCTTAAAGTTACCGCCTTAGCCCAGATCATCTTCGTGCCATCCATACTACCTGATTTATCCAGTAAGACATAAATGGGACCTTTACCTTGTGTTAACACCTTCCTGTATAGGAGGAGCTTACCCTCAAGTAGCCTTAAATAGAATAATTCATCGGGAAGAGCCAGTCTACTCGGCACGATCCTCTCGATATCCTTGCCGAACTCGTAGCTCTCAAGCTCGCCGTGCTTAAACTGTAGCTTTCTATCCGGTATCCGTAGCTTCCACGGCTTGATACCGGTAAGGAGATCAAGTATTCTCCGCACCTCGAGGTTACGGGCTAGCTTGATCAGCTCAGGACCATACTCTTCATAGGCCATTATGTTTACTGTTCCGGGTTGTTGCCCCTCAACAAGGGTTTTAAGCTTCTTAACATTATCCACGTCTTTAGCCGTTATATTTGCGGCTTTCTCCACCATGCTCCTTAACTGGTCTTCCCTTATACCTGAGGGGATAAGCTCTGGGCTCCTTCGCCCATTACCAGTCTCCCCGCTATTGTTTTTCCCTGCTAGCTTCATTATTTCCACGAGAAAGACGCTTGCCGCAATTGATGATAATAGGGGGTCAACGAGAGTCTTTGATCTTATTTCGTGGATTCGTGTTGATGATAACAGATTCTTGATAAGCTTATAATCATTGATTCTGGAGGATGGTATTTTCCCGGCATCCTTCAATATGGGCATTGGGAGGTAAAAACTATAGAAAAGGTCTGTGGAAAGCCTTACAGGTACATTCACTTCTTTTCCGAGAAGAATCCGCGATATTCTGGCGACACGGGCCCCCCTATACTGGGCCACGGGATCCTTGTAATTCACACCTCTTAGCAGGCCTTCTTCAATATTTTCTCCCCGGCTCATATCCCGTCCCTACTACATCATGAACTTCTGCTTAATCAGATCTATCAGCTCATTGATCTCGGATAAAACATCCAAGGCCCTCTTCCTAACGATCTCGTCGCTTGTTTCGTCAGCCATTTTCCTGACACGCTCTCTGACGGCCTCGAAGCTCCTCAGGTAGTCGACAAGCCTTGGGTCGAAATCGGTTACGTGTAATATGTATTCTTTGGCCTCTCTGGCATTGGCCTCTATCTCGGCGAGCTCCTTTAGGTGCTTCTCAGTAGCACGTATCTCGTCAAGGAGTATGGCATATACTTGGCTCATCTCGTCCTGGTCCCTAGGAGCCACATGTTTAAGGACATATAGATCTTCTTCCTTAGCGGTGAGTCTACCATCAAGTATTGCTGAGCCTGCTATCGCTTTGAGCGCTTTGCCCTTCCTTCTATCGGTTATGTGTATTCCTTGATCCTCAAATATAGCGTATAGGCGTAGGAGCTTCTCCTTTATGGGCTCGAGGCTTACCCTGAACACAAGCTTGTTAAGCCTCCTTATATCGTCCATGCTTAGGATGGGCTCGGGGTTCTGGTAGAGGCCTCTCTCGATATCCCATATAGCATTAAGTAGTTCCTTCCACTTGTCCTCGCTAACAGGCTTGACGAAGTGTCTATAAAGGAATCTGTCGTAGAGAGCCTGTAGCTCGGGCTCATCGGGGACATTATTGCTGGCGGCTATCATAGACCAGAGAGGCACTTTGATCTCGCTGTAACCATCATATAGTATTCTTTCGTTCATAATGGTTAGAAACATATTCAGTATGGCGCTATTAGCGTTGAATATCTCATCGATAAATGCGATCTCGGCCTCCGGAAGCTTATTATGAGTAATCCTAACATATCTCCCCTGTTTTAAAGCGTTAATATCTAGGGGTCCAAATAGTTCATCGGGCTCCGTAAACTTCGTTAATAAGTATTTAAAGAACCTTGCATTGATAAGATCAGCCGCCCTTCTCGCTAGTGCTGACTTACACGTGCCCGGCTCGCCTATCAATACAACATGCTCGCCCGTAATGATCCCAAGGGCTATGACACGCGCCTCTTCCTCCCTGCCTACAAAGGGTTCAGCAAGCTTCTCCACGAAGAGCCCTGCTCTTCCAAGCAGTTGTTCGGCCATTAGTTTCTCCAAGACATACACACCAGCGATTTGTGAGCTTCTAAACTGGAGATTCTAAATATTTTTAGACGTTAAAATACGGCGCGGAGAACGGTCGGCTGAGCAACTCTTCAGCATCCTGGTTCAGCTGAAAACCGGGTTCGTCATCCCATTGAAAAAGTATGAAAACTAAAATAAATTACTAATTGCATCGTGCAGGGCCTTCTCTAGCTCCTCGAGATCTTCCTGGAGCAAGTCTCTTAAGCCCTTAACTCTTCTCTTCATAAGGAGCTTCCCGGTTATCACCATTGAGACCCCTATGCTCGTAGAGATCATTGTTGGGTCCGGCATCATCAAGAATATACTGCTATACTTCAAGAGTTTTTCGCCACGCTCATCAGGGCCTCCCTTTATAACCCTCACGGTCCTTTTTATCTCCTCGTATACTTCCTTAATCTCATCCTCTTCTATTCCTAGGCTCATTCTTATACGCCCTAATCCAGAATAATAGTAATTGTACGGTTTTAATCAAGGGGGCACAACGGATTTGTACAATTTGTTTATGGCAAGGAACACTGTGAGGGGAGTGTATCTCTTAATAATTGAAATCACAAAGCCATTAACCATTGCTATCAGGAACACGGGGTATAAGCTAGAGCCTGGATACTATATCTATGTTGGATCGGCTTGGGGCTCCGGCGGCCTCAAGTCTAGGATAGCAAGGCATATTAAGAAAGACAAAAAGATACATTGGCACATAGACAAGATAACCTCCACGCCATTTACGGCGGTTAAGACAATATGTTTATTGCCTGGAGCACCTGCACATTACGAGTCGAGTATAGCAAGTACCCTATTAACGAAACTAGATTTTATCCCAGGTTTTGGCTCTTCCGATAAACGCGAAGATACGTCTCATCTCTTCATATGTAGAACATATAGCAAATGCTTGGAAACAATAAGATCTCTTGAGAAAACGATTAAGCACCCGATAATACCCATAACAGTGCACTAAAGCAATACTCGGATGTTCGAGCGAATATTCAATACAAGGATATATTAACCTCTCATGCAATAACTGGAATTAACCCATAACACGTAGGAGACGAAACCCGTAATGTCCGGATCAGAAGAAAACACGTCCCGGAAAAAACGAATAATCGATCTCAAATCCGGAGAAGAAAACGTCCACGTAACCGGAAGGGTCCTCGAGACGACTCCTCCTAGGGTAATACAGACAAAAAGAGGACCTAGAACAATTAGTAACGCCATTATCGGTGATGAATCAGGCAGAGTCCAGGTAACGCTCTGGGGAAGCAAGGCTGGTAGCCTCGAAGAAGGAAAAGCCGTCGAAATCAAGGGTGCATGGACGACCAGCTTCAGAGGCAAGGTCCAACTGAATATAGGTAGGTCAACAAGCGTGGAAGAAGTACCTGACGAGGAAGTACCACAACCCGAGGAAATTCCCGAAGACCAGCCAACAGCACCATACACACCATCCAAGAGACAGAGTTTCGGCCGTGGCAGGAGAAAATACTATCGTCAAGGAGGATTCTAAGATGTCCAACATGGAGAACGAGGAAGCACCTGTCCCAAATAATAGCAATGAGAACAAGGTATCCGAGAAAGCCAGAAAAATATATGATCAATTAAAGGAGAAGAAGCCAAAAAGAAACGGTGCATTCCTAGGCGAGGAACAAGACAAGTTCTACGTGGCGAAGTCCGAGGAGGAGATCTACGAGCTCTCAGCGCTCGCTTATTACGTATGGCTCCTCTGCGATGGCGAGCACACAGTCGAGGAAATAGCCAACAGGATAAGCGAGGACGTGCAGGTCTCGGTAGAGGAGGTCATAGAACCCCTCGCCCTAGCTATTAATAGTCTCAACGATGCAGGACTAGTAGAGATCGCTAACTAAAACCGCAGAGCCTTCTATAAATAATATATAACACGTAACGTTTTTTCTTAGAAAATCTGTTTAGTCTTTTCAAGAATAATTTTATCCTTAGGAATAAAAGACTGGTGAATATTGACGTGACTAAACAGATAGAAAGAGATCTTTTGCCTCGGCACTATTGTCTTGACTTGGCGTTATACGCCATAAAAATGTCGGATCCATACATTAGTGTCCGTAAGAACCTCGCATACACTCGTAAGGAACTCATCATCAAGAACAAACGGGTAAGCGTAGGAGGAAAAATATACGTTGCCGGTATAGGTAAGGCGTCCTGTAGAATGGCAAAGGCAATCGAGGAGATCATAGGAGATGATATAGAATATGGCGTGGTCTCTACAAAGTACGGCTATGGCGAAAAACTCGAAAAGATAAGGGTTATCGAGGCGGGCCACCCCGTACCGGATGAGAATAGCCTTAGAGCAGCCGACGAGATAATCGGGATAGCTAGGCGGATGAAGCCCGAGGATATTCTGATATTCCTGATCTCGGGCGGAGGCTCAGCATTATTCACGAAGCCTTATCCGCCAATAACGCTTGATGAACTGATAAAGACCCACGATCTCCTCGTGAAATCAGGGGCAAGAATACAAGAGATCAATACTGTTAGGAAACATATATCCCTTGTCAAAGGCGGCAGATTCGCTGAAATGGTTCCCGGTAAAATAATATCGCTAATAGTAAGCGATGTTGTCGGAGACGATCTCTCGACCATAGCTTCCGGCCCAACAGCACCCGATCCGACAACATATGCCGATGCGAAAAGGATACTTATCAATTATGACCTATGGGATAAAATTCCCGAGAATGTGCAAAAAGTCATAGATAATGGTTTAAGGGGCGAGATACCCGAGACCCCTAAGAGCTTGGAGAACGTTGACAATAGTATTATAGCAAGCGCTAATATAGCCGCTGAACACTCAGCGAGGCGTGCATTAGAACTAGGGCTAAAACCAGTAATCATGACGACTACCATAGAAGGAGAATCACGACATATAGGCACAGCTATAGCATCAATAATGGAAGAAATAATAAAGAACAACCGCCCCTTCAAGCCACCAGTATGCCTGATCTTTGCCGGCGAGACCGTGGTCACTATCAAGGGCGAAGCTGGAATGGGTGGGCCAAACCAAGAGCTAGCACTCAGTGCATCCATAAAGATAAGAGGCTATAAAGGAGTAGCCCTGATAGCTTTGGATACTGATGGAACAGATGGGCCCACAGATGCTGCAGGAGGTCTAGTTGATTCAAAGACCTATGATATTCTTATGGATAGAGGAATCGATCCTGAGAAAAGCTTGATGAGGCATGATGCATACAATGCATTGAAGATCTCAGGAGACCTGATCAAAACAGGCCCTACTGGTACGAACGTCAATTCAATAATAATAGCCATTATAATGAGATGATAAGAATATGAAAACTCTTCAAGCAATACTCTTACTAATTCTATTAGCTCTATCATCGGCTACGGTAATGGTTAGCGTAAATGCTACAATACAGTCTAGTAATCCGTTGGACTGGTTTAATCTTACAATAATAATTAATGGCTCAATAACCAATCTAGGAGACAAGCCGCTTCCTATAAACCAGACGGACCTCCTAGTATTCGATTATCCTATCAACATGTCTACACAGAAAGTCATAGGAGTAAAGACATATGTTAATGGCACATCTTATCCCTATAAGATACAAGGTCCATGGTATAATCCAAGTCTTGTGATACAGGCACCGAAGTATGAGAACATGAGCTTAATGCCCGGCCAGACAGTGACTAGCATGGTGGTATATAATGTCTCAGTCAATGTGGCTCAACGCCTATTACAGGCAACAAATATAAAGCCCGAATTGGCAGAGGGCTGGAAGTACATACCGGATAAGGCAAAGTCTAACTACACAGAGGCAACACCACTCTGGAACTACTCTAACCCATTAATTAATCTATTCATAACATATATTCGGTCACAAGAAGATTCAAAAACACCATTAGGAGCCATAGAGGAGGTTCTAAAATGGTTTGATAAAAACGTAAAATACAAAACAAGAATACCTGCCAGACAGCCATGGGAAACCCTGATGTACATGGAAGGCGATTGTGATGATCAGTCGAACTTACTTATAACCGTTCTCCGCGGAATAGGCGTACCAGCCTACCTTGAGATAGGAATAGTCTATATCATGGGGCTAAACATAACAAGCACAGCTGCTAATGGTCTCCTCGAGTATAGGTTTGTGAATGGAGGAACTCATGCGTGGACAGCCGCTTATGTTCCACCATGGGGCTGGATAAGGATCGATCTAACGGCTAGTCTAGGTATAGGGATTAATCATATCAAGGGGGCAGCCTACTACATCTACCCTACAGTGGTAATATCGAAAATCTATGGCCAGAACTATGCCGCGAGCTCGGCTAGATTCACGGAAGAGCTTGTGTATAAGAAGATAGCGTATAGGGTAACGATAGAATTAATCGCTCCTAAGAAATCATAGTTCTAGATAGGGGCCGGATGACCGAAGACTCCAATACTGAGACCATATGTCTATGAGGAAACTCCACCCCTAGGGACGGTTATTTAGTATTTTGGTGGTATATAGCGTTTAGAAAGATCCTCGTAATTCTCAGTGATCATGGATATGATCTCGTTACGATGAACTCTTGTTAAGTGAAGGTAGAAGCCCCTCCTCGTAAACGGGCCCTTACCACATATACCGCATCTGATGAGTCCTCTCTGTATAACTACTAGTTCTGATGCAACAATGTTAACAACCTTTCTCATTACAGGGTATCTCGATGAACCAGTAATTCTATGTAAATCTATATCGTCAACAGGTAGGCCAGAAGCCTTCCTTGCAACATATTCTACTAGCCTGTTAGCAATAGTTTCAACGTTAACCACTCCGGGCACCTTTTAATTTATCATATACAAATTAGATTTAAGATATGTGGCCCTTACAATTATTATTGATAAAAGTAGGATTTTGGACGATTATTAAATATAGTGTTAGGGGTTTGGTATATTGTGAGGCTCAGAATTAGGGAGCAGTTTGTTGAGGATCTGGTATCCTCGGCTAGGAGGGTGATCAAGGGATGTATTGATGGAGGATTCAAATGCATAGACCCACCAATTACTGTCACTCGTTTGCTTGAGGAGATGAATCTCGGTGAGTATAGGCTTAGACGATTCTGGACCGATGCGCAGAGGATCGCAGGTACCACGGTAAAGCTCTATAGTAGAATGGGATCAGAATTCATAATCTCCGTTGAGGTTAGACAGGGCTCGGTTTATTTTAATGAGGAGCTCGACATACCTGTTGATTTCATTGACTGTAAAATGCATCCTGAATCATGTACTGTTATCCCGAGAACATATTCGCTGTACATATACTTGGATGGCAATATTGAGAACACAAAATACCATATTAACGTCATAAGGCTGCTTGTTCTCCTTGAAAGAAGCATACCTTGCACCTCATATAGGCTACTTGACGCTATTCTGAGAATGTCCAAGAATGATAAGAATGGCTACTTAGAGCTCCTGAATACCCTTTTGATGATATTCCGCAATATAAATTTGCTCAAGTATATATTACCATTCATGCCCATGAGCGTAAAAGATATCTTGAACCTGTCTCCTGCTCTAAGAATTTTGAACACTTTATTTGGAGATAATAAATAGTTGATATCCTATATTACAATTGCATATACATATTTCAATGAGTATTCTTCTTCGGTAATCTACAGACTAGCTTATACAAATTATTATCAATAAATAGGTATTGGTGAGGGAAATGCAAGAGAAGAAGCGAGGAGGAGTAGGGGCATTCCTAGCAGGCATAAGAATGTTGTTTAACAACCCAGTGACGAGAAGAGCACTGTTACTAGCATCAAAAGAATATGCCTGCAAATATGGTGAAAAAAATGTAAAAGCACCTGTGATCTATCATAGCTTATCTAGTATTGCTGGCGAGCCAGTAGAATGTCCGCTGACAGCAGGAATACTCATGGGCATTATAAAGAAGATAATAATGTTTGGTGTCCATATCCTTAAAGGTGATGAGGAAGAGGTTAAGAAAGCACTTAGCGATCCCGCTGTAAGGAGAGGAATAACCCTAGTAATGAAAGGACTCGGACTCTATGGAGTCACAGTACCTCAGAAGATGCCAGCGCCTTTCCTCATAGTTTGGAATTTTACTAATATGTGCAACTTTAAGTGTAAACACTGTTATCAGAGAGCGGATAAGCCTTTGCCCGACGAGCTAAGCCTTGAAGAAAAAATTATGGTTGTCGATCAACTCGATAAAGCCGGAGTTGCGGCCATTGCTCTCAGCGGTGGCGAGCCCACAATACATCCCCACTTCCTTCGGATAGTCCGAGAGATAGCTAGCCGGGGCATGTATGTGGCTGTGGCAACAAATGGATGGGTATTTGCAGACATTGAGAAGCTTAAGAAGGCCAAGGAGGCAGGAATGCGTTACGTTGAAATTAGTGTTGATAGTGCTGACCCGAGGAAACACGACGCATTTAGAGGCACGCCGGGTGCATGGGAGCACGCAGTCAGAGCCTTGGAAAATGCTGTGAAACTAGGTATAAACCACGCTATGGCTGTGACGATCACAAAGGCTAACCTTGACGAGGTCGATGAAATACTAGATCTGGCTGAAAATATAGGTGTGAAGAGGGTGGTGTTCTTTAACTTCATACCTGTTGGTAGGGGAGTTGATATAAGCCACTTAGATCTCACACCCGAAGAAAGGGAGAGGTTTCTACGAAAGCTCTATATAGAGATGAAGAAGCGGAAGGGTATGGAAATTATCAGTACTGCCCCTCAATACAGCCGCGTAACGCTTCAGATGAGTAGCGGGGAAGAAATAGCGCCGACGCACTTCTATGTTGGAAATGACCCTATAGTAAAAGCCTTAGCTGAATTCATAGGTGGATGTGGTGCTGGAAGAATATATGCAGCCGTGCAGCCAAACGGGGATGTGACCCCATGTGTATTCATGCCATTAAAGGTTGGTAATGTAAGAGAGACACCGTTTTGGGAGATTTGGACAACGTCACCAGTGCTACTGAGTTTAAGGGATCGTGAAAAGCTAGAAGGAGGATGTGCTAAATGTCCATACAAGTACATATGCGGGGGATGCCGTGCAAGAGGATTTGCATACTTCAATGACCCGTTAGCACCTGATCCTGGATGCATTATAAACTTAAAGCATTGGGAGGAGCTTATGGAGAGGAGAGAAGTAAAGATAACTGTCGCTCGTGAAAGGCAATAGATTTTTAACACGACACAATGTCTTATATCATTCGCCGAACCATTTTTATTTAAACTCTCGGCTGCTTCTCTAATTTTAATTAAAAGCGTTATAATTGTGAAACAAAGTATTAATTGTAACTAAGCCTATAACATAGGATTGAGTACTATTCCTAATCATTGTGATAATGGTGTATGATTATGGCAGACAAGGTTTATATCGTAGGGGTTGGGATGACCAAGATAGGTCGATGGTATAATCGGAGCGCTAAGGACCTATTCTACGAGGCTATGTCCAAGGCAATAGAGGATGCTGGAGGTGTAAAGCCCCAAGCACTTGTCATAGGGAATATGACCTCTAGTGTCCTGATGGAGCAAGATAGTCTTGCAGCTCTGCTTGCGGATCACTCGGGTTTGAGGGGGATACCAGCTTTTAAAGTGGAGGCGGCCTGTGGTAGTGGAGGTGCGGCTTTCTATGCAGGCTATAGTCTTGTGAAGAGTGGGTTGGCAGACATTGTTGCGGTGGGAGGTGTGGAAAAACTGACAGAAGGTATCTCTAGCGAGACAACAAAGGCGCTGGCACAGGCGGCGGATGCAGAGTATGAGGTATTCTATGGTGCTAGTTTTACTGGGCTGAACGCTCTCGTTGCCAGATACTATATGAGTAAGTACGGCTATACTAGGGAAGATATGGCTTACTGGCCTCTTAGAATGCATGAGTACGCGACGAGCAACCCCTATGCACAGTTACCGAAGAAGACAAGCCTAGAGGCAATAATCAAGAGCCCCGTCGTAGCGGAGCCTCTCCATCTTTTCGACTGCTCACCTATAGGTGACGGAGCGGCCGCGGTAATTCTAGTTAGAGGTGAGGGGAAAGCACGAGAGGTATCTAGAAGAATAGGTAGAGATGTTCTCGTAGAAGTTAGAGGCGTTGCATTATCGACCGATAGCGTAGACCTTGGTAGCAGAACCGACCTTTTAACACTTACGAGTACCGTTGACGCCAGTAGGCAAGCCTATAGGATGGCAGGCATAACAGCTAAGGATGTAGATTACCTCGAGGTACATGACGCTTTTCACATAACGGGATACCTAGCACTAGAAGACATGGGATTTGCTACTAAAGGCGAAGCACCAAAACTCTGGAAGGAAGGAAGATTTGCTAAGGGTGACAAGCCCGAGGTAAACCTTAGTGGAGGCCTAAAGGCAAGAGGGCACCCTGTCGGTGCAACAGGTATATACCAAATAGCAGAATGCGTATTACAGCTCAGAGGAGAATTCCCAGGAGTAAGAGCATCGGATCCGACAATAGCGGTAGCACAGAACATTGGCGGTATAGCGACCTATTCGGCTATAACAGTGCTTGGCCGGGCCCGGTAGCGGTGAGCAATTATTTTTTATCCATCGCGGCATTATTCAATGGCTTGTTAGATGTTTAAAACACATTATTTATTCATGAGGGATAATCTCTTCGGCGGGTGCATTAGATTGGCCGAAAAGACGATCAAGGATCTCCTAGAAGAAGTAAATGAACTAAGGAAGAAATCGATGTTGGGCGGTGGAGAACAGAGAATAGAGGCGCAGCGGAAGAAAGGAAAGCTGTGGGTTTGGGACAGGATCAATAGACTACTGGATCCTGATACTTTTCAACCTCTTCAATGGATGAGAATTACGAGGTCAACGTATTTCGGTCTAGATAAGCTAAAGTATCTTGGTGACGGCGTCGTAGTAGGTTATGGTAAGATCGATGGAAGGCTTGTATTCGTTTATGCCCAGGATTTCACGGTAATGGGTGGAAGCATAGGTGAGGCCCACGCGGACAAGATAGTCTCAGTTATAGAGAAAGCGATAGAGGTTGGTGCCCCAGTTATTGGGATCTATGATTCGGGTGGCGCGAGGATACAAGAGGGAGTAGCATCTCTACATGGATGTGGCAGGATATTTGCAGCGAATGTTAAGGCTAGTGGTGTCATACCACAGATAAGCCTGATCATGGGACCATGTGCTGGTGCAGCAGCCTATAGCCCTGCTCTAACAGATTTTGTCATAATGGTTAAGAAGAGCTTCATGTTCATAACAGGCCCCGAAGTAGTAAAGGCTGCTACAGGTATAGAGACGACCTTTGAAGAACTAGGCGGAGCGGATGTTCACGCATCTGAATCAGGTGTAGCTCATTTTGTAACAGAAGATGAGGACATGGCTTTCCAGCTTGTACGCGAGCTACTATCATATCTACCAAGCAGTTTCGATGAAGACCCGCCCAGGATCAAGACTGATGATCCTGTTGATAGGAAAGCCGAGGATCTAAGGGACGTAGTCCCGCTTGATCCCTCGAAGCCCTTTGATATGCACGAGATAATATATAGGATCCTCGATGACGGGCGGTTCCTTGAGGTACACCAGAACTATGCCAGATCAGCTATCGTGGGCTTCGGCCGTATAGGCGGGTACAGCGTAGGCATAGTAGCCAATAACCCCGCGGTAAACGCGGGTGTGATAGATATTGATGCGAGCCTCAAGATAGCTCGTTTCGTAAGGTTCTGCGACAGCTTCAATATACCGATTATAACGTTTGTCGACACGCCCGGCTTCATGCCTGGGCTAGACCAGGAGCATGGCGGGATAATAAAGCATGGTGCAAAGATCCTCTATGCATACGCCGAGTCAGCTGTTCCTAAAATAACTGTGATCGTGAGGAAAGCCTATGGGGGAGCCTATATAGCTATGGGAAGTAAGAGCCTCGGCGCAGACATAACTTATGCATGGCCAACAGCAGAAATAGCGGTTATGGGGCCCGAGGGAGCGGTAAGAATACTCTACAGGAAAGAAGCGGCGAAGAAAGAAGATCCTAGCGCCTTCCTTCAGGAAAAACTCACTGAGTACAGGAGAGTCTTTGCTAACCCATATAGGGCAGCGGAGCTCGGATACGTCGATGATATCATTGATCCTGCCGATACCAGGTACAAGATATACCTTGCCCTAGACATGCTAAAAGAAAAGAAGGAAGAAATGATGCATATACTACCTAGGAAGCACGGTAATATGCCATTATAAGAAATAAGGGATCCCTTATTTCTCACTCTCCGCCTCGAACGGTTTTATACGGATCAATAAAGTATTCTTTGTCACGGCTTTGCCAGGCTCGACCCTGATCTCCTCAACTATTCCATCGATATCACTCCTTATCATAGTGACCATTTTCATAGACTCTATCAATGCTACTACATCGCCGGCTGTGACCTTATCACCCGGCTTCACTTTAACATCTATGACTTTTCCGCTGAGTGGCGCCCTGATCTCTCCTGGTCTGCTAATAACCTTACCAGCTGTTTTACCTGTTCCCGACGCTCCAGCCAACGGTATAAGCTCAACGATCTTACTAACCAGGGCGTTTTCATCGTTAATGAAGATACCGGTCTCATTGGCTCTAACCTTATAGGTTTCACCGTTAATCTCAACTAAGAGGGTATCATCACCAACCTTCTTCTTGAAGACAATCTCGAGCTCCTCATTGCCACCAATGAGCCTCACAGCCACCTTGTTCTTGCCAATATCTTTCACCTCGATATCCACTATATCTCCGCTGAACGTTTCTACTCGATAGCGCCTCGGCATTAATGCCACACCCTTGACCATGCTAGCTATAATGAATTATTGTTTCACCTATATTAAATCCTGTTAAATAAACTATGATATCAAGTGGTGTAGCGACTTGACAAAGCTTCTGCTCGAAAAAGAAATGATCTACGCGTTAATAGAGGCTGTACGCCTCGCAGAAGAAATTAAGCCTAGCCAGGACGCTAAGCGAAGGGCCTTTAGAAAATATGGGATCCTGGGGGGTAAGAGAGACCCGCTTGTGACAGCCATATTCTATGGGATAATGAAGCATCTAGGAATACTTAATAGAATGATCAAGGAGATAACCGGTGCCGAACCACTAATACTAGACCCATGGTTCAGAGCAGCGCTCCGGACAGTCCTAGAGATCATAGTGTTTAGAAACCCATCCCAGAAAACACTAAAACTACTCGACAAACCAGTAGCCGAACTAATCTCGCATAAAACCCATCCCTATACCGGCATGTATTACCACAAGCTTTTCGAAACAAAACTAAAGAACTACAAGTACAAGCCGAGCAGCGAGGACGAAGAAATAGAGTACAAATACCTCCTCCCATCATGGTATGTTAGAAAGATAAGAGAACTCCTAGGCAATGAAACCGATGAGCTCATAAGAAGCCTTGATATACCCCTACCAATAAGCGTCAGGGTCAATACCCTCAAGACCAGTGTCGACAAAATAGTAAAGCAACTTAAGAAGGAGGGAAAACAGCCAGAAGTCTCAAAAATAGCACCCACAGTCATAAGGTTTAAGGGCCCATACAACTTTGAGAAATCACCTATTTGGCGTAAAGGAATGATCATAATGCAGGAGGAAGCCAGCGCTCTGGCATCCCTTATCCTTGCACCCGAGCCTGGTATGACCGTTGTAGACATAGCGGCAGCGCCTGGTGGTAAGACCGAGCACATGGGAGAACTAATGAAGAATCAAGGAGCCATATATGCTTTCGACGTAAACAAGCTCAGAATGCAGAGGCTTAAACAGATCATTAGGCGGGCTGACATAAATATAGTCAAGACTTATCTCAGGGACGGACGAGAAGCCCCGAGAATACTGGGTGAGGAGATAGCTGATAGAGTACTTGTCGATGCCCCATGTAGTAGTGATGGAACCCTAATGAAAAACCCTGATCTTAGGTGGAGACTACGTCCAGAGAAAGTCGAGGAGCTCAGCAAGCTACAATATGAGTTGCTCGAGGCTGGCTGGAAGCTACTACGAAAAGGAGGCAGGCTACTCTACTGTACATGCAGTTTGTTGAGAGAAGAGAACGAGGACGTGATAGTAAGGTTCCTAAAGAAACATGACAATGCAAGGCTCGTTGAGCTGAAGGGACCATACAGTCCCGGCTTTATCCCCGGCACTATGAGGGCATGGCCACATAAGCATAGAACAATAGGCTTCTTCTACGCTTTGCTAGAGAAGAAATAATTAGGTTTATCATGGATATCTTTAAACATGTATGATCAAGGCCTCGTAGGGAGTAGTGATGAATCTTGAAGCTATTCGGTACCGCGGGGATAAGGAAAAAGTACCCCGACGTCTTGGATCCAGTGCTCGCATATAAACTGGGACTAGTCCTGAGACAGACAACTAGTGTCCGTGAAGCCTATATTGTATATGATTCTAGGACCACGGGTCACCTATTCACGGCATCAATATCAGCGGGCCTCATGGCCTCAGGATTTGATGTGAACATCGTAGGCCTAGCCCCGACGCCAGTTGCAGCCTATGCAGCGAAAAAACACGGGGCGCTCGGAATATCGGTTACCGCGAGCCATAACCCACCAGAATACAACGGCTTCAAATTCTACGACAATGAAGGTTATGAGTACGTGCGTAGCCTCGAAAAGATAATAGAAGAAAATCTCGACAAGGCAAAACCCCTATCATGGGACAAAGTAGGAAAGACAAGGATAATCCCTCGAGTACTCCATGACTACATCAGCGATATGACAAACATCATCGGTGAAACAAGACCTGTATGGAAGCCCAGAATAGTTATAGACGTGGCCAACGGTGCGGCATATAATGTTACACCAAGCATAGTTCGTATCCTTGGAGCAGTACCGATAACGATCAATGCTAATCCTGATGGGTACTTCCCAGTCAGACCACCCGAGCCACGCAAAGACGTCCTTGAGTCATATCTGAAGCTATATTCCTCTGTGGATCCAGCCATGATCCTAGCCCATGACGGCGACGCTGATAGGCTGGCCGTGCTCGATCCTCACATAGGCTTCATAAGGCAGGACAGGATCATAGCATTATATGCTAAGCAGGCATTACTCGAGAAAAAAAGCCGTGTCATAGTATCGATCGACACAGGCAAGGTAGTCGATAAAGTAGTCGAAGAACTAGGAGGTAAGCTAGAGCGATACCTGTTAGGGAAAACCCACGAGCGAGTAAAAGAGCTTGGCGCATCAAATGTAGCGATAGCGGCAGAGCCCTGGAAACTAATAGATCCAAGGTGGGGTCCCTGGGTCGACGGCGTATGGCAAGCGGCTATACTTACCAAGTTGGTCGTGGAGAGAGGTAAACCTCTCGCTAAAATCCTCGATGAAGAGGGTATTCCCGACTATCCATGGGATAGGAGAAGCTATCTATTCTCGCCAACAGAGGTGAGGGATAAAATATACGTTGACCTCGTAGAAGAGCTGAAAACACTGCTAGGCGAGCCTGAGAACATGATAACTATTGACGGCTATAGATACGAGTACAGAGACGGCTCGTGGATTCTTGTGCGGAAAAGCGGTACCGAGCCAAAGATCAGGCTATACATGGAGGCGCTCCGACAGGATAGGCTCAAAGAAATGATTGAGAAAACCGAGAACAAGATAAAGGAAATATGTAGAAAATATAATACAAAGATAGTAGAAAAAACTATTGGATAAAATGACTACTTAATAATCCTTCTTTTCCTAAGCATTGTTTTGAGCTCTTCGCGATCCATGATCTCTAAACCCTTAATTTCTTCAAGTACTCGGCGAGCTTCTTCGCGAACACTTGGTTCTAAATCCTTTAGGACATCTTCAATGATCTCCTTCTTGCTACGTTTATCTCTGTAGAGAGACAATAACGATCCCCAAAACATGTTCTTAATTAATCTTTTCATATCTCTCAATATTTAGTGTTTCATAATATGTAATATGGAACTAAAAGACCAAATTATTTATGCTCACTGGGTAGATCTCAATACTTCTTATGAGCCCGCTATTGATCATCAAGGGATCCTTGTTAAAGCCTATAATGTCAGCATAGCATCCGGGGAGGAGAGCACCCAGAGAATTGTCACGTAGGAGGAATGACGCTGTTCTCGTATAAAGGTGAAGCGCATCTACGAGTTCTATTTTTTCATTAGGTGTGTGTTTCTCGTATGGACTTCCAGGATCTCTTGTGACTGCATAATATAGTCCATCACGGGGATCGATTGGCTCTACCGGGCAATCTGTCGAGAAGCTTATTGTTGTTCTCTCCATGAGTGAACGGAACCTATATGCCCATTTGACCCTATATCCTATTCTTTCCATTATCCATTTATCTGATGCTATGAATCTGGGCTGTACACTTATGAGTGGTTTTATATCACGTATTATTTCTAGCTGATCATCTCTGACGAGACTCGCATGCTCGATCCTGAGCAGATGCCTATATTGCTTGAATTGATAATAGGCTTTTAGAACTTCATCCAGCGCCGCATCACCGATAGCATGGATAGCCACTTGTGCATCGACCTTGGCTGCTTCTTTGACGTATTTTTTTATTTCATCATATGTTAGGAGTAATTTTCCACGATTACTAGGATCGTCATTGTAGGGTGTTGAGAGATATGCCGTCCTAGTGCCTAGAGCGCCGTCGGCGAGCAACTTTATTCCAAGAACTCTAACGTTTCCTCCCGTCTTATCTCTCCACTGATAATATTCCTCGACCCAGTCCTCTTGTCCGGGATAAATGTAGACGTACACCCTTATTCTCAGTTCTCCACTTTTTTCTGCCCCCAGCAGGGCCTCCATGCATTGTTCATCGCATCCTGCAACAGCTATGGTGGTAACACCGTGTCTCAGAATATAGTTTTGAGCCTCTAGTATCATGTTAATGAAATCCTCCTTTTTGATCCTGCTCTTGATCCAGGAGTATGTCTTCCATAGCGCGTCTTCAACTAGAATGCCTTTCTCCGGATCAACTTGATCTTTTGGAAGAATATCTAGGAGATTCTTCAATCTCTCAATACCTGCTGTGTTGAGGAAACCCATGTGGCCACTCTTATGTATTAGAAGCACAGGATGGTCGGGAATGAGTGAGTCTAGTTTGTTCTTATTAATGATTTTATCGTCGATGAACAAGTTGTGGTCGAATCCTCTCCCGACGATCCATTCTCCCACCTTGTTCTTTGCAACAGATATTCGCTCTGAGAGTTCCTTCATACTAGTTGTTCTGGATAAGTTTATTGTTCGTAACATGACCGCGAGAGTATCAATATGCATATGTGTATCTATGAAGCCAGGTGCCAACACGTAATTATAGTCCCTCTTCTCGGCCCCGACGGCTGAGGCTTTTTTCTCAGCGTTGAGACCATAAGCTATAACCCTCCCTCTGCATATGAGTAACTTATCAGTAGCAATGAGCGGCTTGTAAGAGAGTATGATCTTAGGTGATGAGAAAAGGATGCATTCACTCATAGCTCATCTACCAGTTCCTCAATAGTATTCTTCCGGCGATCACAAGTACGTCCCATACCGTGTTGACGGGAGGCGCATAGCCGAGGTCGGTGAAGAATAGATCCTCTATAACGCCTCTTCTATGAAGTAGTGCGGCGACAACGTTAATCCTCCAATAGGCGTCTTCTCCACCAATAGCCTGGGCCCCCAGGAGGAGCCCGGATTTCTTATCAGCAATTACTTTCAGCAAGACTTTCCCGGAGCCGGACATGTAACCAGGCTTAGTTCTTGCCTCGACTAGGGCCGCGATGGGATCGAATCCGTGCTTTGTAGCCTCTTTCATTGTTAGCCCTGTCCCGGCGACAACTACTCCCTTAATGCTGGTCACACTCGTGCCTGCGACGCCGGGGAACAATATTGTTTTCCCTGCAATGTTTGAGCCCGCCACATATCCCTCCTTATTGGCTTCCTGTGCAAAAGGGGTCCAGGTATACTTATCTGTAACAACGTGTTTAACTTCGACATTGTCGCCTGCCGCATATATGTCCGGATTACTTGTTCTCATCATACTATCAACGATGATTGCCCCGCTCTTCCCTGTTCTAAGACCCAATTGTTCGGCGAACGATGTGTTAGGCTTTATCCCTGTAGCCACTACTACGGCGTCCGCCTCGTAGGTGTTCTTGGAGGTTATGACTTCTAGGCGCCCGTTCTTCTTCCTTATCTCCTCAAGGCCCTCGCCATAATTGATTAGTATCCCCTTGTCTCGCAAGATACTTGCAAGCTTCTCACCCATATCGGGGTCCAAGAGCCTTGACAATGGGTACTCTGACCGTGTCGATATTATGACGTTTTTACCAATCCTTTGAAGGTTTTCGGCGAGCTCTAAGCCTATGTAACCGCTACCGATTATAACGATGTCCTTGACGGAATCTCTGCTGATCTCTTCTCTGAGAGCGACAGCATCATCTATGTGGTGAAGCTTATAGACGCCAGGTAGGTCGATTCCAGGTATGTCTGGTAGGTCAGCCTTCGCACCACTAGCTATAAGCAGTATATCCCACTCATATTTTCCTCTCCCGCCCGGCCCCTCGTATTCTAGGGTTTTTTTATCGGGATCAATACTGGTGACTCGATGATTCAGCCTTAGATCAATTCTCCTTTTCTCAATGAAGAATCTGGGGGGATAATGCATTAGTTTCTCGGGTTTATCGATAAGACCTCCGACATAGTACGGTGTCCCACATAGTGCGAAGCTCGCCCATCGAGTCTTCTCAAATACTACTACGTGGTAGCCAGGTCTAAGTTTCTTGATACGTGATGCAGCCGCTAATCCCGCAGGTCCGGCACCAATAACGGCGATCCTGATGCTCATAATCATATCGCCTATAATCGTTTTGTTACTGTGCTCTAGTTTTTGGATTAGGTCTTTTTAATAGGTAGTGTAGACGTATATCATGATTGTATGGGGGGTATCTATTATGCCGAAATACATAGCAATGGCTCATGGGAGAATAATAGGGGTCTACAACAGTTTTGCCGAAGCGCTTAAAGCTCTTGTAGAGGTCGGTGAGGGTGAAATATACAGGGGCGAGCTGATCCTACGCCTAGGCCCAGAAGAAGCAGAAGATCTGAGGGGCTACCTTCCAGGTATACCCCTAGAGCCTGTGGAAGCGCCTAGAACACCGGGTCCCCGTAGAGGCGTGGCAGTTGTACTAGACCAGATGTTTAAGGGGTTCTTCGTAGAGGTGTTGTCCAGGGAGTTTAGAGACATTGAGATACACGAGGTAATAGGTAAGGGCCTGGAGAAGACAATTCGTGCCGGGAATATTTTCAGGCACCCAGCCGCTAACGACTATGATGTGGCGAGGCTAGTGGAAACACTTGCTGAGAAGGGCAAGAAAGTCATATTCTTCACCGGAGATAAGAAACTCTATAATCATATTGTAGGTTATGAAGGTGTCGTAGCATATTATGCACCGCCCAACGAGTTCCCAAGTAAAGAGGCTCTTGCAAAGTTTATGGTAGAGAAGATAAGGAACAACCTTGGCTAAGAAACTGACAAGGATTTCTTTTCCCGCAAATATTTTAGTTTTGGGTACAGAACCGTTAGTGTGGACGATGCCTGTCTTATTCTATGTTTGGGGTGCCAGTACGTGTTGACTAATGACAGGGAACAGAACAGCAAGACATTGTCTCTCGACGAGATACTTGAGATGGGTGTAGAAGAATTCATGAGAAAATACAGGCCCCCCTCAACAACATATATTATAGCTAGGCCGGGAACTAAGCTCTACAACATATTAAAGGCAGTGGCTACGGGTCATCCCCAGATAGTGATCGTAATAGATGAAAACAGGAGACCCATAGGCTTTATAACGGATACTCATCTACTTAAAAGTCTCCAACTAAGACATGGTCATAGAAGCATATTATCCTCATTCACAGTATCTCGATACATACTCCCACTGGATAGGAGCCTAAATGTTCCCGTTGAGAGCGTCATGGATAGGAGACCGCCTGTTGTGCGAACCGATCAGAAACTCATTGACGTTGTTAGACAGATGATACACCTTGATGTTTCTGCTGTCATCGTGACTGATGAAAAAGAGAGAGTTATAGGAGTCCTTACTCGTCGTCACATTATCAGAGCCGTTCTTAACATCTTATTGGGTGAACCAATGATTATTGATCTCGAATAAAAAACTTCAGCATGTTCTTGGGAAATATTTAAATATTCGTTCAATACCTAAGATAATGGTTTGCCCAGAAAAGTTCCACCAATATAATTTTGTGAAAATACCATATATAGGTGTAAGGGAATGGGTATTCATCTAGAGACGCGTCATTTTCAAATTGAACCTATAGATGTAGATATCGGCAGATCAATCGTTATCATGCACGAGTCTGATGCCCACGAGCTAGGTTTAGGTCCAACGTCGAGGGTAAGGCTTGCCAAAGGCGATAGGATAAGGAACGCTGTGGTGGCCTTGACAAGAACGATGGCTAGCCCAGGTAAAATACTTGTCAGCCGAGATATAATTGATGCACTCAAGTTATCCAAGCACGACACCGTCGGGGTACGCCCTATACCGGTTCCGCCGAGCTTCTATATTCTACAGAGGAGGCTAAAGGGCGAAAGAATCAGTCAAGACGAGATGTATAAGCTAATAAAAGATATAGTTGACGGAGCATACGGCGAAGCAGAAATCGCTGCTTTTCTAACCAGCCAGCTATACTATGAGCTCAGCGAGGACGAGTTACACTCCCTTATAAGAGCAATGGTTGAAACGGGGAGCAAGATAGTGTTCGAAGACACAGTCTTCGACGAGCACAGCATAGGGGGTGTGCCCGGCAACAGTAAAGTAGCTCTAATAGCTGTCCCAACGGTAGCCGCGGCAGGCCTTCTGATACCTAAGACGAGTAGCCGTGCGATAACGAGCCCGGCTGGGACAGCGGACACCATGGAGACGCTTGCGAGGGTGGATTTCACTGCCGAGGAGATAAAGGAGATAGCTAGGAAGGTCAGGGCAACACTTGCTTGGGGTGGTAGACTCAATCTAGCCCCTGCAGACGATATATTCGTGAATATAGAGCGTAAACTAAGCATTGATCCATGGCACCAAATGGTCGCAAGCATACTGGCGAAGAAAGCCGCTATGGGTGTGGATAACCTCGTAATAGATATTCCGGTTGGGCGCAAAGCCAAGGTCAAAAGCCTTGAGGAAGCCGACCAGCTTGCAGGGATATTTATAAGGCAGGCGGCCAGGCTCGGGATGAGGATCAAGATAGCGTTGACGTTTGGAGGTCAGCCAATAGGGGCAACCGCTGGTCCTGCCCTTGAGGCTAGGGAGGCCTTGAAGACTATGATTGATAGAAAAGGTAAGAAGAGTCTATTAGATAAGGCATTAACGATCGCTGGCATGGTGTTGGAGCTAAGTGGAAAAGTACCGCCAGGGCAGGGCTTGGAGGCGGCCCGCGAGATATTCATGTCGGGCAAGACCTATGAGAAGTTCAAGGAGATCGTCGAGGCGCAGGGCGGAGATCCAAATGTGAAGCCCGAGGATCTCTCTATAGGTAAGCACTCTTACACGATAACGTCGCCCATTGCCGGAGCTGTAACGTATATTGACAACGCGGCCATAACAACAATAGCACGTGCTGCCGGGGCACCGTTTGATAAAGGAGCTGGCGTCTATCTGCATGCCAAAGTAGGATATAGGGTAAACAAGGGAGACCCGCTGATAACCATATATAGTAGTAGCTCGACCCGTCTACAGGAAGCTGTGAATCTGGCGACAAGGTATTCCCCACTGATCGTAGAGGGTATGTTGCTCAAAGTATTACCGTAAATTACCCTCGTCGTTTAAAACGCCTTTTTACTTTTACTTCAACTCTATCCTGATGTTTTTAGGTTTGATCGAAGCCGGCAGTACGTTGGACAAGAATCCCTCAATAACACCTATCAATGCATTTGCCAGTTTACCATCTAATATAATAGGCTTATCATTAACAACGATGCTTACGCCTCTTGTCTCAATACACTGTAATGGGGTTATGATTCCCTTCAACAGTTTTTCCGCTACTTCGTGCTTGGAAGTCATTCCGCAGAGAGCAGGATCAATATTTATTGCAGAAGAGATCTGCGTGATAGCGTCATGGTATATTTCTCTCGCCAGCTTTTCTGCCTCATCTATAAGGAGAGCATTGAAGCCTTGCTGAAGCGCGGTTTCAACTACCTCTAGATCGTTACTGACGATATACCATAATCCCGGCTCACCCGAGGTCAGCTCTATCTCTCCGGGCTCTTCAATAATGGCTATTGCTCTTCCGATGTTTGCTCCTTTAAATCCCTCGACAAGTACTAATGGCGTATAATAGCTAATATTCTCAATGATTTCTTCGAGGCTCTCCATAGGCTCGGTTATCATGATTAGTTCTTCAGGATTAGAGACCACAATGTTGGATGCCCCTGCATGCCTATATCTAGATGCATCATTGAACTTTTCGAGTACTGATGAGCCCGTTTGAAGAATCACAATAGGCTTAACACCTATCCTGTTAAGCTCCCTTGTAAGGAGGGCGCCAAGACTTGTTTTTCCTGCACGTGGTCTCGTCGATATGATCCTATATACGCTTGTTAGTCCTTCCAGTAACTTATAGGGTTTTTTCGATGACATGAATATACTCCACCATACATGATTATCATAGATATAGTACTAGTAATTATCATCTAGTTGTTTTGGTTTAATTTAACTATCCACAAACCAATATTGTTGAAGCTAAGGTGATAAATATTCTATTTAATTCATGGTTGTCCTTATAAGTCATAGAAGAATATAACCTTAGACTAGTAAACTGTTTTTCGAAGGTGTAAACATGGCCGAGAAATACGATGTAGCAATTATTGGTGCTGGAGTCGCAGGATTAACCGCGGCTTATGATCTCGTCGCCCGGGGCTTCAAAGTAGCGGTTATCGAGAGCAAGCCCCGGGAACGAATAGGAGATAAGACCTGCGGCGATGCAATAGGTACACACCATTTCTCCGAGCTCGGCTGGAAACCCCCTTCCAGCATTATCGATCACAAATACTCGGGCGTCAAGATCTACAGTCCCAGCGAGAAATACGGAGTAGTTGTTCCAGGAGAAGGCGTAAGTGTCAACCGTGTTAAGTTCGGTCAATGGCTTCTCTCGAGAGTTCTTGATCATGGTGGCATACTTTATGATAATCATGTCCTCGTCGATATGGCTTTGAAGAATAACAGGGTAGAGAAGATAATCGTTAAGAAAGTTGGCGAGCCCGGCTTCAGAGAAATATATGCTGAAGCATTCATAGATGCGAGCGGCGCCAAGCCAAGCCTCAGACCAAAACTACCCAGCGAATGGCCCCTGGCCGAGAAGCCCTACATGACCGATTTCAACATAGCGTATAGAGAGGTCATAGAGCTCGAGAAACCACTAGAGTCCGATATAGGATACGCGATCATATATCTTAATACCGAGGTAGCCCCGGGAGGCTACTGGTGGCTCTTCCCCAAAGATCCCGAGGGAAGAATTATTAATGTGGGACTGGGCGTTGTATGGGGGCCCCAAGGCTACAACCCTAGGCACAACTATAACAAATACTTAAAGCCAAGGTTCAAGGGCAAACTGATACACGCCGGAGGCGGTATAGTCCCGACAAGAAGACCTATACCAACACTTGTATGGAGCAACGTAGGAGTAGTGGGCGATGCGGCCTATACAGTCAACCCAGTACACGGAGGCGGAATAGGCTCTTCAATGCTATCAGCCAGCATAGTGGCAAGAAATATGGCTAATGCCCTTGAAGCCGGAAGAGTTGATGAGACAACCATGTGGAAAGCTAATAAAGAGTACATGGCTGTGTATGGTGCAAAACAAGCATCACTGGATATCCTGAGAATGTATCTACAGAAATTGACAAATGATGACTTCGAGTGGATACTGAAGAATAAGATTGTCGATGGGGCATCAATATATGATCTGGGAACAAAAGGAAGCTTAGTAGAGGAAATAGTTCGGGGGGTAGGGAAACTTATTAGGCTGCTGGGAAGACCGTCTCTGTTGAACCAGTTGAGAGTAGTGAGAAGCTATATGAACAAGGTTAAGACCTTGTATCTAGATGAGTATCCTGAAACTCCGGATAAGCTACACGAATGGATGTTGAAGATAGAGTCGATCTTCAATGAGTACAGGGTAGAAATAGGATACGATCCCGGGCCAAGGGTTAGATGGTGAAGGTGGCAGGCCTCGATCTCAGAGCTAGACAGGATAGGCCTTCGGGCATAGCGTTTCTCCAGAATAGGAGACTTGTTTTTATATCAAAAGTTTACGGAGACGAAGAAATCCTTTTATTACTAGATAAATACAGGCCCAAAATAATAGCGATAGACTCTCCCCTGTCTCATTCTAGAGGATTTAGAAGAGTTGATAAGAAAATGATCAAGATGGGTTATAAGGTGTTGCCGCCGGGATGGCCCGCAATGAGGAAGCTTGTTTCGAGAGCTCTTAGGCTGAGAGAAATACTAGAAAGAAGAGGCATTGTAGTTATTGAAACACATCCGAGGAGCTCACTTTTATCATCAGGGTGCAGTATAGGGGAACTAATGATACGTGAAGAGCTCGAACAGTCCTTGATCAGGGACCTTTCGAAAGATGAGATTGATGCACTTATAGCCGCGCTAACGGCCTACCATTACGTGATCGGCGACTATGTCTCCGTTAAGGATGTTGATGGAGAAATAATCTTGCTACCGCGCATATGTAGTTGAATTTTTCTAAGGCAGGTATTGAGGGGCGATACTAGTTATTTTATTCATAATATAGTCTAGGACAGCGGTTTCACTAAATAATTTCTTAATTTTAACTATGATTGGTATTTTCACTGCGAAACCGCTGGCGTGGGGATGTCCTCCCCCTCCTAGGGCTTTCGCGATCTCCCTGATGTTGATCTCTTTGCTCCGCAGACTCACCTTACCCTTATCCGAGATAACCGCTACAACCTCGGCATTCTTACGCGCCATGATGTAGGCAGCGGCGAAGCTGTTCTCAATATACTTGTTTGCCTTTACGAAGGCAAAAAGTATTCCATTAATTCTCTTTAGCTTTACCAGCCTCTCTAGCTCCCCGTATGCATTGATTTCTTTCTCGACTCTATCGATCAGTATGTCATTGAAACTCCTATCCCATAGCTTCTCTTCGAGAATAGTGTTCAGTACTTTTTCTCGCCACGAATCTGGATCATCTCTTCTTACGAGTCTGAGATACCATGGGCCTAACCAGTGGTCAAACCTCCACAGGTCGCCTGAACAAACACCTTTCACGAATTCTTCAATGAACTCTTTATTGATATCACTTCGGCGGGGCGCGTATTTAGCAACTACTCCCGCTGCACAGATAGTGTTGTCTAAATTGATTTTCACACCGATCTCCTTGAGGCTGTCAAGCCATTCTTTATCCCATATATGGTGGTCGTACCACTCTATCTCGATGCCCTCAGCGATCTTTTTCTCCAGTATAGGCTTAATGTACTCGTAAGTCTTCTCGTTCATCCCTAAGTCCATGAAGGCTATGGTGCGAATATTCTGGACCTTGGAGATCTTCTTGAATGCCTCTATGAGTAAATAGGGCTCAGTAAACATGATCTTGGAAGGCTTATATCCCCTATAATGTATGTACACGGCGGCTGATCCTACTCCGTCCATATCAGTGTGTGTTACAACCATGTAGTCATCCATATCAATCGTTCCCCAACTATTTTTGTATTGTCGAATCATTTTATCTAGCTTAATAAGGAATTATAAAGTAAGTGATAACCTGTAATAGGTCAGTGGCGTGGAGACGGTGTTGCCAGGCATACCGAGGGATCTATGTCTAAGATGCAAGGGATACCGTAATCTCTGTGGGCTTGGATATTGTCCACTCCTACGTGGATTCCGTGGCAAGGTTAAAATGATATCGAGGATTAATGACACACGAGTAGACGGGGCTACACCGCCTTCTGCCCTAGTAGGCGAGCATGGATACCCGTATGTCAACGTGTACATAGGTCTTCCACCTAGTATCCACGGTGATGAGGCTAAGAAATACGATGATCCCTCCTTGTGGTTCCTCAGACTAGGCTTGGGAGATATAATAGAGCTACGATCACAGCTGATGTATGCTAAGAAGAAAGCGAAAGTGAATGATCCATGGGTGTTGTACGAGGAAGAAATAGGATTAGCGGCATTATCGAGAAAACCAGTTGATGCGGAGGCGGAGCTATCAGGTATACCGAGGCCTAAGCTAAGACTTGATCCTCTTCTCCCACCAATAGGCCCCACGATATCAGCCAGAAGAATAAGAGTGGCAGGAAATCCCTCTCTTCATCCTGTTCTCGAGAAGCTGATATGGGATGATGTTAAGGCAGAAGAAGCGGTGTGGACTCTGCACCGTGAAGGCCTTGACCACTACGAGATAGTCAGAGCCCTATCCTTAGGGCTCATAGGAACGATTAAGCGGAGGAAACTGGTTCCCACGAGATGGAGTATAACAGCGGTTGATAGTATTGTAGCCAAAATGTATCTAAGAACCATACACTTGTCGAGACCGATAAGCGATGTACTGGTCTACCATGCCGAGTATCTCTACAATAAGTACACCGTAATACTTTACCCGGGAAGATATAGTTCCGAGTGGATAGAGGTATGGATGCCCAATAGCCTTTGGAACCCACATGCTGAGCCATCAATACTGATCATACATGATGATTACTGGGGTCGTCCCGAGAAGATGGATGGAGGATTCCTCGCGGCAAGAACACCTATACTCGAGCACCTTGC
Organism: Desulfurococcales archaeon; assembly: GCA_015520735.1. Classification (GTDB taxonomy): domain Archaea; phylum Thermoproteota; class Thermoprotei_A; order Sulfolobales; family Desulfurococcaceae; genus JAADCY01. The sequence continues at coordinate 102,751 of WAPN01000024.1, forward strand.
AAGCGTTAGAAGGCAGGCCAAGGTAATAATTTTGAGGGAGGTCGCGCCACAGTATATCTACCCTGTAGGCAACTGGCAGATCAGAATGACCGTTGCAGAAGCACTACGCAGAGGACCCGTGCTGAGAAACCCTATGAAAAAAGAGCTCCTAACATACCTTAGGAGGACACATAGTGTTCCGACGCACATATATGATCATATCGTCAAGAAAATATATAACGAGAGGCAGACGACCATTGATGATTTCAAGAAATAACGATATAGGCATGCTCATGGAAGCTTCAACAGAAGCGATAGTATTATCATTATTTGTTTATATAGCCATTATAGCCTCAATTACCTTGACAACCTATATGTTCTGGAACACATACTTTTCGGCTTCGAGCCTCATTATTAAGCTCAGCGCATACTTCGTGCTGATATTACTCATATATGTTGTATTAACGGAAATGTATGACTTAGCGAACAACTTATTGAAAATAAAGTTATTCTCAGAGACCCTCTATATGAACCTAGAATACTTACTGATTCCTTTGAGCATTATTTTATCAATAGATCTAGTAACTGATATAACAGCAAATATTTATAGAGAATATAAAATCATCATAATGATAATTGATATAACTTTGATATTAGTAGAGTCTGCTCTTCTATATCTTCTTGGGAGAAGAATAGTTCTAGGCCTTGATCTCAGAAAACTAATAAGAAGGCTTTATGGAAGCATTTATGGTTTAACACATAGTTTTTGGAGAAAAATAAAGAGGAGAGAAGTATTCACTGATGCATCATATTTGATCTCCTTCGTGCTTCTTTACAACTATGCAATCCTTTTTTTCCAAGTAATAAGAGTGATAAGTATAGCCACAGGACGTATAACAATTAATTCTATCCTCAACTGTTTAGTCCTAATAATGATGATTAAACTAGTGCTATACTCATCGACAATATCGTATATGATGTATACAGGAATAATCCTATCGCCTGAACAAAAGATAGATTTGAGAAAAGTACTTGTTGCGCTGAACAGGCGTCAATCACTAATTACGACTATATACTATAAATCAATTAAGGAGCTGGAGATGTATATACATGAGGTTCTCCTTAATCCACTGAATGATGTTATCATCATACTACCATATAATATAAACACAGAGTGTGCACGTTTTATTAGGGAAATTAAGAATAACAATACTGCTGTCATAATTTATCTAAGAAAGCAAACAATAGCTCTTCAAAAACTCCCTATTTCATCGGAAAGAAAGATATTCTATATTAGTTCTCCACAGTTTATGCAGATAAACTACATCATACGCGATGTGAGATTTACCGCCCCTACGCTAAGAATAATTATTTGTTTAATGCAAGATGAAAGCCTTATCGAAAAAATGGGCATTATGTTCTATAGATTCGTGAGAGGCATTATAGATTATTTCTGCGGGGCTAAGTTTACCCGTGTTTTCATAGAATTTACAGCGCCTTATAATAGATCTGACAGTATTTCTGAATTATTATCGCTAATTGTTCATGATGAATATACATTGTCAAAACAATAATAGATGGTCACAATACTCCAACACTGTTATAATCAGTTGAAAACATTTATTGGTTAAAATAAACAACTTGTTTTATGGTATAAATCAATATTTAGTCTCGGTGACATAAAAAGTAATGTAGGTATGGTATGAGAAACCATTACGTATGGGTGCATCTATTCATTTACAAGGAATAGAGGAGGGATAAGTATGATTGTGATCGAAAAAGTGCATACAGGGATTAAAGGGTTTGATGATATTATCGAGGGAGGCCTACCAAGGCCTGGTATAACATACATTATTGGGCATCCAGGTGCTGGGAAAACAACATTAGCTCTACAGATACTTTATAATCGCGCCCTTCAAGGAGAAAAAGGCATGTATGTATCGCTGACAGAGAAAAAAGAATCAGTTATAACTAGATATAAAGACTTCCCAGTGTTTAATAGGCTTGAGGAGTTCCTCCAGAAGAAACAACTAATGTTCTTTGAAGCCATACCCACCTATGGCCTTGGCAAAGACATGGTGATAAGCCTTATAGATGATGCCTTCAATATAGCTCAGGAAAACGATGTTAAAAACATAATATTCGATACTGTTACAAGCCTTACCATGTATCTGAGGAGAGATGAGGTTAGAACAATATTGTCCTATATCAACGACAAGATCTATAGCTCAAAGATAATGGGAATAATGATCGCCGAGCTACCCCTCTACAGCGAGATAATAAATCCGCCAAACGAAGAATTTATGTGTGATGTATTGATCGTGATGGACTATGTATGGATATATGCTGGCGCGCCAAAACTTGATGTGAGACTAATTCCTGTGAAAAGCAGGGTTGGACGAGTCGATAGGAGATCCTATATCGCGGTAATATCCCCGGAAACAGGCGTTGAAATAATAGGTACCATAGAGACAGAGCACTTCACCCCATTCAGACAGGGATAATATAATTGATCAATAGATTTTCAACCTGTATCCGCAGATCTCTAAAGCACACAGCCTTCATACCGCTTTATTTATTTATACTTATCATCTTTATCGTCGCACTCTTTACTATGGCTGAGAAAGGCGAAACGATCAGTGTTTCTCCAGTGTTTTTATTCCTATCTATGATAACCTATACACTCTACATCGCGTTGTTCGTTAGGATATACATGTATGCTAAGACGGTTTTAGACCTAGAAATATCATGTGGAATAATAGCCCTAAGCATACTTACTTTTCTTTATCCCTTAGTCATTCCGCTACTATTCTCTTATCCAGCCAATGAAAGTCTTTCGTACGTTATAGATGTTTTTGTCACAGTAAACGCGTCGTTTATTCAATTACACTATGCTGGTATGCTATCTAGAGTTACTAATCTAATAAGTAGTATCTATGGAACGAACGAGGGTGAGCCTCCAAGCTTCGTATCCTATAGGTTCAAGAATATATGGCTTCTAAGGGGTTTTGCCATCCTTGGATCAGCCCTCGTCTTAGTTCTCTTTATATTAATGAAGCTATTTATATTAAGTGTGAGCCATGAACATTTGTTTTTTATTGTGGGCCTGACTATAGCGTATCTTGTTTTGTCAGGAATAATAACAGTGAAATATAGGATAACAAACGCATTGTATCAGGGCCTCAGATTCGCGTCTCTTTATAGGTTATTTACATTAATGAACATTCTTGCTATATTGGTCTTTTTCGGAGTAGCAGCTGCAAATACAAGGGTAGAATACAGTATTATTGATCCCTATGCCGTGTCTTTTCTCGTCGAGATCGTCATTGCTATGTTTATTCTTGTTTTCTTGAAATATTCTCTTGATGATCTTATTGGACTTATTATTTTGTCGAAAGTTCCAGGCATTGCTATGAAGGTGGGCCTACTTCCCATCTATATGATTGTGCACGATATCCCTGTTATGAATAGCGTATCTAAGGTTACTCGTGTCTTCAGCGGCGTTCTCCGCTCGGTCTGGATGGCTGGATTTCCAATAAACACTGTAATATATATATCGAAGCCACACAGTCTTATTAGAGCATTACTTCTCTTCAACTTTCATGAAACCTTCGACGAAGTGAAAGCAGACATTACATCTCTAGGTAGAGATATGGATAAGCTAGTCGGCAGCCCTGTAGCTTATATCTTTAACATATCTTATCCAGCGTCGGAGACCCTGCCTAGACAGCCTAGACAATATTTTGGCATAGAGATCCATGAGAGAAACATTACCTTCGAGCGCATCTACTTAATAAGATCTGTTATGAGTATTATAAGGAGATCTAAGGGTGTACTACTAATTGTCGAGGACCTATCAGATCTAATTAATATATCAAGTTTTAAAACAGTATACTCCCTTATAAGGACACTTATATCGTTGCTAAGGCCTAATATGGATGCTATGGTCATCATAACCCCCAAGTATAGGCCGCATGAAGAATACATAAATGTTTTTAAGAATATAGCTAATAACGTAGTGGACGTAACAAGATTATTAATCTAAAGAGTTATTTAACAAGACATAGATTGTACTGTATCATGTTTTTTCGGTCGAGCTTGCAGGGGAGGATTATCGTTGGCTGAGAATGCCGATGAGAGGGAAATATATGAGATCATTGCTGGAATGCCCATAGAAACGGAAAAGCTCAACGTACTGTCCGATATAACATTTGAGGCGCAGCTCCTTCTGAGAAGCAAGTTCATCAAAAAAATCAAGCTCAGTTTCGAGGATTTCAAAAATCTCCCTAAGCTGGCCGAGGACAAAGAGGTTCTTCTCACAACAAATCTTGATGGGAAGAGATTTATAGTGTATTTGAACCACGGAAAAATTGTTTCTTCAGCAATGGTGGATACAAATAAAGGGACCAGACAGGTAGGCTTAAAGCCCCTTGCCACATTAATGGCGGCCTCCAAAATAGCCCCCATAGTGTTTAAACTATACGAGATCCAACCAATGGTCTCAGAGGATAGAACACGGGAAGCAAGCATTAGGCCCCGGACATTAGAAGTGGGTTTCAAAAAACGTGCTAAGTCTGTCAAGGTAAGGGCCAGGACTGAGATCAAACATGTCAGAGCGGAAGAAAAGGAAGCGGAGGAACCCATAATACTCGAGTTCACTAAACGCATAAAGGAGTTCATGGATAAAATGAAGGAAGATGTTGCAGATCTAGCCGGTTATTATGGCTGTAAATTCATTGATCTCAAGATCGAGATAAGCAGAGGGATACTTAAAATAAAGATCTATGTAAAGAAAAAAGGGCTGTTCACAAAATGTCGTGCTGAGGACTTGAAGAAAGCTGTTGAAAACGATGCTGACATATTGCTCACTATGCTTGACCTAGATACTCCTTGCGAAGTTCATGTGTTCGAACGCAAGAAGTAGAATATGCCTCTGATCGGAGAGTATTTAAAGTTTAGTCTTGTTTGTACGAATCAGTATTTTGCTACCATTTATATTTGATAGCCTGTATAAATACATTGTGTAATTGGGTAGTTGTTCAAGGTTTTAGCGTTTAAGAAATTACAATGAATAATGGTGGATCGTACTTGATACTGAGATTTGTGCGTGTGAAGGAGAGATCTGCTGGTAGAATGCCTGATCTTTACATTGATACCATATATGAGCTCGGAAAATACTCGTACTCGGCAATAGTGCTACGCGTAAGGGACCAGCCAGGAGTTCTAGCTAAGATACTAGATGTGATGGCCGAACGCGGGATCGATATTGCTAAGGTGAATGTCCCCGATATCCCGCAGAGAGGGGAGGCATTTATATCAATACTAATGCGCAATTGTAATGAAGAATGTCTTGACGAAATAGAGAAGAAGTTGCGAAGACTGGATACTGTTCTCGGAATTAAGAAATTTGTGCCGCAGACGGGATTTTTGTTTATTAAGTATAATTCGATAAAACTACTGGATCAGCCCAGTGTGATTTTGACGCGCAATATGGTTCGTAGTATTATTGATATATTCATTAAACATGGGGGCTACGCTGATCTTGGGACAAGGAATACGTTGAAAATGATCGGCCACGGAATAGGAAGACAATTATATGAATGTATATCCAAAATAGAGGCTGAGGTTGGTGAAGGGATAGAGGAGTACAAAGTAGCATTAAACCTGTTGCGTGATGTTTACGAGTCTCTAGGATTTGGTTCGATGGACATCATAGAAGTGACTCCGATGATGAGGTATACCATAAGGATAAGGAACAATATGGAGTGCAATGCTGCACGCGACCTTCACATTATTGATTTTACAGGGTATATCACTAGGGGAATACTGGAACAATTCTTTGCCGACCTCTTTGGACGCCGTACGGTAGCCAAAGAAACAAGGTGTATTAATCATGGAGACGAAATAGATGAGTTTAAAGTCGACGTGTATGAATCCACGTCAATGTTCCTGAGATAAAAACTTGTTGCAAAGCAGATAGTGAAACTAGTTGTTTTATCAGTTTTGTATCCTTTAACAGAGGTTGTTATGGTCTGAACAACCTGTTGTCTACAATTAATTCCCTGATGAATAGACTAGCAAAATACGGTAGATAAAAGAGGATGTTGAGCTACATGCCGAGCTCTCTTGTGCGCTCGAATAACTCCTTGGTGGCTTCGCCAACTTCTTTCGTGCCTGAAACTAGTTCTGCTGTTTCTGCAGCTTCAGCTTCAGGCGCTGCCGGAAGTACTTCAACCTCTGTCCCCGTCTCTTTCAGCTCCTCAACTGCGCGCTTATAGACCGCTGCGGGATCGTAGTAGTAGTTGAATATTATTCTCGAGACATCCCATACATTAGTTACCCCCTTGTACAGCATCCAGTTTAATATGGTTGCCTTCCTGTATATCTCGTCTATAACGTCTTCAAGGTCAAGACCACGCTTCATAGCGATGTCTCTTAAGTGTATGCTCTTCTCAAGATCTATTTTGAACGTGTCCTCTCTTGGATCCCATTGCGCCACCGTTATGTAGCGGTTATAGTCCTCAACCTCCTGCACAACAGTGACTCTTCTTTGCACCTTTACGACGCCTTTCTCTATATGCGTGATTACACGGCTGAGATGTATGAACACGTTCATTAGCCTCATATAGGTAGGCGGGATATTCATTGGCGGGCTAGTAAGCCTCTTGATAGCATAATCCAGTGTCTCGGCGTGAATAGTCGATAAACCTCCGTGCCCTGTTGCAAGTGATTGGAAGAGCACAAATGCCTCCTCGCCACGTACCTCACCAACGATAATATAGTCGGGACGGTAACGGAGGCTGAGCTTCACGAGATCGAAGAGCCTGATGCTCGTACCGCCGGATGAGCCTACCAAGTAGCTCTCACGGCTTGTAAGCTGCACCCAATTAGGGTGAGGGAGGTTGATCTCGGGGGTGTCCTCAACTGTTACGATCTTCATACCGGGCTTGATGAACATTGAGACAACGTTTAGCAAAGTGGTCTTACCAGTGCCGGTGCCACCTGCGATCATCGCTGTCTTGGCGTGCTCGATCAACTCCCATAGATAAGCCGCTACGAGAGTGTTTAGCTCTCCTGACTGTATTATTTCTGTCACGCTGAAGGGTCTTTCACGGAACTTACGTATCGTAAAGGTCGGTCCTTTGACCGATACCTCTCTGCCGAAAGTTGCCGCTAGTCTGTGCTTCTCGGGTAGCATCGCGTCTAGGATCGGGAATGCTATGCTGATGTGTTTGCCTGCCATATGCGCCATTTTCATGATGAACTCGTTGAGATAGTCTTCGTCTAGGAAGGTAATGTTTGTAGGTATGCTCTCATACTTCTTGTGCCATATATAGATCGGTATATTCACGCCGTTACAGCTTATATCCTCTATATTCGGATCCTTCATGAGGGGGTCTATTGGTCCATAGCCCAGCAGGTTTCTCTCGATGTAGTAGAGTAGCTTGATACGTCTAGCACCTACTAGGCCTAGCTTCTGCTTATACTTGTCCGCTATACGCTCTGCTTCCCTGAAAACATATCCCTTCAGATCCTTGATATCCTCGGGCCTAGTGGGTGGCTTGATCTCGTCCATCAGGATCTCTGTCAACCTCTCTAGAACGGCCCTGTCTGTGGGTGTTAGCCCGTACTCCTCGACAAAGTACATAGGTCCTTGAGGTGTTTCAGCGATAACCACCTTGACGAAAGGCTTATAGACATAGTAGCTCTCCATTATCCTCCAGCTAGGATCGCGGCGAGCAATCTGGATCGGCTCAGTAGGCATGATGACATGACGTATAGCCTCCATCTCGGCCCGGCCAGCACGGAGAGCTCTAGGCTTTTTCTTCCTCTTCCCAGCCCTGAACGTCATTTTCCTCTGTAAAATCTTCTTAAGTGAAGGCAATAGTAAACGCCTCACTCCAAATACGTAAACAGGCTAAACTCATAATCCTATCTTGTAAATTATAAGTCTTAAACCTATACCTAGGCAGGTACATGGACTAGCCCACGGCCTACCTTAATACTTGCCTTATATCGCGGATTTAGGGTATGATAAAAATATATGTTGTCAAACTATAATAACTGAAGGATAACGGTATGCTATGGTGTTTTAGTCTTGGGTTTCTGGGACTGGGTCTACATGGTTTTTGAGAAGCCTGGCAAGAAAATCCTTGAAATTTATTCGCATCTTCCGGAACAGATAAGAAAGAGCGGTATGCATATTTATCCAGAAGTATATGCGTCGTTTGTGGCTTTTATGACGCTGATACTGATAGGTTTCTCCATGGTCCTGGGGACTGTGCTCATTGTACTAAGGCTTCCCTACCTCATATTTATACCGATCTTACTGCCTGTTTTCGGCTTTGTTTTCCTCATATACTTTCCATCAATGCTTGCAAGTAGCCGTGCAGGTGGTATTGAGGGTGAGTTCCCATATACCGTGGCCTATCTGAGCATGATGGTTATGAGCGGTCTCTCACCATATAGTGCCTTTGAGAGGATAACGAGGAGCAGAAGGGTCTTCATCAAGAGCAGTGAATTGAGCCAGCGCTTCATACTCCTCGTGAGGGTGCTCGGCCGCGATCCGTTATCTGCTTTCGCAATGCTGAGCGCTCGTACTCCCAGCGCTACCGTACGTGACTTGTTGATGGGCTATGTAACTACTGTGCGTGCAGGCGGCGATGTAGCGGACTACTTGACCAAGAAGGCGAGATTACTGTTCTCCGAGATAATCGTCAAGATGAAGATCATTGCTGATAAGCTGGCCGGCATACTCGAGGCATACCTAGCGCTCGTCCTGCTTTCAATGATCAGCTTAACGGTCATGTATTTCGTAACTGTTTCATTTGTCTCCGTGGTTCCCTTCGGCCTTAGTCCTGGGGGAATGTTCTTGTTCCTATACGTAATGATGCCGATGATGTCCGGCATGATAGTATATCTTACCGACCTCATACAGTATAAGGAGCCCTGGGTCGATTATCGCCCCTACATCGTTTTCGCCGGCCTATCACTACCCATAACTGCTTATCTCTCAATATTCGGTATTCTCCTACCAAACGTGCTCCCACCCGGCAATAAGCTTAGAGAAAGCTTTCTCGTTAAAGGGCTCCATGATCTTCTAGCGATTCCTGCCTCCCTTGCCCACGCGCCAGGCTACGCTGTACCAAGTATACAGTTTGCCCTTGTACTTCTCATCGCGACCCTCCCAGCTATGATCTACTACGAGTACGTTTCACGGGAGTACAAGGTGGTCAATGGGATAACGCATTTCCTAAGAGACCTCGTGGAAGTGAGAAAAACGGGTTTGTCGCCAGAGAGATCGATTATTGAGCTATCCCGGAGAAACTATGGTGCCTTCACGAAGTACTTGAGGAAAATGGCGCTCCAGCTCAGCCTAGGCGTCCCATTATCCAAGATAATAGATGATCTCTTCAAGAGGATCATTGTTTGGAGAGCAAAGGTATTACTATATGTCCTAACGGATGCTATCGAGGTGGGGGGAGGCACGATCGAGGTCATGGAGAACCTGGCGTGGTTCGCCGAGAGCATAGACGCAATAGAAGATGAACGTAAAAAGAACCTCCGCACACTACTCATAGTACCCTACATGGGAGGTATACTCACAGCGGCAACAGTAGTAATGCTCACAGCGTACCTGGGAAGCCTACCACTAAGCATGGGGGCATTCTCCACAGCAGCTGCAATGACCCTACCATCAATCATACTCAACACGTACTTCATGGGACTAGTAGCAGGAAAGGTGTCGGCGGGAAGTGTAGCAGCAGGATTCAAGCACGCGTTCCTGCTAACTCTGATATCCCTGATCTTCTTGCTGGCATCCGGAATAATCGGTTCCCACCTAATGGTGATGCCGTCAGGCCACGCAGTAATACCGGGAGGATGATGATCGGTGAAAAACACGGCAACTAAAGGAAGAAGCTATAGAGGCGTCAGCGAGGTCATCACAACAGTCATACTTGCCGCCACCATAATAATGATATCCCTGGTTATATTCTATTATGCAATGTACGCGTTCCAGACAAGCAGTCTCGCAACACAGTTCGGCTACACGAAATCGGTTCTACTGGATCTTGCCTCGAACCTCAACTACGTGATCTCCGGTAACCAGTACTACGCGAATATACCGTCGAAAACAGTAGGTGTAGGATACAATGAGTCCACTACATACACCATATCGATCGGAGTACCAGCCTACAACATAACGATAACGATAAACAACCCACTATCAACTCCCCTCAACAACTACCAGGTAATGGTGTGGCTCAACCAGACAAACTTCGCGGGCTGGAACTACCTGAATATGACGGGCAACACCACGGACTTCATATTCGTAGATCCCTACTACCACATACTGAGCTTCTACGTACAGGAGTTTGACCCACTCGATAAGGTGGCCAAGATATGGGTTAAGGTACCATATATTCCCGGCGGCGGCTCAACAAAGATAATAATGTTCTATGGAAACCCCCTCCTTAAAGGGCGTAGCGACTTCTACTCAGTATTTGACAGGTTCTACGATGACTTCACATCAGATCCCTATAACGACGGGAAATGGATCATATACAAGGCGGCGGGAACAAATTATACCGCAGAATTCGTCTGGGATCAAAAGCAGGGAGTAGTAAACCTAACCCTACCATACCCTGATCTTGGAGTAATGGCCTTTGCCGCGGAAAACAACAAACCTATACAGGGCCTACCCGTACTCGCGATCATAAGGTACAAGGGCGGTAATCCAAGCAGCACACCAGCCGATGGATTCGCGTTCGCCTTCAATAAAGATATATCAGTATATGAGCAGTATGCAAGTACTTATGGTGGTACAGGAGGATCCCTCGATCTAGAGCTACTCAGCCCTTCAGGCACGATCATATCAGACGGATACGCGTTCGTCATGGATGCATACCAAAACACAGGCACATACCCCGATCCTGCTCCAAACTATACAGCTATAGAACGTACAAACGTGACATACCCCTATCCAAAAATAGATAACAAGTACTACCTCACAGACGCCGTATCCGATCTTAGGTGGCATGTTCTAACATTATCAATAGAACCCGATTATTCTTATGCTAACATAAGCATAGATGGTTCACAGGTATTGACAAACGTGGCTCTTCCCACGAAGCTGCCGTACACGGGGTTCGGTATATCGGCCTCCACCCACAGTCTATCAGCATACTATACGGTAGACTATATCGAAGTATATTATAGGAAGTACTACGGGCTTGATCCAACAGTATATGTTAACCCAGTCAACGGCACCGGGTTCGCGCCAATTTTCACTATGAACTATGTTGGAATATATACCGCGGCGTATGCGGCTTTCACGACAACAAAGCAGATCGTCTATGGAACTGGCAACTATACAGTCAACGACATACGGTTGATCCCTAGAGTCACACAGTTCTACCTGAACGGCTTCACTTACGCTGAACTAGATACTTTCAGATTCTTGGTCAACCCCTATGAAGTAGTCACAGCCAGTGGAACAACATACGCAATAAGTATCATAGGTGTAGAGCTACACACGCAGGTAATATCGTCATCCCCGTCTCAACTAATAGCCTCATATGCAGGGATAACGTATTCGAATGTATTCAATACGACGAGGATAGCGATTATAGTATCGTTGAACGGATACCTACGAGTAATTGATATAACGTCATCGCTGACAGGATACAATCCAGCAACGTCTCATGTACAAGTATTTGTCACTGTCAAGAAGGTTAACGTGGTGTTTATCTAATGGTTGCCCCGATCATTACACACGTTATAGGTATTACTGCTCTCATCGCGATCACGGTTATAATAATTATGTATGTAGGCTTTATGACTCAGGCAATGATGTACGAGAACGTTCATAGAAACCTAGAATACGTTTCGCAATCAATAGCTATGCAACTCCTCTACGCAATAACGTCAGATACAAATATGACCATAGAGCTCGACTACCCAATAGTAGTTGGAAGAAATATATTCTACAATATTTACATAGGTAATACATCGTATATCTTGCAGGTGGCGCCTTTCCTCGCAGATAAATTAACGCCATCCCAGCTCTATGTACTGGCAATGACTCCCGACAAAAACGTATATGCATATACTCCAGTATGTAATATAACATATGATGATAAGCTAATCAATGTCGACAAGAACCTGTTAGTAATAGGTAGTGGAACAGTTACTACACTGGCGATAAACGTAAACTCCACCAACATATACATACTAATTTACAAAATGGAGGTCAGGTATCCTTGAAAGAAATCATAGAATATATTTTAGCTGCTTTAATAATTATTTCAGTCATACCTGTCATAACATATGTTGAGAACACGATATATGCTCCTAGGCCTAGGGGCGTCGAGCCAATAGTCCAAGTCCTATTTGCCAACAAGATATTCAACACAATAAACCAGATATTTGAAACTGGTAATCTAACACTGTTCCAGCCAAGTATTTTCAACACGATAATTGCCCAAGAACTCTCGCCCTATAGTGACTACGGATACAACATAACGATCAAAACATACGCCATTAAAATCGATGACGTAGGATGGACGATAAACGTTACATCAATGTATAATGGAACAATATCCCTGCTCGTCGTATCGACGGGACTAGCAATAAGAACAGTGAACACCCCCCGCAACATAATCCTTCTACAGAACAATACATATGAGTATGTATTCGCTAATCCATTCAGCCCAATATACACCTTGATGGTCATGGCAGTCCTTGATATTGGTACGGCGAGATTCATAGACTACAAAATAGTGTCGAATAATGTCAATAGACTCTCACTAGTCAATATACACGGGAAAGTTTACCTCTTAGCACCAACAACGCTCAATACACCCCTAACAACATCGCCGGGCCAAGCAATAATATGTTATTACGACCCCGCGACTAAGAACTACTATTACTATGGGAGCATAAACTACAACTATATAAGTAGCATCAGCTACTACAGAGCCCCAAACTATTTCTGGGGAACCCTATACAACAGGACGACAAAATACACCGAGTACAGTAGGATCAAGTATGACGTCATTTACGCTGGAACACTAGCATTATATGGGAACACCTACAACATGTTCGGCCTATACTCGTACACTAATCAGACAACAGGCTACTTCACCGGCCAATATTACTTCACCGGATCAGTCGTTACAAACACTGTCTCAACATATACTACAACGGTTGTTAATACCGTAACTTATCAGATCGGCTGGTGGATAACATACACGTCCACAACAACATTGCCTGTGGAGGCAAATATAACGGTCACGTACCCTAAGATAACAAGCACAACCCTCACATCGAGCTCAACGACATCATATATAACATCCTCAGCTACAGCCACATATCCAATATACTACCCGTTGTTAAATGTAGTTGCTATACTGGTCATGGATTCGAGCGGCAATGTGTATGTCGCGCTCCCATATTTTGCATATCTAGCCGCCGGCTCAACCATACCTAGAAACTGGCCAGTGAGTCACGAAGCCTATTGGTTCAGGGTAGGGATGTTCACCTACTATGTACAAATAACTATTTGGAGGAAATCAATATGAGGTCGCAGTCCGTTGTTATATCGGCCTATATGGCTGTAGCATTACTCATAGTGGCGACAGCGACCATTTATGTCTATATATTGCCGCATACACAGTCCTATTTGACCTCATATTCATCGTTAGATGTGAAAAGTATAGTTTACAGTAGATATTCATGGACGGCAAAAGCACTCGCTGATGAACTCTATAGTAAGCTGAACTTGAGGTATGTCTATGTAAACATAACAATCTACAACATTACATCAGGTAAAGCGATCAGTACTGATTACTACATCATACGTCCTATAGGAAACCCCCGCCTCATCACTGTCTCATACAATTTAACGAGCTTCAACCCTAACGGGATAATGTATATTTACAATATAAGGGTGGGCAGATGAAGGGCCAACTACCCATAGTTATCGCTTTCGCCATAGTCATGGCCATAATGATTTCTACGACAATATACATTTCGACAATCCCAGTAAACGTAAAGTTCAGCTATGCCGGTAAACAATATAGTGACTGGGAAATATATGATCAAGAACTTACCCAGCTACTATTATACATGCTTAAACAAGGAGTTTCAACCGCCTCCCCCATCATCGAAAACTATATCAGGTCGAACGTATTCGCTCAGAGCATCTCTTATACACCGGTCTATGCACCACTAACAGCTTATCTCTCCTATTCTTTCTGGTACTCAGAGTACTTCCGCGTCTACGTCCCAGTAGGTAAGGAATATACATCGATCACGCCTTCATACTATACTGGAACCATACTATCAGAGATAAGTAGCTTAGCAACCAAAACACTAAACACGACAGCCTATAAGATCTTAACAAACTGGGTCAAAAGCATTGAAAAACTAGGCGTAAGAATAACTATCAACAAATTCGTATCAGCATATAATCTGAGCCTAACAACAACTGGAACAACAGCCATTGGTACGGCAAACGCTTCTATAAACTTCACAATAACAATATTCAATACTTTAGGCGAGTACAGGGTATACACGAAAACATCGCTGCTACACTGCCAAGTAAACTTTACGTACGGATACTACTCGGGAGCAGACTCCATAAGCGGGGGCTTTGTTCTACCCATCGTTATTCAGACCTACATAATGATCGATGGGACACGCTACTATTATGTCCTCGCACCAAAAGATGTGAACACGTATTATTATTCACAATTGTTCTCCATACTGCCATCGTTTTCCATAAAATATAATGGTGAATCACTTGTCAAAGCATATGTTATAAACAATGGACAGGCAGCATTTTATAGGGGAAACGGTTTAACAAACATGACACTAATAATTAGATACAACACGTATGATAATTTCCTGGTTGACTGGATAAAATACATTCATTTCTCCTCGATAATCGGGCTCATAAAATCAACGGCTCTAGACTGGAACAATGTATTCTACGTTTTCAACTACATGACCTGGAATCTAAACTACTGGGGTCTCACCAACGTAACAGATCTAGTGTCGGTAGACAGTATCAACCTTACAGACATAACAGGCAACAACGTCATAGTAGTATACACACAGAACATATTCCCACCATACGTTAATTATACAAAAGTGCTAACCTTCTATGTACCAGGATACTCTAAAATAGATGTTAACGGAATACCGGTCATCGTGCCGACACAGTTCTACATCTACTACTCCGGAGAATACCTAGCATACTCAAACCTATACACATACTCATTCGACATTAATATAAGGGGTAGATGAAAACCAGCACATGTACAAAAATATCTAATCCAAAAATTCACTTTTCAATCATATGAGATCGTTATAATAATACTGTTATATGTTCGATCAACATATACAGATAGACAAGACAACTCAATTGTTACATTAGACTATAAGCTTTTAAATTCCTGATAAAACTAACATAACTATAAGAGGTGGACAAATATGCGCGCCATATCCCCAGTAATAGCCACAGTAATAATTGTATCCGTTGCTATTGCTATTAGTATCGCGGTCGCATTATGGCTGACCGGTATTACTAGCGGGTTCACCCAGACAGAAAACCTACAAATAGTATCAAGCTACGCTGTCTACGATAATAATGCAGATAAATTCTATGTTAATATTACAGTTAAGAACACAGGAACAGTTGCGGCAACAATTGACAATATATTCATAAATGGAAAGCCCGCGAGTGATTACGGTACTAGTGTCGATGTTAAGTCCCAATTGCCCCTAGATATAAATTCGGGTGAGAATATAACGCTGACCATAGTTCTGAGTAGTCCCCCGTTTACTCATGGTCAGATGGTGAATATTAAGATTCATACTGCTAGTGGCAGAGACTATCCAACAACAGTAACGTTGCCATAACATACAATCATATCCCCTAATACAATTTTTGTCCATATCCATTACACGTTGTGCAAGCCTAACATTATTCATCATGAGTATAATTC
>WAPN01000025.1 GCA_015520735.1 Desulfurococcales archaeon
CTTCGTCGCGGTCATAAGCCTGGTTGTGGACGTGATCTACGCCCTACTAGACCCGAGGATCAAGTACTAGGGGGTGAACACTAATGGATACGAGGATCAAGCCTAAGAGTCTCCTATCCCCGCTGGCGAAACAGCTCATCAGCCACCTCCCCGGCAGAGGCCTGCTATTGGCAGGGCTAGCCATAGTCCTCCTATTCATAGGGATGGCGGTCTTCGCGCCATGGATGAGTCCCTACGACCCCACCAAGATGGTGGACAAGCCCTTCTTGCCCCCAAGCCTCAAGCACCTCATGGGAACCAACAGGATAGGCCAGGACGTATTCTCAAGGATAGTATGGGGTAGCAGGATAGTTCTCTACGTAGTATTCAGCGCCACACTACTTAGCATGGCGATAGGCATACCGCTCGGACTACTTAGCGGCTACAGGGGAGGGAAAATCGATCGTTTGCTGAGCATGTTCATGGATAGCATGTACAGTTTTCCCGCACTGATACTGGCAATAGCCATAGCTGCGGTGCTCGGGCCGAGCCCGATGAACACAGCGATAGCGATAGCCTTCGTGTATATACCGACATACTTCAGAATGATACGTGGCCAGACACTCAGCATCAAGAGCCAGCTGTTCATCGATGCCGCACATGCCCTAGGAATACCAGACAAGAGGATAATGCTCAGACACATACTCCCTAACCTAGCACACACGATACTTGTTGTATTCAGCCTCAGCGTCGCCGACGCCATATTGACGGAGGCCGGCCTGAGCTTCTTAGGACTCTCAGTGACGCCTCCAACACCTGATTGGGGATACGACCTGAGAGTCGGGCAGCCGTTCTTCCTGAACGGGCAGTGGTGGCTAGTGTTCTTCCCAGGACTATCGGTCATGCTCCTCGCAATGGGGTTCGCCCTGATAGGCGAGGCTCTCAGCGAGAGGCTCAGTCTGGCACAGTCGATCTAGGGGTGACCATGGATGCCTGGATATCTTCTTGAAATAAGGGATCTGGTGGTCAAGTACTATACATTATCGGGAGTGGTCAGGGCGGTAGACCATGTAGCCCTCAAGTTAAAGCCGGGGGAATGGCTCAGCATAGTTGGCGAGAGCGGGTGCGGGAAAAGCACAATGGCGTACAGCATAGTTAGGCTCATAAGCCCTCCTGGAAGGATAGTTGGAGGCGAAATAGTGTTTGACGGTAGAGACCTGCTTAGGATGAGCAGAAAAGAGTTCAGGCGGATCCTCGGCCGGGATATCGGGGTAGTGTTCCAGGACCCAATGACAAGCCTTGACCCGCTCAGGAGAATAGGTGAGCAGATAGCGGAGGTCTACATGACGCATCTAGGCATGAAGAAGAAGGAAGCCCTAGAAAAAGCGGGTGAAGTACTTGAGAGAGTAGGGATCCCACGCGACAAGATCAGCTCCTACCCACACCAGCTTAGCGGTGGCCAGAGACAACGTGTCGCAATCGCTATAGCAGTGGCTCTCAAGCCCAAACTACTCATAGCCGATGAACCCACCACGGCGCTGGACGTCATAGTCCAGGACACGATAATGGATCTGCTACAAAGCTTCAAGAAAGAGGGGACAAGCATATTGTTCATCACACACGACCTAGCACTAGCCGCGGAGCGGAGCGACAGAATAGCGGTCATGTACGCTGGGAAGCTCGTAGAGGAGGGCCCCGTAGAGAAGATAGTAGAGAACCCCCTACACCCCTATACCCAGGGACTCCTCAAAAGCGTGCCAGACCTATGGGGCCCCAAGAAGATCGAGAGCATACTAGGCTACCCGCCAGATCTACGGAGCCCGCCGCCGGGATGCAGGTTCCATCCGCGCTGCCGCTATGCCGACGATAGATGTAGGAGGGAAGAACCTGTCCTAAGGTGTTTTGGAGAACACTGCGTAGCATGTCATAAGGCTGGATCAAGTGAGGTCGAGGGGTGATCAGATATGGTGGAGCCTGTTCTAATCGTCAAGGATCTAAGGAAATACTTCCCAGTAACCAGGACGCTGCTCGACATGATCAGAGGGCACAGCCAAGAATACGTTAGAGCTGTGGACGGTATAAGCTTCACGATCAAGAAGGGTGAGACGCTCTCCCTCATAGGGGAGAGCGGGTGCGGCAAGACCACGACAGGCAGGCTAGTATTGAGGCTTGAGGAGCCCAGTCATGGACAGATAATATTCAAAGGCAGAGACATCACGAAGCTCACTAGGAAAGAGCTCAGACCCCTCCGCAGACACATGCAGATGATATACCAGGACCCATACGCCAGCCTCAACCCAAGGATCAAGATAGGAGACCAGATAGCAGAACCACTCATAATACACGACCTAGCAACAAAGAAGGAGGCACGCGAACAAGTACTAGCAATGCTCAAACGCGTAGGCCTAACACCTCCTGGGGAGTTCTATGAGAGACTACCACACCACCTCAGCGGAGGCCAGAGGCAGAGAGTAGTCATCGCTAGAGCCATGATACTGAAGCCGGAGTTCATCGTGGCCGACGAGGCAGTCTCAATGATAGACGTGTCGATGAGAGCATCAATACTAGACCTGCTCGAAAGCTTCCGCAGAGAATACCAGCTATCAACACTCTTCATAACACACGATATAGGCGTAGGAAGAATAATCGGCGACCGTATAGCAGTCATGTACCTGGGAAAAATCGTGGAAATAGGCCCCACGGAAGAAGTCATAAACAACCCCGCACACCCCTACACAAAAGCACTCATAGACGCAGTACCAAGCATAAGGAAGAGAGAAAGAGAAAGACTAAAGATCAAGGGAGACATACCAGACCCCAAGAACCCGCCCCCAGGATGCAGATTCCACACAAGATGCCCATTCGCAACCAAGCAATGCAGCATCACAGAGCCAGAACCAGTAGAGGTCACCCAGAACCATTACGTAGCATGCATCAACACAACCTTATAAGCTCAACCTTCATAGCCACCCAGATATTTACTATTCAAAAACCTAACAAAAGTATAAATGTAAAGCAGATATAAAACAAACAATAAATCTAAGAAAAAGATAAAAAAGATTGACAATTCAACAAAAATATGGACAAAATACCGAAGAGGAATAATAGCAATTAAAAACAAGATAATATGCATTACTAAAATAGATTGGAGTTCGCTACCATTTTTATCGTTCCTAGGAGAAACTTCAGAAAGATCATCCGTTATTATAATGCCTTTATCCTCATATTCATGCTTAATGTAAGTAGCAATAGAGATCATAAACACGGATAAAGCTAGAGAATCAAGAACAATCTCATAACTTGTTTTATAATAGTGGTATATTTTATAATAGTGGTATAGAGGTAGTAGAGTTATTGGTTCTACAATGGTTTTAGTATAAATAAACATCCATACTGCAAAGGTTATAAACATAAAGATATCTCCGTACCTATAATTAGTAACCTGGTTTCTAGAAGATCTTATTATTCTAACAAAATAATTAACAATAATCACTATTATCTGTATTGCAACTGAAAACAACGTATATGAAGGATAAAATGAAAGAGACAATGAAATGAAGCTTACAACATATTTAATAGCTAGTAGGAATATTAATAAAAACATAAATAAAAAGAGAATTATTGTTTTTGATATCAGTAATAAAAACAATTTTATTATTTTTGATTTGAACGTTAAATAGAGAAATAATAAAATAATAATAAAAATCAAGATAGGAGACAAAATAACAAGTAAAATTTTATTAAAG